>JAESUH010000048.1 GCA_016763155.1 Rhizobiaceae bacterium
CAAAGAGGGCAGGGCAAGAATGCTCTCATCTGCAATCTCAAATTTTTCATGCAGCACATTAACCTGAGAAAACTTGAACCACACATCAGCAATGCTTTGTTGCTGTCCATCTGCATTGGTGTAAGTGGAGAAATCTGTGGCGTAATTACCTTCAATCGTGATTGAGCCGGAAGTTGAAGCCAGATCAATGCTGGTTACGCCAGATTCCGCAAGCGTGAACAATTCACCTTCATCAATGCCTACAATTACGCTCGCCGTCTCAAAACTCTCGGTGGCCTGACACCCTACGAATACATCTGCAAAATCTGGACAATTGAACCGGAAAGATTCATACTCAATCCCACCCATCAAATGCCGGGACTATACACCTAGGAAGCCCCCAAATGAAAACTACAAGATGTTCTGTGCAGCGATGTTAGACGCATGTTGTCGAATAATAGTCCAAACATCATTTGCATCGCGATCACACAGATCAATGGTCCGACTTCCTCGGTCTCTGGAAAACGTCATTTGTTCATCACTCTTTTAGCCACTATTTTTCCAAAATGTTCCGTAATAGATTGTTTTAATTCGGGAAATTTTTACGGATAGTTGGTCGAAAGCCACCTGTACTTAATTTTCTGAAGGTTTTGCTTCCAGTTTTCCGAAATTCACCAAGAGTATCGTCAGGAAAAACAAACCATTATCAATGGCCAGCCTGGGTTCTAACGTCCATTGCAGCATAGAAATTCGAATAGTGGGTTTGATTTCGGCATAAGGCTAACAGCTTGGCAACAGCACAGAGACTGTATTTAGATCTCTATATCTGAAATGTCCCAGTGATTACTGCGGCGAAATGCCAAAAAGTCAGTATACGGATTGCATAGATGTGGAATCAATGCGGTAATGGGGCAGGGGTAATCGCCTAAAGGCTGCGACTTGCTCAATGGAACCATTCTTTGGAGGGATTTTACCATGCTGAAAACACTCTCAATTGCTGTCGCGCTCACGGTGCTGACAACATCAGCTTACGCTCAAAGTAATATCAAAAAGGGTATGACTGAGTTCAGTGTCTCTTTAAATGGAGAGACTTGTACCATTGCGCGCGCCCAGAATAAGGGCAACAAAATTCATGATGCATATTCCACCACAGAACGTGGCGCACCACAGCCGATCAACCTTGGTGGCGGGATAGAAACTCTGGGCGAGTTGGAATTCATCGATTACATGATGAAGGCAGAAAAAGACGATAGCATTATGATCGTTGATACAAGGACAGAGGGCTGGCACCGCGATCTGCGTATTCCCTGCACCCTCAATGTGCCTTTCACCCAGCTTAATGACGACGAGGAAATTGCGATTCTTACGATCCTTGATAATTTTGGGGTTGAAGAGAACGACGATGAGACCCTCAATTTCGACAATGCCAAGACCATCGTTGGATATTGCAACGGTTATTGGTGCGGCCAAACGCCAGGAATGTTTGTGCGGGCAAAATACTCGCTGATCAATCTGGGATACCCTGCTGAGAAGTTGAAATACTATCGCGGTGGAATGCAGGCGTGGACATCACTCGGGCTCTCTGTCGAAGGTGCGTTGAAATAGTCTAACGGCGCTTCCCGCAAGGCTGGGTACGTTGCCCAAATCTAAACTCGTGATTTTGCTCAGGGATGACTCAATGAGGTGTCCGTTGGTGCGCGTTTTTGCACGTCAAAAATCCGGTTTAATCTTCAGCAATTGAATGTATTTTACTGGGTATGAACCAGTAATGCCAAATGGGTGTGTCCCATTTAAATGGCCCGCCGGGTTTTGATGTCACCAATTGTTGGAAGGCATCAATAATTGCAATTATTGCACTATAGAAATTTAATATGTGATTGAATTTTAAATAAAATTCAGCTGCGTTCTGCCAAAAAGAGGCGCGAATATAGTGAATAGTACGAATATTCTGCACGTCCTGGCATGTTCCTGAAAATACTTACATTTTAAGAAATTCGTAACTGTATTTTTTATAACTTCGTCAACACAGTTATTGTAAAAAATATTAAGGTTACTGAATTAAACCATTGATTTATAACGGTTATTTCCAAATTAAATGCGCGGAGCATAGTCAAATACGAAATTTGTGCAACAATTTCGTATAATAGTAGAGTAGTGGGGGGATCCGCTTTTGAGTAAGAATTTGTGTGCGAATAGCGCCGTAATAGGGCGTGTTCACCGTCGTTTGCTTGGGTCAAGTGCACTTGTGTCAGTGTGTTTGCCTTTGGTGTTTTCAGTTAGTTTTTTAGTGGTTCCGCTGAAGCTGGTGTGGGCCAATGAAACCGTGATTGGTGGAACGATCACCGGAAACGGTGACGGCAGTAATACGTCAGTTTCTGGCGGCACGCGGACAACCGATAATTCATCCACGATAAATGTCTTTGACAATGGGGCGCAGAATGTGTCGGTTATCATTGATACTCAAAATGTGAATTCCGTCGTAATTCAACCGACAGATGGCACCGGTCACCTAATTCTGCATAACGGCCTGACAATTGGTGATGAACTCTCCATCGGGACCGGACTTCATATTTATAACCAATATACAGTCTCCCCGAATGGGGCGTCCATAATTATTGATGCGGCATCGGGTTCTACAATTGCTGGCACGTTTTATGGCGTGCATATTGAGGGCGATTCTTCCAACAAAATCTCTTCCCTGAACGGATTGCCGAATAATAATGCGGTAACCGCCAAGCTTGGAAATGTGACAACCGGCGCAAATGGGCGCGGTATCAGCATAGAGGGAACAGGTTCAAAGTCGATTACGGTCAATGGTGCGATCAATGCCGGTTTGGCGGGTATCATAATAGACGATACAACCTCTCCAGGTGATGTGAAAGTGGACGCTAAAGGCGCGGTCACTGTGCTGGGTGTGCCGGCATATGGCGTCTATGCGCGAACCGGAAGTGGCGATATTGATATTGATACAGCCGCGATAACTGCAAATAACAGCACAAACACGGCGATTTACGCCAAAAGCCTTTCTGGCGGCAATGTTGATGTAAAAACAACCGGCGACATAAATATCAATAAAGGTGCGGGCATTTATGCTGAAACAACGTCCTCTGCCACGCTGACGGTTGAAAGCACCGCCGCCATCAATTCCAAATTTGACGGGATTGAAGTTAGGACTGAATCTGGCGCGATTACGATTAAGTCTGGTGACGTCACCTCAAGCAATACAGGCTTTTCAAATTCCGCAATTGATGTGGTGAGCACAGCTGGCAGTACCGTTGATTTGACCCTGGGTGGCAACCTTTCTGGCGGAACCGGTGTCCTTCTTGATGGCACAACAAATTCTACCATTAGTGGTACTGGCACAATTACCGGTACAGGCGATTTCGGTGTTCGATTGTTAAACGTCACTGGCACATCCAGCATTACTCAATTTGGAAAAATTATGGGTAAGGGCGCGGGCATTTTGTTTGGTACCAGCAATGGCAGCATAAATATCGGCGGCGGCGGCGACATAACCGGCGGGCTTGATGCCAGTCGCAATATTGTCAATGCAGGGCAAAATGGCATTCAGGGTAGTATTACAGCCGGAAATGGCTCTCTTACCATTAACCGTGGCACCCACGCAGGATCAGGCGATATTGTCGGTGCCGGAAGCGGGATCAACGTATCTATCAATGCGTCTAGTGGCGGGACGGGACTATTGTCGATTACCGTCAATAATCTAGTTGAGGGCAAAGGTCGAGATGGCATTTACGCAGCCCATAGAAATGGGAATACCATCATAAATACCGCTACGGGCAGTGTGGTTAAAGGCAATCTCGCAGGGATAAATAGTACGGTTTATGGGAGTGGCAACGCAGATATCACAATCGATGCGGATGGTTCTGTTACTGGTGCAACCAATCAAGGCATAAAAGTACATACCGCAGGCGGCACTGGCACGGTCGGTGGAGATGGTGCTGTGTCCGGGGTAGCGGGTGGTATTTGGGTCGACAGCACTGGCGGCGCGATTATCATCAATGGAGATGGAACAACCACAGCATCTGGAAGTGCAGCAAAGGCAATCTACGCAATAATTGATAGCACAGCGCCCTCAATAAATAGCATTACAATCAATCGTTTGGGACTGGCCAAGACAACGGGTGCGGGAGCTAACCGGACAATCTCGGCGGAGCGAAAATCTGCTGGTGCCGGTACAATCATGATTACAACTGGCGATGTTACCGATGATGCGGGCGTCATTGCCCACGGTGTTGATGTATATATGAACAACGCAGCCTCTACCGGAAAAATCGGTATTGACACAACGGCCGGCACAATTTCAATGAATGGCACTGGTGCATCGAAAGGCATTTATGCCGTTACAGATGGCACTGGCACGATCGATATTGATAGTGGCGCGATCCATATTAATGGCTCTGATGGTAAGGGCATTGATGCGGTTACTGCTTTTACGGGGTCTAATATTGCAGCCATTGATATTGATGTGGCTGGAGCCATCACAGGCGGTGCAATCGGCATTGAAGCAACGATCAAGGCTGCGGGTGCTGGTGGAACGATTGATATTGATACTGGTGCAGGGGGCAATATCGGCAATGGCGGAGCGGGCAACCCAGCCACCACCGGGATCAAAACAACTGCATTAGACGGCAAAACCACAATCACTCTGGGTGCCAATATCAGTTCAGGCGGAGATGGCATTCTTGCCTCTTCCACCACTGGCGACATCGAAATCAAGGGCACAGGTAACATTACAGGTGGAACAAGTGCTGGTAACGATGGCATCGATATAACAACCACAAGCGGTAATGCTACGGTGAGCGTAGATGGAATTATCACTGGTGACCCAGGCATTGTAATGACATCCTCTGCCGGAGGTAATTTGAGCGTTAGTGGCGCAGGCAAAGTTGAAGGAACTCTGGCTGAGGGTATCAAACTTGCAACGACCGGTGGCGATGGCAATTTGATTGTAAATCGTGATGGCGATGTGAAGGGTGCAACAGATGGCATTTCCGTACAGACGCTAAATGGAGGCACCGGAAACGGCACAGTTTCCATTATTGTAAACACAGGTAAGACGATAACAGGCACCGCAGGTCGCGGTATTTTCGCGCGCGCAGACCACGGCACAATTGACCTTGATATCAATGGGGCGGTGAATGGAGCGACCAACGGCATAGAATTCCGGTCCGTTGATGCTCAAATCGATCTGGATATCGCTTCCAGCGGTGAGGTCACCGGCGGCACCAATGCAATATTCAGTACGTTGAGTGACAAGGTAACAATCAACAATGCCGGTACAATCAATGGCTTGGTAAATGTTACAGGCACAAACAGCGCAACGTCCAAATTCACTAATAGCGGTACGTGGAATGGATTTGGCGGAAATTCTGTTTTTGCAGGTAGCTTCGTAAATACCGGCACGTTTAATCTTCAAAACGGTTTGACCAATGACAAGTTCACAATAGGCAATGGCCTGACGCTGGACGCAGGTTCATTTTTGAAAATCGATGTAGATAACGCCAATGCATCGGATTTGATCGACGTGCAGGGTTCCGTCACGCTTGGAGGCACGCTTGATGTGAAAGCCAAGGGTGTATCATCCGATTACAAAAAGGGCAGTGATTACCTCTATACCATCATCCAAAATGACGGTGTTGATGCAGTTACGGGGGGGTTTTCTAATCTGACCACCAATTATGCATTCCTGAATCCAAGTGTTGATGCTGCGGGTGGAGATGGCAATGATGTCGTGTTGAAACTCAGCCCGAAAAAACTGGCTTCAAAGTCTACTACTGTATCAAAGACAAGCAGCGGTGGTTCAACCGTAGTTGCGTCAAGCAGTGGTAGCTCCACCGAAAATAGTTCGAGCGAAGAAAGTTCGACCGCAGCGCCAAATTTCAAACCTTATGCCGGGAGCTCCAATAGCCGGAACGCTGCCAGATCATTGGATGATTTCAATTATGATGATGAAGAAGGAGAAAAAGTTTATGACGCCGTCATAGGGCTATCAGTTAAGGGAGCAAATACAGCACTTGATCAAATTAGTGGCAAGGATACTCAATCAGCCGCCGCTTTTGCCAACCGTATTTCAGGCGCATTTCAACAAACCTTGCTGAGCCGCGGAAATGCCGGAAGTTCAAGGGGTGGCGCTCCATCTTCATTATCTGCATATGGTTCGGAAGATCAAAAGAGCCCGGCAAGTGCCGCTCTTGATGATATTACCAATGACAGCGCCGCCTATACCAAGATATGGGCATCTGCATTTGGTGCTGTTTCATCTGTAGAAGGAAATGGTGGTCTTGCGGGCGTATCCTCAAGGGCTGGAGGAATTGCAATCGGGGTCGAGGGCAGAAGCCCGGATTCTGAATGGGTTTTGGGTGTAAGTACAGGCTATGCCAAAGCATATTTCAGTACCACTACCGCCGGTTCAAGTTCTACATCTGACAATTACCATGTGGGCCTTTATGCGCTTTGGGGTGCGACCGCTGTATCCAGCACAGGCTGGGGCGTATCTGGTGTATTGGATTATGCCCACCACGAATATGCATCGCGTCGTGCACTCACATTTGGTGGCATAAGCCGCATCGCCAGAGCTGATTATTCCGGTCGCACCATCGGTGGAGAAGTCAAAGTTCGCTACGGTGTGGAAACCAATGGATTGGTATGGGCACCAGTTGCAGGATTGAACTTCGCTCAAACTAATAATGATCCGTTCGTTGAAACCGGTGCGGGTTCACTGAATATTTCATCAGTTTCCACCCAAGCCAATCGGTGGGGATCATTGTTGGGAATTGAATTCTCCAGACAGGCAGTCGTAAATGATCATTGGTTCAGAACCTCGCTTTCTGTCGGTTGGCGTCATGAATATGGTGATGTTAATCAAATCAATAGCTACGCCCTGCAAGGGTCCCCAACACGCTTCCTATTTGCCTCTCCAGAGGAGGCAAGAGACAGGATAGCAATAGATACCGGCATTGAATTTAGCTTGAATGACCATTCATCGATGGTGCTCTCTGCCCACGGCGAGAAATCCGAGACAAGTCACCAATATGGCGGCAACGTCACTTACAAGCTGAAATTCTAAGGCTGTTCACAGTCAAAGATGGCTGTGGCTTCCCTCTAAAACGCCAAAAGCCCCGGCGATAAAACCGAGGCTTCTGGAGAAGTAATTAGTATTTAAATAGTGTCTGGTTTTTAGGTGTATGTCGGCAAGCCGACCTTAGTTACAAACCCGAACCCGTACTGA
>JAESUH010000049.1 GCA_016763155.1 Rhizobiaceae bacterium
AGCATCATTGGTTCAAGCTTCTATATCATGGACGAAGTGAATGGTCGTAGTTTTGATGACCCAAGATTACCGGAAGTTCCGAAGGAAGAACGCAAGGCAATCATTGGCGAGATGAACCGCGTTTTGGCAGCAATTCACGATGTGGATATCGAGAAAGCCGGCTTGTCGGATTATGGCCCCCAGGGAAATTATTATCGTAGACAAATTGACCGCTGGTCCAAGCAATATCGTTCATCTGAAACCGAGAGCATTCCGGCGATGGAAGAATTGATGGAATGGCTTGATAATAATATTCCCGCTGATGATGGCCAGCGCACGCTGGTGCATGGGGATTACAGGATCGACAACATGCTGTTTTCCAATGACGGGCCAGAATGTGTGGCGATACTCGATTGGGAACTATCAACCATCGGCCATCCATTTGCTGATCTGGCAGCAGTCATCATGCAATGGGCAATGCCAACGGGCAGTGAAGGGCGTGGTCTGCTGGGTGTAGACCGTCAAGCCGAGGGGCTGATGGAAGATGAAGAATTCATCGCAGCTTATTGTGAACGACGCGGGTTGTCAGGAATCGATAAGTTCGGGTTCTATCTCGCATTCACATTCTTCCGCATGGCAGGCATTTTGCAGGGTGTTAAAAAACGCGCTTTGGAAGGCAATGCATCCAACCCCGAACGAGCGCTAAGGGTTGGTAGCTTTGTGCCACGCTTTGCCGAAGCCGGGTTGAATGCCGCCAAAACGGTTTAAAAGGAAAATTATGAACGACGGTAACAAACAGAACCATGTGATGTATGAGGATGCATATCCCCTGCAAAAACATCTGGGATTTCGCATGGTGGATTGGAAAGAGGATTACGCCCGCTTCGAACTTCCAATGCAGGAGTTTCTTGGCAATCGTTACGGCATTCCTCACGGCGGCGTCTATGCTACCCTCGCCGATACGGTGATGGGTTTTTGCGGCTGCTATACCGGAGATACGGAAAATCGTAGAATGGCGATGACGCTTTCTTTGAACGTAAGTTATCTGGCCCAGATGAAGGGAAACCTGATTATCGGCGAAGGCTTCCGAACCGGCGGTGGGCGAAAGACCTTTTTTGCCGATGCCAAAATTACAGATAATGAGGGTGTTTTGATTGCAACTGCTAGCGGCGTTTTCCGCTATCGCACAGGCTAATCAAAGGTCATTCATAATCCGCGTGAGGTGAAAATCCGTATCACCAAACTGATGGTCGATCATGATCAACCGCTTGGCATAGTGAGAGACAGGATATTCCCATGTCATCGCAATGCCCCCGTGCATCTGGATAGCCTCTTCAGAGTTTAGGCGTGCAGCGCGTCCAACGAGATTTTTGGCCATTGAGACATAGCGGCTGGCGTTCTCGCCATCCAACTCGCTTGCGGCCTTGATGACAATTGAACGGGCCTGCTCGATCTCAGTCAACATATCCACGGCGCGATGTTGTAGTACCTGAAATGAGCCAATGGCACGTCCGAATTGCTGACGCATTTTCATATAGTCGATGGTGGTGTCATGAGTAACATCCATCAGCCCAACGGCTTCCGCACATACGGCAAGAGCACCGGCGTTCATAGCATCTTGAAGTGCAGTGCCTGCATCAGCCATGACAAGACGTGCAGGCGTATTATCAAGCAATAGTTCAGCAGCGCCGCCGCCATCAATCATGCCATAGGTCTCGATCTGGGCGTCGCTGGCCTGAATTTCGAACAGAGCTAGATTACCATCGAGCTTTGCCGCAACGAGGAAAATGTCAGCGACTTGTCCACCATAAACCGCGCTTTTTCGGCCTGAGAGGTTATGTCCACCATCCTTGGCGGTGGCAGTGGTTTGAATGCCACTCAAATCGTAAGGCGCATCAATCTCACCAAGCGCTGCAGCGTAATGTTTTTCACCCGAAAGAAGTGATTCTAAATTTTCGCCTGCGGATACCAACAAACGGGTCGCGAGAAGCGCCGGTAAAATCGGCTCGGGACAATTGGCCCGGCCAAGTGCTTCAAACACCACCGAGATATCAAACCCTGAACCGCCAAATCCTCCTGCATCTTCAGGAGCAAGGGCAAAGAGAATGCCGAGTTCAACCAGCTCAGCCCATTTTTCAGGATCATGATAGGGCGCATCATAGGCAACTTTAGTGCGATGCTCGGCGCTATATTTATCGCTCAAATAACGGTTTAGCGTATCCGCCAACATGCGGCGATCGTCTGTTAAATCAAAGTTCATGGGTCAAAGCTCCAGCATGGTTTTGGTCAGGATATTGCGCTGGATCTCATTTGATCCTCCGAAGATCGATGTTTTGCGATTGTTGAAATATCGTGCTGCATTGTTCGCCGCATCGGCTGGTGCGAGCGCAAGATTTCCATCAGTGATGGTGCCGGGGAAGGGGGCCGCAGAAGGGCCAAGTACGCGCCGAGCCAAATCCTTGAGTTCCTGCCCAATCAATGTGCCTTTAATTTTCAGGATTGAGGTTTCTGGTCCCGGCCCATTTTGTTTTTGCGCTTTGAATAACATTCTCAAATTGGTGATTTTCATTGCTTCGAGATCAATTTCGACCTGAGCAACTCGTGCCGCAAAAAGCGGATCTTCGATCTGTGGCTTGCCATTGCGTTGAACTTTACGGGCAAGCGCTTTGATCTCTTCCAGTGCCTGCATTGAAAACCCGACGCCAGCGATATTAGTACGCTCATGGGTGAGGAGATATTTGGCGATGGTCCAGCCAAGGTTTTCTTCGCCAACGCGATTTTCCACAGGAACTCGCACGTCGGTAAAGAAAACTTCATTCACCTCGTGCCCGCCTTCGATCAAACGGATAGGACGCATCTCGATGCCGGGCGTATCCAGATCGACAAGAATAAAACTGATACCTGCCTGCGGTTTGCCATCTGCCTTGGTTCGCACAAGACAGAAAATCTTATTGGCGTGTTGGCCCAGCGTGGTCCATGTCTTTTGGCCGTTGATGATATAATCATCTCCGTCACGCACGGCACTTGTCTTCAGGCTGGCAAGGTCGGAACCGGCGCCGGGTTCAGAATATCCCTGACACCACCAATCTTCACCGGATATGATTCGCGGCAGAATTTCATCCTGTTGTTTTTTAGTGCCAAATTTATGCAGCACCGGGCCAAGCATAGCCAATCCAAAAGGCACGATACGAGGCGCATAACAACGACAGGCTTCCTCCTCGAAAATATGGCGCTCGACAGGCGTCCAGCCGGGGCCACCAAATTCAACCGGCCATGTGGAGGCAAGCCAACCCTTCTTTGCGAGGAGGGCATGGTAATCAACCATCATTTGTTTCGTTAGTTCACTACCGCTGCGCACCGCATCCACGGTTTCTGCAGGAAGGTTGCTGGTAAAGAAGCTGCGAACCTCTTCCTGAAATGCAATTTCCTTGTCTGAATAGGCAAGTTCCATATCAGTGCTCCCTAGTTCAAATCTGCAAATTTAGAACCGTCATCTGCCATCTTGCGAAGCAGATCAGGAACCTGCCAGAAATGGCCATCCTCCGAGGCATACGCTTCAATCCGCTTCACCAGTTCTTTCGCGCCGATTGTATCGGCGTAATGCAGTGGTCCACCACGGAAGCGCGGGAAGCCGTAGCCAAAGAGGAAAACCATATCGACATCCACCGGACGCAGAGCTGTTTTATCTTCGACCACACGCGCTGCTTCAACAATCATTGCTGTCATATAGCGATCAACAATATCCTGATCGCTGAATTCTCGTAGGGATACGCCGGATTTTTTCCGCTCCGAATCAATGATTTTCGCCACTTCTGGATTGGGAACAGGCTTAGCATCGTCATATAGGTAATAGCCCTTGCCGGTTTTGCGTCCGAACCAGCCATTCTCGCAAATTCGGTCGGCGATATCACCAGCATAACGCTGGTTTTTATCGCGGGTGGCTGCCTTGCGCTTGCGTGTCATCCAGCCGATATCAAGCCCCGCCAGATCGCCAACTTTGTAGGGTCCCATGGCAAAACCGAACTGCTCAAGCGCATGATCAATTTGTTGCGGGCTGGCACCATCCATCATCAAATAGCCAGCACAAAGGCCGTAATGCGCTAGGATACGATTGCCGATAAAGCCGTCGCAAACTCCAGCGCGAACGCCAATCTTTTTTAGTTTTTTTGCCAGCGCAAAACCCGTGGCAATGACATCTGGTGCCGTCTTTTCAGCCACAACAATTTCCAAGAGACGCATCACATGGGCAGGTGAGAAGAAGTGGAGACCGATCACATCTTGAGGGCGCTTTGTGACTGCGGCAATTTCATTGATATCCAGATAGGAAGTGTTAGAAGCCAGAATTGCGCCATCTTTGCAGATGGCATCCAGCTTGGTGAAGATTTCCTTCTTCACGTCCATGTCTTCAAAAACTGCTTCGATTATCAAATCACAATCGGAGAGCGATTCCATCTCAAGCGAAGGAGCGAGCATTGCAAGAGTTGCTTCGTGTTTCTCGGCGCTCAACTTGCCGCGTTTCACGGCACCTTCAAGGTTTTTGGTAATGGTAGCAATGCCACGGTCGAGGCCATCTTGCGCCACTTCAATCAGCCGCACGGGAATGCCCGCCAACAGGCATGAGGTGGCAATGCCTGAGCCCATTGTGCCACCGCCGATTATACCAATTTTGTTGAGTTTACGCGATGGGCCTTTGGCCTCTGGGATATTGCTGACAGCTCTTTCGCCAAAGAATGCGTGGATGAGACCCGCAGATTGCGGTTGTTGCATGCTGTCGATAAAGGCCTGACGCTCGATTTTTAAACCATCAAGCAGAGGTCCGGTGGAGGCCGAAATTGCTTCAACACATTTATGCGGAGAGAAAAGATGTGGAAGTTTTTTTGCAAGCATTGCTGCTGCATCATCCAGGGCTTTTTGGTCTGGCACAGTTTCGATTTGGTCGGTTCGGCGTGTGGCAAGTTTGCCGTCCAGCACATCTTGCGCATTATCGAGTGCGATCTGGCGTGGATCACCTGCAACAAGGCGGTCAATCAGACCATGTTCCAGCGCTTCTGAGCCTCCTAATTGACGACCAGAAAGGATTATATCAAGTGCAAATGGAATACCGGCCAGTCGTGGCACACGCTGTGTTCCTCCTGCTCCGGGTAGAAGGCCCAGATGAATTTCGGGTAGGCCAACGCGCATTCCTTCGACGCCGATACGAGCATGGGTCGAAAGGCCCAACTCAAATCCGCCACCAAGGGCAGTGCCATGCATAACGGATATAACAGGAAGCGCGCTTTGCTCGACTGTATTCAGCACATCAGGTAATGAAGGCGGCATTGGTGGTTTGCCAAATTCCTTGATATCGGCCCCGGCAACAAAGGTGCGGCCCGCTGCGTAAATTGCAATTATTTTCGCGCCACTATCATCATTCAATTTGCCGATTGCTTCCTGCAATCCTTGGCGAACTGCCTGGCTTGTGGCGTTAACCGGCGGGTTATTGATGCAAATGAGGGCGATGTCGCCCACATGTTCAATTTCAATCAGATCATGCGTGGAAGTGTTGCTCATTGTGATACCTAAGACTGTTAATCTGCCGGGATCAGCAACCACAATTCATGTGGAAACCATCCCTCTCTCCAAGTTGGAAAGAGGGTAAAGTTAAGAACATGCCCCCGTCAATATGACGAAGGCCATTTTGTGGAAATAAATTCCGCAAAATGGAATTATACACTTATTTTCGTGTAGGATCAGGAGAAATGCTGACAAGTTGCTTGCCGAAATTGCCACCCTTCAGCAAATTGATGAACGCTTCCGGCGCGGAGGCCAGCCCCTCGGAAATGGTTTCGCGATAGCTCACCTTGTCGGTTTTAATCAGGCCGGAGACCTCTTTGACGAAGGCCGGAAACTGATCATAGTGATCGGTAATGATGAAGCCCCGAATGCTAAGGCGATTGACCAAAATCGAGCGCCACACCATAGGCAGCATGTCTGGGCCGTCTGCCTGAGTGGCGCTGTACCAGGAGATCATCCCGCAAACGGGAATGCGTCCAAACACATTCATTAGCGGAACAACCGCTTCCAGTGTTTTTCCTCCAACGCTTTCATAATAGATATCGACGCCATCAGGGCAGGCCGCAGCCAATTGTTTGCGCAGTGCACCGGCATCAGCCGCAGCATGGTGATCGAGGCAGGCATCAAATCCCAACTCTTCCACAGCGTAGCGGCATTTTTCTTCACCGCCCGCAACGCCGACAACCCGCAATCCCTGCGCTTTGCCCAATTGACCCACAAGCGAACCCACGGCTCCAGTTGCCGCAGATACGACGAGCGTCTCGCCAGATTTTGGTTTTCCGTGCGTGTTTAGCCCCACATAGGCCGTGATGCCGGGCATGCCCAAAATGCCAACTGCTGTTGAAATGGGTGCCAAAGCAGGGTCAAGTTTGCGCACCATAGTGCCATCGGAAATAGCATGAGATTGCCAGCCAAACGGGCCATTTACGTAATCTCCCACTGAAAAACCGGGATTGTTTGACGCAATCACGTCAGGGTTAAGAGCAAACAATCGATAGTCGATGCCCAAGCAAGTTACCCATCAGCATCGGCGTTACTACTTGATGCTTATAAGCCCGGAGTGCCTGGTGGTACTGGGGAAGTCTTTGAGTGGAGTTGGGTTGCCGAAGGTCAAGCTACACAGAATTTGCCTACGCCAATTATTTTGGCGGGAGGACTAACCCCGAAAAACGTAGTGTGTGCGATTACAGAAAC
>JAESUH010000050.1 GCA_016763155.1 Rhizobiaceae bacterium
CGCAGAAAAATTCCAACATTATCCTTTGTCAGTCCCGCGCTGCAAAAGAGGGCGGGGTGGTGGAAGTTGACCTTTAGCGAGGTCATATTCCACCGGTTTGGTCTATTTGATAATGCGTAAATCACCGATTTGGGCAGCAATTGAGGCCATTGCATCATCAAGATTATCGCCGTTTACATCGTAGTAGAATTCCGCATTCTTCACGATTAACTGGCCATCTTGAATGCCGGAGCCTGAGCAGGCTTCGAGAAGGCTTTTGACGGATGAGCCGCTGGATACATCAAAGGCGATGGTGAATATTGAAACACCGTCTGCCTTGGCGTTGTTGCATGATTGTAACGTGTGCGCGTTCATTATGGCTTCGGTATCGCTGTGACTTTCTGGCGTTGAATCAAAGAAGGTGCTTTCATAAATTGTCCCGGATAAATCAGAAGAAGTAAGACCTTCATTCCAACGATTTTGACTTGGGTGGGCGTATCCCCAGGCACCATAACCGGTGAGGTTTGGGGTGCTGTTTGCGGGATAGTAATTGTTACCATCGGTGAGCAGAATGATGTATTTCATGTTCCGCGCATCATCATTCGGGCGACCGCCAGTAAAGGGTGCGTTATCGGAAAGGCTTCTCCAGCCCCATGTCAGGCCCTGCTGAATATTCGTGGTGCCATTGGCCTGCATTGCGTTAATGGCGCTATCAACCGTGGCTTTGGTGTCAGTGAGCTCGGTGATCGCAGGGGTAGTGCAGTAATAATTTGGCCCTTTGGAGCTGGTGAGCGGGGATGAAGCCTTGCCGCTTTGATATTTGAACATCCACCCTTGGCGGTTGATTTGATCGGTCGAACCTTTTTGATTTGGATTGAATGTAGGATTCACAAAATCGCTGGATTCGGGCGCTGCATTGGTGGCGAATTGGATGCCGTTTTTTATATAGAAGTCGTTTATATAGCTGTTTGAAAAACTGTAAGTGTCGTTATAGGTGTAATAATTTCCGTAGTTTTTATAGGTATATTTTTGGCTGGATGTGTCCGGCGCAAAGGTTGGAACGAATAGCGCATCCGCACCATTGTTGTTGGTCTCAGAATTACCATCTGCATTAAAAGCACTTTGGACGCTGGTGTAGCTTTGGTTTATTGAGACCACATCATCTGTCGAATTGTAGGGCCAAGGCCGCATTTCAACGCAACCATCCCATTCTTCATTGAGCAGGTCAAAAACATCCAGTCTGGTCAACCACTCCCAAGAGCCGTTTATTTGTTCCTTGAAGCCGGTCACGGTGGAGCCGGAATATTGGTAGGCGGTTGTGTTTGTTGTCTGGTAGGTATCCCAGTTGAAGTTTTCATGGTGGATGGATGACCAACCATTTTTATCAAACCAGGTTTGGTTCTTGTTGTTGGTTCCGATGTTGACCATGCCAGCAAATGGCACCACGGAAAATTTCACGGGATCAATAATCTCGCTATAGCTGCCAGCGGTGAAGATTGAAGAAACCAGCGCCTTTGTGGTGGTTTGCATGATCGACAGGCGACTATTGCTGCTCATGGAGCCTGAATTATCCATTACCAACGCGATTTCAACGCTACGATTACCAACGGATATTTGTGAGGTAATATCTGCAGTTATTTCATCGATACCCATGATTGGCGCGAAAACCGTGTCGTAGTTAAGGGTTGCGGTCAACTCGATGGTGGTTGGAATTGGTGGTTCTACGCTGGTATCGCCGTGAGTGATGTTGAAGCTGAAATCGATCGTACTTAGATCGACATTTGTTTCAACATTGGCTTCGAAGAAATTCTTTGCATAGGCTTTTAGTAAAACATCCTCGTTTTCTCCAATCCCTGAAAGCTCTCTTGCAGAAGCAAGGGCTGCTGCATCGAGGCTTTGTTGAATGGCACTTCGTTGACGCGAGAATGCGGACCAGTCCGTGGCGGCGGAAACGGCAGAGAGGATGGGAATCATTGCAATCACAGCAGTAATTGCGATGTTCCCGTTCTTGTTTTTTAGAAAATCTACAAACCGTTTCATGAGGCACTCCGGAGGTGTAAGCGTACAAATTACAGCTGTAACCTACTGTAAAAGCTTGAAAAATCTCCGAATTGCATGGGGGTGTTTTGAGTGAGGCAGTTTAGATTTTGTTAATGCTAATTCTCGCTCACACAAGGTGAGTACCGTTGCTGTACCTCATTTTTAGGTCTGATTTCATTAACCAATTAGCATTTTGTAGATGATATATTTTCGCATAGTGTAAATCATAATCAGGATTGAGATGTTTAAATTTCAATATGCTGCTCCGGTTTTATTGCTGTTGTTAGCGGCTTGCCAAAATGGAAGTGTTAGTGAAACTCTCAAGCCGGAAGGTTATGCCGGATTACGCGATGGCGTGAGTGGAGAAATTACAGGTTCTATCAAGCCAGTTGTGGCTTCAACCGTTCCTGCTGCGGGTTTCAGCCAGGACGGGAAGGGCGGTAATTCTGTAATAAAAAACTATTATCCACCGAAAGTTGGAACAATATTCGGTTGGCGTAATAATTGGGTTTCGCTTGAATCGAAACTGGTTTACCGGGTTGCCTCGCTGGATGAAAAATTTAACACTAAATCAGCCATGCGGTTTGAATCCATTGAAGGTACGGGAAACGGGGTGAATTCCTATTTCGATTTGGAAAGCGCAAACCTGGTGGGGCACAAAGACAAATCAGGCACACCATTGGTAACCTATCAAAAGATAGAAAATCGGTTAAAATTCCCCATGCGTCCCGGGGACAAATGGATGACAGATTGGAAATTTTTTGATCACAAAACCCAAAAAACCCAATCCGGCAAAGGGGTGGTGAAGGCGATTAGTATCGATCAATTAAAAACTGATGCCGGGCGTTTCAAAACCATGAAAATTAAGTTGCCATCTCCCAAAAGTACGGGCAAAGGCATGAGCCATTACATCTGGTATTCGCCAAAGCTTGGGGTAGTCGTGCGCGAACAGATCTCCAGCAAGCAATTTAGCTGGGTTAAAGAAATTGAACGGGTGGAAATTCCGAAAGGATAGCTCTTTTGAGATTTGTCCTAGGAGCTGATAACTTTTTCAAGCAGATGTATATTACCCTGAACCTCTTCCAGAGATGGGTCCAGAGTTTGGGCCTTATTCAAATACCGGCGAGCTTTTTGATAATCTCCCCGCAAAAGATATGAATACCCCATGTTGTTCAATACACGCGAATTGCTGCCTTTCAAATCTGTCAGGTGAGCATAAGCGCGGTCAGCAGTTTCGAAACGACCGAGTTGATCCAGAGAGGCGGCCAGACCTAACCATGCCGTTGCATTGTCTGAACGTATCTCCACGGCCTTGCGAAAATGCTTCTCGGCGAGGCCATAATTTTGTTCGGAAAAATGCTCTTGTCCCAGCACCTGCAAGCGTTTTGATTTGTCGCCCTTTAGGCTAACGGTATCGGAAAGGCTTCCGGGTGCATATGTGGAACTTCCACTTGTATTACAGCCACTTAACGGCAAAACTAAAATGATTGATACGGATATAGCTTTCAAAAAAGACTGCATAATTTTTCCCCAACAGGTGTGTTGCTTTGTTGGAAAAAGTATACCCGTCAAAACTTAACTTCGAGCTGTTCAAGCTGGTCAAAGTCTCATGACGAGGGAAGAGTTTGTTAACTGTCAGCCGGTCATCAGGCGTATGACGGTTGGCACGACTGCGACACCAACCACGATTGGCAGAATGAAGACCGTAACCGGGATCGACATTTTGGCAGGAAGCGCATAGGCTTTTTCTTCCGCTTTCATCATGCGCTTATGGCGCATTTCATCGGAATATACCCGAAGCGCATCGGATACACTGGTACCTAATTCTTTTGATTGTTGAATCATGGTTGCAAACCCTTGCACCTCATCGAGCCCCAAACGTTCACCCAAAGAACGAAGGGCCTGATCCATCGCGCGGCCGGCTCGAATTTCCAGCGCGGCAACATTTAACTGGGTGCTGAGACTCGGATATGTGGTACTGATTTCTTTTGCGATACGTTCAATTGAAGCTTCGGTAGTCAGGCCAGCTTCGGCTGCGACAACCATTAAATCCATCACATCTGGAAAACCGGAGCGGTTTTCAATTACCAGTTCGCCAATGCGACGACGCAGATAAAGACTGGGCAAAATATAACCAAAAACACCAGAGAATAAAACGATCATCAGTTGTTTGACGAGGCTATAATCGGAATAAACTGTAATCATCAAAACCACGCTGATGGCGAGGCCAGCTAATCCCATGGCAAAACGGATGGCCAGAAAACGCTGCACCGCACTAGGATCAAGAAACCCAGCCTGAATTAATGATAGTTGCAATTTTCGTGTGGCTTTGGGATCTGAAGTGGCATAGAAGTCCGTAGTCTTTTTTGATGGGCTCTTTCTAACGCTCTGATTTTTTTGTGTTTTTTTATCTGTTCCCTCGCGCTTCTCAAATTTTGCGTCGATATCCAAACGTTTTTGAATGTCGCCACGGTTACGCTTGGTGGTGAAAGTTTGAGTTCCAAAATAGATAATTCCAAACAGCAGCAGAGTACCAAAGATGCTGATTATCAATACCGGATCGATCTGGGAAAATATTTCATTCATTGTCTTAAACCTTGAAACTGATCATTTGCATGATCGATAAATTGCCAAGAAGTAACCAGACACCCAGGCCACCAAATGCCATCCATGTTTCGGATAAATGCCATATGCCCTGATAATATTCGGGCACCATCAGGAGAAGTACACCAAATAAAATGACTGGCATTGCGGTCAAGAACATGGCGGACATGCGGCCCTCTGCAGAAATGGCGCGAACTTTTCGTTTCATTTTCAAGCGATCACGAATAACGGCCGACAGGCTTTCAAGAATTTCGCGAAGATTGCCACCGGTGGTGGATTGGATGGAAACAGCAGATACCAATAACGGCAAATCAGAGTGACCGACCCGCTGATAAAGTGACACCAGAGCGCTGACCAGATCTGAACCATAAGTGATTTCGTCTGACACAATACCGAATTCAGAACCGATCGGATCTGGCATTTCCCGGGCAACCATGGAAATTGCGACCGGCACGGGGTGACCGGCTTTTAAACTGCGGGTGATGAGATCAACGGCTTCCGGCAATTGGGCCGCAAAGGCGAGCATCTTTTTGTTACGGCGGCGCTTCAACCAACCAAGCGGCAGGAGAAACGCAAAAAATGGCAGGCTCATGAGGGCCATTAGCGGGGAATGGGTAAAATAGAGCATGGCCAGCAGAGAAAACACCAGATAGCCAGCATAGTAGGCGGCGGCTTTTTTCAAACCGATGGTAAAGCCTGCTTGCACGATCATGGTATTTAGCCATTTGATACGTAATACCAAATTTCCATCTTGATCCATGCCGCGTTCCTTACGCAGCTGGATTAGAATATCTTTCTGACTGATGGCATCGTCGTTACTGGCTTTCATGCGTCGGTTTATGTGTTTTCTGTTTCTCCCACTGGGAGAAAGCACGCTGTAGCCGATTTCCACCAGCATGAACGCCATGAGGGCGATGGATAGAAAGAACACATGAGCCATTCCGAATTCTGAAAAAAATTCCATGCCTTTTAACTCACTTTAGCTCAATGCCGGGTTCAAACATGTCGCTGGGCAATTCAATGCCCATGGCAATTAGTTCTTCAAGGAAACGTGGACGTACGCCAGTTGCTTCAAAATGGCCTTCAATTTCTCCGTCCGGTCCAAGCCCTGTGCGTTTAAATTTGAAGATTTCCTGCATCTGGATCACTTCTCCCTCCATGCCGGTTACTTCGGCAATGGAAGTTAGTTTACGTTTGCCGTCGGCCAGTCTGGTGAGCTGAATAACCAAATGTATGGCACCGGATATCTGGCTGCGTATTGAAGAGACGGTCATGGGCATGCCAGTCATGCCGAGCATTTGTTCAAGGCGTGAGAGGGCGTCACGGGGCGTATTGGCGTGAATGGTGGCCATGGACCCTTCATGGCCCGTATTCATAGCCTGAAGCATGTCAAAGGCTTCCTCGCCACGCACTTCGCCCAGGATGATCCGGTCCGGGCGCATTCTGAGTGCATTCTTGACCAGATCACGCTGTTTTATCTCGCCCTTGCCTTCATTGTTGGGCGGGCGGGTTTCCATACGGCCCACATGAGGAATATGCAGCACAAGTTCGGCTGCATCCTCGATGGTCAGCACGCGCTCTTTTGGCGAAATGAAAGCGGATAACGCATTCAACATGGTGGTTTTGCCAGTGCCCGTGCCACCGGAAATGATGGTTGTCATACGTGCTGCCACTGCGTGTTCAAGCAAGATAGCCATTTGAGGGGCGAGGGCGCCAAATTCTACCAACTTATCCAGGTTCAATTTGTTGGCGGAGAATTTACGGATGGATACCAATGGGCCATCAATAGCGATGGGGCGAATGGCGGCGTTAAAACGGGAACCATCAGCCATGCGGGCGTCACAAGTGGGGCTTGATTCATCGATGCGTCGACCAACATTGGCGACAATCTTATTGATGACCCGCAGCAAATGCGCCTCGTCCTTGAAGGGGATTGTTACCGGCTGCAACACGCCGCCGATTTCGGCGTAACAGTTTTCATGACCATTGATTAGAATGTCGGAAATATCCGGGTTGCGCATGAAAGGTTCAAGCGGTCCTAAGCCGGTCATTTCATCAACCAGCGTGCCGACGAATTCGTCCAGTTCGGCCTTGTTCAGTGCAAGCCGTTCTTTCGCTGCATAGGTTGAGACAAAATCGTGGATCTCGCGCACCAATTGCTCTCTTGGGAGTTGCTCAAGGGCAGGGAGGTTAAACTCATCAAGCATCTTTCGATGCAGGACAACTTTTGCATCCATGATTCTTTGGCGCGAATTAGCCTCTGCCGTTTGATGGTCAGTATTTTCGACAGGAGCAGGCTGGGCTTCGTCTTTTAAAGTGACGGTCGTCTCTTCGGTGTTCTCAAATTCTTCATCGAAAAAAGAGATGTCATCATCAAAATTTTGAAAAGCGGAAAATCTATTTGTCATTTGGCGTTCCTATTTTCAGCTGGCTTTTCGCATGAACAAACGGCGGCCCAGAGATAGTAATCCGGACTGGCCTTTACCCTGCTGTGCATTTTCTGCCCCTTGATCCAGAATGATTTTGGTAAGGGCGGCGGTGACGTTATTATTGGCTTCGATGATTGCGAGCGGGACACCACGGTCCACCGCATCGCGCACCAGGCGATAATTATTCGGGATGCCACCTGCGAGATAATCCCCCAGCGTGTTTTCGACATCTTGAAAATTCAGGCCGTTGTCATTCTTGCCGGTATCCACACGGTTTACGATGACCCGGGGCAAGGTTTGTTTTCCAACCTTGCTTTCGACTGCTTCGATCAGCCTTTTTGAATGGCGGATGGAGGGTACTGTCATATCTGCAATGATAAATAATTTATTGGAACCCATGATGACCGTATCGGTCCATGGAAACCAAATTCGGGGAAGATCTATGACCACATAATCGAAATAGGCAGAAACCAGATCGAGCAATCTGACTACGAGCGCGGGTTTGAATGTGCGCATTTCCGTTGGTTTGTTTGGTGCAGAAATAACCGAGAGACCGCTATCATGTCTGGAAAGCATGACATCCAGCAATTGGCGATCCAAACGTTCAGGGGCGTTTTCAATTTCGGTGATATCGAAGCGGGGCTCGATATCCAGATACTCTGCACAGGAACCGTGCTGGAAATTTAGATCAACCACGCAGGTGCTGCGGCCCATTTTCTTGCCGTGTTGATTTAAGATTGAGGCAGTTTCAAGCGCTACAGTCGTCGTGCCAACGCCACCGGAGGCAGGCATGAAAGCTAGAAATTGAGGTTCGACCCGTGCTTCTTCGCCTGATTGTTTCAAGGCGTTATTGCAGGCTCTCACCAGTTCCGATGTTTTGATTGGCTTGACCAGAATGTCAGCCACTTTCAACTGGATGAGGATACGTGCAGCGGCTGGGCTGAACGTTTCAGAAATCACAATGATTTCGGTGTTTGCACCCAACATGCGTTTGATTTTTTGCAAATGTTCAAAATCGTCAACCCGACTTGCATCAATATCAATGATGATGACATCGCAATCTATGTCGCGGATTTCGGCACCAATTTCGCTAATTGGTTTGTCGATGCAAACGAAATTTTGCTGCTTGTCGTTGGAGATCGCACCCTTGGCCAATGTGACTAGGTTGCTATCAACGGAAACCATCACAAGATTTCTGATTTCGCTGGATTTTCCCTGATCAGACATTATTTGTTTTCCTGCTTTTCGATGGTATTTTTATCTGGTGACGTCTTGAGTTTGGCTGGTATTTGTCACTGGAATGACTTCCACGGGGTTTCTGTATTTCTCGATTGCCCTTGCCTGGCGTTTGCCATCGGTTGGAATATCGGTGTTTTCAAATCCCTCTGGCCATATATCGACAACGCTGACCGCTTCATTGGCGGCAAGACTTTCACCGGCGAATGACGTTACACCTTCATGGCGTGAGAGATATTCAGCGCAGCCTGTCAACGTGCTGGCGCAGACCATTAAGATGACAGCAAATTTGGATGAATTTTGCATTTGATATCCTTCGCTCAATCGAGACTTATGACGTGGCCGGAGCGCAATATGCCTGAATTATTGGCAGCGAGTTTGCGTAAATGGGCACGGTTTACTTCTGCTTTTCCGAGCAGGAACAGATCAACATCATTGCCTGGTGCAGTTTGATCAAAGGGGGTTGCAATTCTCGTTCCCGGCGCAATTGGTTTTATCAGTCGTGGGGTTACAATGATCACAAGATCCGTTTGTTTCTTGCGGAATGAAGAGCTTCTAAACAGCGCTCCAATGATTGGTAAATCGCCCAGCCACGGGAATTTTCGTAAGGTATAATTGCTGGTTGAATTCAACAGGCCTGCAATGACAAAGCTTTGACCGTCACGCAATTCAACAGAGGTTTCTGCGCGGCGCACAATCAGGCCGGGGATTTCTATGCCACCAAATTTGACCGAGTTCGTAGGGTCAATTTCACTGACCTCTGGCGCAATTCTCAAATGGATCAGGCCGTTTTCAAGCACTGTTGGAGTGAACTCCAGACCAACGCCAAACTTTTTAAATTCGATTTTAATTTCATTGTTACCGGTTCCAACGGGGATCGGAAATTCACCGCCTGCAAGGAAACTTGCGGTATCACCGGAAAGGGCAACGAGGTTTGGCTCGGCCAGGCGGCGGGCAACGCCGCGTTTTTCCAGCGCATCAACGAGGATATCAACCTTCATGCCGCTATCAATGAGATTTCCGACCAACCGACCAAAGGGAACAGAACCGGAAACCAGAGTCGAAGCGGCGGAAAACAGGTTTCCGCCACCTGTGGAAAATCTGGTTGTGCCATCATTGCCTCTAAGGCTAACGCCGAGGCTTTTGGTTTTCGATCTTTGGGCTTCAATAAAGCGGACTTCCAGTTTTACCTGTTGAGAACCCTGAACACTAATGGAATCGATGAGGTCTTCATCGAACTGTTTGGCAATTTTTCGTGCACGTGCGGCGGCGATTGAACTTTTTGCTTTACCGGATAGAACAACGCGACCATTGGTTGACGTGGCTCTAATTCTAGATTTTGGCAGCGCTCTTTTTAGCGTGTTATTGAGGCTTTCGGTATTGGCGCCCACCTGAACATCCAACATGCCTACCAATTGTTTTTCTTCATTATATAGAGCGATGCCTGTGGATCCGGGCCTTGAACCGATAATGTAAAATGAACGATCAGTTAGCGGTTTTACAACTGCAATTTCGGGATCTCCGATTACGATCTCACTGAAGGATGTATCTGTGCGAACGGTCTTTGGCAGCGCCTTGGCGATCTTAATGGTTTTGGTCGTGGTCGAGGCAGAAAGATGCACGATGTCGCCTGCCATTGCTGCAGGTGATGCGGTTAAAACCGGAATGACAAGGCTTGCAGCAAATAGCAGTTTTGCCATTGGCGAAAGGCTGGGTCGTCTGAATTCATACGTGTTCATAGCCATGCCTATTTTGAACCTCTTGATTTTGTTTTCTCGACAGGAACCTCAATTTCTTCTGCAATTGTGCGGTTGACGACAGTTACCGTTTTGGTTTTTGGCCGATCATCGTTTTGCAAGAAGGAGAGGAAGCCGTTCTCATTTTTTGTTGCAGGTTCCTTGCCATCCGTTTTTTTCAACGGAGTTCCGTTTAGATCTGATGCGGTTAATTCAGTGGTATCCAATGATTTTCCATCGCCGGTGCTTCTCAACAACAAGGATAAAGTGCCCATGGTTCTGGCAAGAGCCAGACGCTGGGCTCCATCGGTGTTGGTTTCAAGGGTCACGGATTTCGCGATTTTAGCAGTTTCACTGCGTTGATTGGCTTGCTGATCAACGGTTAGAACTTTTACATCGTTCATAATGATGCTGGCGGACGGGATATTGGTTTTTCGATTTTCGCGTGTGAAAATGATATCCACCCTGTCGCCAGGCTGAATAAATCCACCCACTCCATTTACCAGATTAACCGGAATGGTGACGGCACGCATTCCTTCTGTAATGATACCGGCGAGGCCACCGCGGCCATCCTTGCCGGAAAGTTTGGTTGCTAGAATTGGTTCTCCAGGCTCAATCAAACTCAAGGCGCGTCGAACATTATCGCCGGTGAGTTCCTTGGTGCTGGAAAAACTGCCTTCTGGACGATGGTCGGCTGGCCATTGAATTTCCTCTAGCATTGAAGTTTCAATGCGTTGGCCAAATTTAAGTTGAGTTTTCGCCACCACGACAGTTTTCAATTTCATCTGTGGTTGAACGGTTCTGTTGCTTTCAATCTCGCTCAACCGCGCTTGCGTGCGGTTGTCGAGATATTGATTTCCGGCGAAATATGATGTGGCTCCAAACGCCACTGCTAATCCACCCATAATGATAAGTTTGCCACTCATCTGCATGCCCCAATTACAAAATTAACTCTCGTCAGGATAGGGAAGGGAGGTTTAGTTTTTGGCGGATTTATAAATGGAATTTATTTCAAATTTGAAACGTCAGCCCTTTTTGACCACCATGGTTAACAGCAGTTTACCAGAATTTTGGGGCTGATATTTCGCATTTAACAAGATTGACTTCAATTCTATTGGCGAATCCGTTAAGGAATTGCAGCTTCAAATTGAGGGTGAAATCATGGCCGACCTATTTACACTGGATAATCTGTTTACGTTAATGATGCTGCTATTGCTTCAGATGGTGTTGGGTTTTGATAATTTGCTTTACATATCAATTGAATCAAAACGTGCTCCGACTGATAAGCAAAAACTCGTGCGCAGATGGGGCATACTGATTGCCATTGGGCTACGGATCATTTTGTTATTTGTGATTGTGAATGCGATTGAGTTTTTTCAGGGTGAGCTATTCTCCCTGAATATCAGAGGTCTTTTCTCAGGCTCATTTAATGGCCATTCCCTGATCGTGATATTTGGTGGCGGGTTTATCATTTACACCGCGCTGAAAGAAATAACCCATCTATTGAGTGTGCAGGATCTGGGGCAGGAAGGTGGAGGCAGTTCGCGCAGTATGTTTTCCGTGATCACGTGGATTGTGGTTATGAATCTGGTGTTCTCGTTTGATTCAATCTTGTCTGCGCTCGCACTGACAGATGTCTTTATGGTGATGGCTGTGGCGATCATCCTTTCCGGGATTATGATGCTGGTACTGGCCGATCATGTTTCGGTCTTTCTGGAAAAGAACCGAATGTATGAAGTGCTTGGCCTGTTCGTTCTGTTCATTGTCGGCATCATGCTAGTATCAGAAGGCGGCCATCTGGCGCATATCACTCTGGCTGGGCATCCGGTTGAACAGATGTCAAAATCTACATTTTACTTTGTGTTGATCATCTTGTTTGTGGTGGAAGTGGTGCAGAGCCGCTATCAGAAAAAACTTCTGGCAAATGGCAGCGGTAAAAAAGGCTAGGGTCCTAACCTTAGCTTTGCCTATTTGAGATTTTTGTCCAGCCAGTCGGTGAAGCTTTTCATGGTTTCATCGCGGTTGATTTCGTTCAGGCATTCGTGACGGGTATCTGCCAGAACCTTGGAAGAAACATTTGTTTTCCCTGATTTTCGCAAAACATCTCCAAGCTTGGTGGCTGCCATACCGTTTGAAGAACACGGATCGTCGCCACCTGCCTGGAGGTTGATCGGCAGGTCTGTCGGGATACGGGCAATTGCATCAGCGTTTGCTGTTTGCGCAAGGGCGGTTAGAAGATCAATCCACAGGCCGATGGAAACTGGAAACCCGCAAAGCGGGTCGGTCACGTATTTATCCACCTCAGTCCCATCGCGGGAGAGCCAATCAAATTCTGTCCGATTGGGTTTGAATTTATTGTTCCAGTCCTCAAATGTCAGCTTTCGTGCTAATAGGCTTGGAACATCAGACCCTTTGAACATGCGTTCCACTTTTAGCAATTGGCGTAAAAATGCGGGCGCGAAACCGGTTTCTGATCCGTTCCATACCGCAAGCGCGTCAATTGTTTCAGCGTAATTTTGAGCATAGGAGAGTGCAATGGTTGAGCCCATGGAATGACCGAAACAAACGACGGGCAGGTCGGGGTGCTTGTCTCGAATGTGGGCGTTTACGAAAGCAACATCTTCCAGCACTTTTTGCCAGCCATCGCGTTTTGCGAATACGCCTGTATGGGCGTTTGCTGCTTTGGTGTGACCATGGCCGCGCTGGTCATGCACATAGGCATGATAACCATTGGCGTTGAGGAAAGCGCAAAAGCGTTCATAGCGAGCGCCGTGCTCAGCCATGCCATGGTTGATCTGCACAATTCCTTTTGCCTTTTTATCGTCGATTTCCGCGACATATAGACGAAGTTCTGCCCCTGTGGTGGAGGTGACTTTCTCGGATTTGAACATGGTTGAACGCCCCTTGCGGAAGCCGAAGTTTTAGATTTCAGCGGTGGCAGTAATTTCTTTGATTTCGGTTTCGGAAAACCCTAACGCCATGCCAATCGCCGTGATTTGCGCCCGTTCCCGGCTATCAATATCAAGATCGCTAATGGTCACAAGATGGCAGGCTTGAATGATTTTTTGTTTCATCAGGGGAGAAACCTGAGATTTGTTTCGGCCTAAATTCGATAGAATATCTACCGGGCTGCCCAAATCACTCAGGATTTGATTCACCTCTGTTTCGTCAAGATTGATGCCAAAAATTCTGGCGTGAATTTCGCGAATGGTTTCGATTTCCTGTTTGTCTATTTTCCCATCGGCACGCGCAATAATGCCCATGGACTGTATCAACAGGCGCATTTCTATTTCGCCTTGATGCGCCTTGGCTTGTTGCGGTGGGTACAAGAAGGCACGAACCGCACGGTGGAGCCGGATCAGAGTGATCAAAAAACCAACCAATATGGCAGCCTTGGCTAAATCAGTTTGCCAGGACCTGGTCTCGGGAAAAAGATACAAAACTAATATGCCCACCAAAATCAGGCCTCCGGCGAAAAAATCTTTTGAGCGGGGCTGCATGTTTATTCCAATCAAACTGGGGAGGTGTGGGACGTTGAATGCCAATCATAATATATTAGCGCAATGAAAGTTTCAAATAGAACTAGCAAAAGAATTCGTTGTGAATGTGCAAGAGTCGCTATGACGAATCATATGGATTTGTTATCCAACTGAGAGTTTTTGTAATCAGCCTAGGTGGTTTTGTGAACAACACACTATCCTCGAAATTGATCTTCCTTGGAATGCTGGTTTTACTGGCGCTTTTGGATGTGGCCGATGGGGTTTCGTTTTTCAGAGATGTGGATGACCGCATGCGCGATTTTCAAATTCGCGACCTGCTGGCCGATGGCCAATGGTATGATCTTTCCCTTCCATTTATCCAAATGCCGGAGGCTTATGTTTCCCCCTGGTCCCGGCTGGTTGATTTTCCCTATGTGGCGATTGCGGTTTTTCTTGGCTTGATGATGGATGGTGAGCGTGCTTTGTGGCTTGCCTATCAGATTTGGCCTTTGATTTTGCTTATCCCTTTTGCGCTCTTCGTTCATAGCATTATTCAGCGGTCCCTGAATGGGCGACCCAATTTTATCGAACTCTTTGCGACAGCATTGTTGATGATCTATGCGGTTTGGGAATTTGTTCCAGGGCGCATCGATCACCATAATGTCCAGCTGACCTTGGTAGCAGCCATTGGATATGGGTTGGTTAGATGGGACAGGACAGGCGCTGTTATTTTGGGATTAGCAAGCGTTGTTTCGATCCATGTGGGTTTGGAAACCCTGCCCATAATTGTGGTTGCATTTGCAGGGATTGCCCTGATCTGGGCAGGGAATTTCAAACCGGATGATGGCGGCCGCTTCTTGGTAAGTGCAGCTTTTTCGGTGATTGTCGGGGTCGTGGTCCTCACTACAATTCACCCGGGATGGGGGAGGGCCGTAAATGTTGCGTGTGATGCTTTTTCAGCGCCCTATATCGCCGGTTCTTTGCTGGCTGGGTTTTGTCTCCTTGGAGCAGTTAAGCTAGGTGCTCTGATACATAGCCCTATTGGGCGATTGGCCTTGTTGGGCGGGCTTGGTATTTTGATTGCAGGCGTACTTGCTTTGCTCTTTCCTCTCTGTTTGGAGGGGCCTTACCATATGATTGATACGGTATCGCGAAACTATTGGCTTGATACTCTCAGTCAGGAGCGGGGAATTTTATCCATCATTGGCGAAAAGCAACAATCTTCATTTGCATCAGTACTCGTGGTGTTGTTGTTTGCTCCAGGGTTTGTCATCTTGGCATTGCACCGCTTTCGGTCGGGGCAACCTGCCTGGATGGTTTTGTGCTTTATGGCGATGGTTAGTATTGCTCTCACTTTCTTCCAAATGCGGTTTTACCAGTTCATGGTTCTATTAGTGCCATTGTGTGTGCCTTGGTGCATTCGGTATCTGGTGGTGGCAAAAATATGGGGGAGGAGTGATGCGAGGCAAATATCTCCTTTGGCTCAGAACTTTGCCATGGGCCTACCTCTGTTGATGGTGGTGGGTGGCATCGGGTGGTATGTGATGCAACCGTCGGTGCAATTGGAGACCACGTATGAGAGAGATGGGGTTCGTTATCTCCATTATGATGTTTGTGAAGCTTATGGTCCAAATCTTGCCTATCTTGAAAGCATTGCGCCCGGCCGAATTATTGCTGGCGATGGTGCATCCGTTGCGATTGCAGGAATCCTAACAAGAAACAGGCTTGATCATTCTATTGCGGCACTCGCGTTTCATCGGGCCTCTCCCGGAATTCGCCAAATCGCGATTGCATTTACTTCTCAGGATAAGGCAAAGCGAGACGAAATTTTACACGAGTTCGACTATGTGGCGATTTGCGGAGTGCCAGCTGAAATTCTCAAACAAGTTGATATGTCAGGGACCCCATTATTTGGTGTGTTGAGCACGGTAAAATCCAGTGAGGGATTTGAACTCATGCCTCCGCCAGCGGGGACCAGATTGCGGATTTTTAAAATCGTTGCTCCAATCAGATAATGGGCAAGTAGAAAAGCCACTTTGGGCGTTGCTCCTTGGGCGCAATTCGCCTAAACACGCGAAACGAGATTTTGTTTTTTTGAAGGAAACGATATGGCGCGGCAGTTTATCTATCACATGGCGGGACTATCAAAATTCTACGGCTCTAAGAAAGTGCTGGAGGATGTCCATCTGTCGTTTTACCCAGATGCCAAGATTGGTATTTTGGGACCAAACGGCGCCGGTAAATCTACCGTGCTGCGGATTATGGCAGGGCTGGACAATGAATTTACCGGCGAAGCATGGCTTGCTGAAGGGGCCACACGCGGATATCTGCCTCAGGAGCCAAAGCTCGACGAGAATAAAACCGTCATGGAAAATGTGATGGAAGGGGTTGCTGAAAAGCAGGCTATCCTTGATCGCTATAACGAATTGATGATGAATTATTCTGAAGAGACCGCCGATGAAGGTGCTGCCCTTCAAGATGAAATCGATGCACAAAACTTGTGGGATCTGGAAAGCCAGGTAGAAATGGCAATGGATGCGCTGCGTTGCCCTCCAGGTGACAGTGCCGTGACTAACCTTTCCGGCGGCGAAATGCGCCGGGTAGCGCTTTGCAAATTGCTGCTGTCCAAGCCTGACCTGTTATTGCTCGATGAGCCGACCAACCATCTGGATGCGGAAACCATCGTTTGGCTTGAAAAGCATTTGCGGGAATATCCGGGCTCAGTATTGATGATTACGCATGATCGCTACTTCCTTGATAATGTTACCGGCTGGATTTTGGAACTCGACCGCGGACGCGGCATTCCTTATGAGGGCAATTATTCTGCTTACCTTGAAGCCAAAGCCAAGCGCCTTAAACAAGAAGGCCGCGAGGATGTTGCGCGTCAAAAAGCTATTTCACGCGAGAGCGAATGGATTGCTTCTTCGCCTCAAGCTCGCCAAACCAAATCTAAAGCACGTATCAGGGCTTATGATGAATTGGTGAAAGCGGCTGCTGATCGCAGCCCGGCCAATTCACAGATCATCATTCCTGTTGGTGAGCGTCTTGGCAGTGTCGTGATCGAAGCGGAAAATCTCACCAAGGGATATGGCGATAAGCTGTTGATCGATGACTTGAGTTTCAAGCTGCCGCCGGGCGGGATTGTTGGTGTTATCGGGCCCAACGGCGCTGGTAAAACAACGCTGTTCCGTATGATTACCGGTCAGGAAAAACCAGATAGCGGAGAAATCCGTGTCGGCGATACTGTGCAACTCGGTTATGTGGATCAGAGCCGGGATTCACTTGATCCCAAGAAATCTGTCTGGGAAGAAATTTCCGGGGGCGCTGAAGTGATCAAACTGGGGGATCACGAGATCAACAGTCGGGCCTATTGCTCTACCTTCAATTTTAAGGGTGGAGATCAGCAACAGCCGGTTGGAACCCTTTCAGGTGGTCAAAGAAACCGGGTGCATTTGGCAAAAATGCTTAAATCCAGCAGCAATGTGCTGTTGCTCGATGAGCCGACCAATGATTTGGATACTGAAACTCTCGGTGCTCTTGAAGATGCGCTGGAGAATTTCGCTGGTTGTGCCGTTATCATCTCGCATGATCGTATGTTCCTCGATCGGCTTGCCACTCACATTCTGGCCTTTGAAGGGGACAGCCATGTGGAGTGGTTTGAGGGCAACTTTGAGGATTACGAGCAGGATAAAATCAGACGGCTTGGCCCGGATTCAGTTAATCCGAAACGGGTTACTTACAAGCGGCTAACGCGCTAAAATTATTGCCGGGAGCGCGCATTTGGGTGCTCCCGCAAATTTTCCGCTTAAGTTTCTATTGTCTTCTTTGCAGAACCAGTAACAGGCCACTGGCAATGATGATTGCTGCCCCCAGCCAGACAATTGGTTCTGGGAATTCATTGAAGAAAATAAAGCCTACGGCCGTGGTGCCGATAAGTTCCACATAAACGAGCGGAGCTAGAATAGAAGCTTCGGCATGTTGGAATGCCATGATGGATAGCAAATGGCCGAATGTGGAAAGCACGCCCATAACAAGCAATATCATTAGTTGGTCTGTGGATGGAATAGACCATGCCCAGATTGCTTGAGGACTTAACAATAACATTCCCACCAGACACTGAAATGTCAAAGTTTTGATTGGGTCGCTGCTGTGGGACGCTTGTTTTGTAGCGATAAGGTAAAGTGCAAAAAACAACCCGCTTGCCATCGCAAACAATAACCCCGGTTCAAATTCTCCTCCGGGACGCAATATCAAAAGTGTGCCTGAAAATCCCAAAAGCAGAGAGATTATTTTTCTAATTGTCAGCTTTTCTCCAAGTATAAAAACTGCAAGCAGAGTGGCTATGATTGGCCCGACAAAATATGCGCTGAGCGCTGTTGCCATGGGGATTTGTGCGATTGCAATGAAGTAGCAAGTCATTGCTGTCACAAGGAATATTGTGCGCAAAAAATGCGCTTTCAAGTGAGTTTTAGGTAAGAAATTTGATCCAAATTTCAGAAGTAAAATTGGTAAAATTATCAGGCTTGCGGCTGCATAGCGTGCCCAACTTATAAATAGCGGAGACATCTCTTCGCTGAGATATTTTGCCCCGCCATCAATAAAGGGGATGGTGAGCATTGCCACCACCATTAACACCACACCGAGCAGAACCCGTGAGTTTTCCGCCCCGTTGTGTTTGGTATTCACTTTTGTGCTTTCTAAATATCGAAGCGCTCAGCGCGCCATTGAATGATATTCGTCATTTGGCTGTTTATCGATTGCGGCACTCATGCGGTTGGACATGTTGAAGAAACTGGCAACGGCGGCAATATCCCAAATATCCCGATCGCTCCAACCTGCATCACGTAGGGCCTGGCGGTCTGGATCGTCAATTTCTGCCGGGCGAGTGGTGAGTGCGTGGGCGAAATCGAGCATTGCGCGTTGTTTCTTGTCCAGTTCGGCTGTGCGGTAATTCATCACCAATTGTTCGCCCAATATCGGGTTGCCCGACATTTTTCTGACGGCGGCACCATGGGCCGTGAGGCAATAATAACAATGATTGGCTGAAGAAACGACAACGGCAATCATCTCGCGTTCAAGTTTTGAAAGTCCAGAATCACCCAGCATCAAATCATTGTAGGAGCCTGTGAATGCCTCGAACTTTGTGGCGTTCCACGCATAGGCTTGCAGAACATTGGGAATAAAGCCCAGTTTTTCGTCGCACACATCAAGGTATTTTTGTTGGCGTTCAGTCAGAGGCTCTTCTGATTTAGGCATATCGAGGGCGATGATTGGTTTGTTTGACATTGGCGTATGTTCCGGTTTTTAGTAATAAAAATTGAGCAACATCGTGAGTAAGAATCACATAGGTTCAAGTTCACGCTGCAATAAGGGAAGTCCCATGATCAAAACTATTCCACCTAAAAAACTCAAAGGCAAGGTTGCAAATACGCTTGCGGCAAAAGGTACTGATTTTGTGTCTCAGGTCGTTGATGAGTTGCCCGTTACTTATGAGGGAATAATGGGGGATTTCCATGCGGGCCTGACCCGTGCATCAGGTGCGCGCGAACCTTGGTATAAGCGCGGTACGGAGATGCGCAATGAGCGGCAAATTTCGGTGCTGAGTGTCGAAGAGCTGACCGAGATTGCGCAATCTATGGGGCTGGAAGAATTGAAGCCTGAATGGATTGGGGCAAATCTGGTGCTGGAAGGCATTCCCAATATGAGCTATCTGCCGCCGCGCTCGCTGATCTTTTTTGATGGGGGCGTGACATTGCGGGTCGATGGCTATAACGCACCTTGCCGATTGGCTGGTGGGTCCATTGCCAGCCATGTGGGGGTGGTCAAAGACGGTGAAGACGCCACCGCAACAGATATGGCGCTGAGCTTCAAGGATGCGGGGTATATGAAGCGCGGGCTGGTTGTGTGGGTTGAGCGCGAAGGCACGATCAAACCTGGAGAAGGTTTCACCGTGCGGATTTGGGAACAATGGCTCTATGAGTAATTAAGAGCACACTCTAGGTTACGCAGATTTTTTGAGCGTTTGTTATTTTCATTAGGGTTTCGGGGGCAATTGGAAAAACTGACCTTGGGCTACCACCAGCGCACCAAATTTCAGTGTGTTTAAACAAGCTCTCATCGATTGCTGTTCTTAGCTCGCCAATTGCTCCCACGGGGGAAACGCCGCCAATGGCAAACCCTGTTTTGCTTCGCACATAATCAGCATCACATCGTTTGAGCTTTTCTCCAAGCAAGCGACCGACGCGCTTTTCGTGCACACGATTTGCACCTGATACCAATATCAGCCAAGGTTCGCCGTTTTCTGCGCCTTCGAAAATAAGTGATTTTACGATCTGGCTCACATCGCATTCGGCAGCCTCCGCTGCCTGTATGGCCGTGGTAGTGGGCACATCGTGATAGATGATGTTACCGGTGAAATCTATTGCCGCAAGGGCTTTGGCAACACGGGTTTCGCTTGGTGTGATTTTGGCCATAATTTCCTCTTTGTGTTGTTCGTTAGCTTTTGTCTGATGCCGCCCCTGAAGGAGGAACGCGGCAGATGACACCTTTGCGGAAGAATGCAGGACGTTCATTCATTGCGGGAATTCCAAGAGGTGATTTTGCAACGGCAATTGCTGCGGAGATTACGTCTTCTACATCGCCATTTGCTCCGACGCCACCAATTACATAGGTCCATTTTCCTGAAGCCTGAAAGGCAATGGTGGTGGGGTGGTCGCACACTGCCATGCAATCAACCGGTTCAATGGTGATATCAGGATGTTCAGCGCTCGCTGCACATAATTTGTCGAACAGGTCCTGACTGGCTGTTTCCATGCAAAGTGTGCAAACTTGAACGCAGACTTTGCTATCTGCATTTTCTGGCAGGGTAGTTTTGTCTGCGTTCATTTTAATTGCACCTAATCGCGGGCGGGAATATTGGGCGCTGCCTGGGAAGCAGGGCGCTCGGTGCATCGAGCTTGCCAGTCCATGACTGCAGAGAATTTATCGAGCCCGACGATGTCGGCGGCGTCATAAAAGCCGGACATTGTAGCAATCCATGGCCAGATCGAAATATCTGCAATGGAATATTCATCAGCCACCATATATTTTCGTGACTTTAAATGTCCGTCTAATACGCCGAGCAGGCGAATTGATTCATCACGGTAGCGTTCAACTGGATGGGGGTGGTCACATTTATCACCAGCGAATTTGTGGAAATAGCCAAATTGGCCAAACATTGGGCCCAAACCGCCCATTTGCCACATCAGCCATTGCAGGGTTTCATATTTGGTGGCCGGATCACTGGAAAGCAGTTTGCCAGATTTCTCAGCTAGATAGATCATCATCGCGCCGGTTTCAAACAGGCCGATGGGGTTGCCGCCGGGACCGTCGGGATCAATCATGGCAGGGATTTTACCATTGGGATTGAGCGAAACAAACTCCGGGGATTTTTGATCATTGGTGCCAAAATTCACAAGATGGGCTTCGTAAGGCAAGCCGACTTCTTCAAGTGTTGCGGAGACCTTGATGCCATTGGGCGTGGGTAGAGAATAAAATTGAATATGGTCCGGGTTTTTCGCAGGCCATTTTTTTGTAACTTGGAAATTTGAAATATCGGTCATCTTAAAACCTTCTGTATGATGGGAGGTCAGTTCAATTAATGCACTTATGAACTAATCTGGTTTTTGCCAGATGCAACAGGGCAGTTCTTTCAATTTTTTGCGCATTTTGAGTTTTTTTAGAATAATATCGGTTGTTTATCGTTCGTAAAGGATATAAAGATATCTTTATATGAAGAAAGAGGTGAGAAAATTGCTTGATACAACACGATTAAAACTGGACGAAACCGTTAGCCTGCTACGCGCTGCTGGTGAGCAGACACGCTTGCGGTTGCTGGTGTTGTTGTCAAATGGCGATCTCACAGTTTCGGAACTGATTGATATTTTAGGGCAGTCCCAGCCTCGGATTTCGCGCCATTTGAAATTGCTGACCGAAGCCGGTTTGCTGGAGCGCTATCAAGAGGGCGCTTGGGCTTATTTCCGGGCAACGGATAGCGGACCTGCGGCAGCGCTGGTCCATGACCTTATTTCCCGTATGGATGGCACTGACCAGCAGGTTTTGCGTGATAGCGAACGGCTGGAAGAATTGCGGGCAAAACGTGCGGCACGTGCGGCGGACTATTTCTCTAATAATGCCGGAAGCTGGGATCAAATTCGTTCATTCCATGTGGATGACGCTCAAGTGGAAGCTGCCATGCTTGATATGGTTGGCAACGCACCTATTCAAAACATGCTTGATATTGGTACCGGCACGGGCCGTGTTCTTGAACTTTTCGCACCTAATTACGTCCACGGTGTCGGGCTTGATGGCAGCCGGGATATGTTGGCTGTGGCGCGTGCCAATCTTGATAAAGCTGGTCTTTCGCGGGTTCAAACCCGTCAGGGCGACGTTTATATGCTGCCTATGGCTGGTGACCGGTTTAATCTGGTGACTATCCATCAGGTGTTGCATTATCTTGATGATCCCGCAGCGGCCATTCGTGAAGCTTCAAAAGCGCTTGCGCCTTCCGGGCAATTATTGATCGTTGATTTTGCGCCACATCATCTTGATGTTTTGCGCGATGAACATGCCCATTTGCGGCTTGGCTTTTCCGATGAGCAAATGTGCTCTTGGATGGAAGAGGCCGGGCTTGAGGTAATGGAAACCCGGCAATTGGATGCAGCCTCCCTTGAGGGGGAACCTGCAACAGAAAAACTGACTGTAAGCCTTTGGCTTGCCCGCGACCAACGGCTGCAAATCGCCGACAACCAACCCACAACTATCGCATAAGGGATAATTTTGATGGCTCTTTTCAACCAGTCTAACAAATCGCGCCGTACCCTAAAGGGAGCGGATTTTAATGTGTCTTTTGAATTTTTTCCAACGTCATCAGATTCGGCTGAGGCCAGCCTTTGGAAATCGGTACGCAGGCTTGAAAGTCTCAATCCGAGTTTTGTTTCCATCACCTATGGTGCTGGCGGTTCAACGCGGGAACGCACACACAAAACCATTTTGAAAATCATTAAAGAGACTAATCTGAAGGTTGCCGCTCATCTAACTTGTGCTGATGCAAACAAGGAAGAGGTGGATAGTGTCATTCGCGATTATTGGCGCGCTGGTGTGAAGCATTTTGTGGCTTTGCGCGGTGACAGTCAGCAAGATAAGCTAAATGGCTTTAAACGAGGGTTTCAGGCCAATCCTGATGGGTATCAAAATGGTGCGGAGCTCGTTGCTGGCCTGAAGGCCTTTGGTGATTTTGATATTACGGTTTCGGCCTATCCGGAAAAGCATCCGATGAGCCCAGATTTTGCAGTCGATATCGAGATGCTGAAACGCAAAGTGGATAATGGTGCAACGCGCGCCATAACCCAGTTCTTTTTTGATAATGATGTTTATGAAGCTTATGTGGAGCGCGTGCGCAGGGCCGGTATATTCATTCCGATCATTCCAGGCATTCTGCCATTCAATAACTTTTCTAAGCTGCAAAATATCGCGAGACGCTGTGGTGCCGATGTTCCAGATTGGTTGTCGGATCGTTTTGAAGGCTTGGAGAATGACACAACAACCAGCAATTTGGTCGGATGTGCGGTAGCTTCTGAACAGGTGATGGATTTGGTCAGTCGCGGAGTTTCTGATTTTCACTTTTATACAATGAACCAAGCCGATCTGGTTTATGCGATTTGCCGCCAGCTTGGTATGCGTGCGGTTGAAGAGCGTGCAGCCAAAGCGGCGTAGACATAAAATTGGGCTGGCTGCAGAAAA
>JAESUH010000051.1 GCA_016763155.1 Rhizobiaceae bacterium
CAAATGGCGGCGCAGGGCGGGTTGAGCGCGATAAATCAGTCTATCGTTTTGTCGGAGACAGCTAGGAACAACATTACGAATCCTTAAGTTGCTTCCTGCCCGCTGGAACGGCAAGTTTGTCTCGAACAACGAATAAGTGTTCGGGAGTAAACGCGGTGGCAATGGTTAAACGGATATTCGGATCAAACTATTTCCTATGGTTGATCTTTGCATTGCCCGCTTTTGGGATGATTTCTGGCCTTATGTCAGGTGATAGCAGTTTCGAAAGATTGCTCCACCCCACTGGCGAGTTCTCCGCTCGTTTCATGATCATCGCCATGATGATTTCCCCGCTCAGGATAATTTTCCCGAAGGCCGGATGGTTAATGTGGATGATGCGCCGAAGACGTCATTTTGGCGTCGCTGCATTTTTCTATGCGCTACTCCATACGATTTTCTATGTGGTGGACATGGGCACATTGCAAACTATTCTGGATGAGATATTTGCGCTTGGCATCTGGACTGGTTGGGTAGCATTTATCATTTTTATTCCTCTCGCTATCACCAGCAATAACGCAGCCCAAAAGGCATTATTGTCCGCGTGGAAGCCATTGCAGCGTTGGGTCTATCCAGCCGCCATACTCACCTTGGCGCACTGGGTGTTTGTCCATAATAATCTTGGGCCAGCGCTTGTGCACTTTTTGCCCCTTGCAGCGCTGGAGATCTGGCGCGTCTGGAAAATATTCTCAAAACCCTCCGCATCACCCGCAATTTAAATCTAATAAAGAGAAGGAAATCTGACCAATGAAAAAGACACTAATTATTTTGCTTAGCATTCCGCTTATGGCCCTTTTTGCGCAGGCAAATGCAACGGGAAGAATGACCTGCGATTCTGGCGAACGCTCTAGCTGGAAGTCTCCTGCTGAACTGGAAGCCAAAATGAAATCTGATGGTTGGACAGTCAGGCGAATCAAAGAAGATGGCGGCTGTTACGAAGCCTATGGCACCACACCAGAAGGCCAAAGAGTAGAGGCCTATTTCCACCCGGTAACGCTTGAAAAACTCTTGGTTGCCCGTCGTGGTGAGATATTGTTTCGCAAAGGCGACTAATAAGACCTAACGTCTGAATGCGTGTTTGACCGAGCCTTCAACCAGCCAGGCGAGGCCCAAACGCGCACCAAAGACGATAGAGAACATGGTCACGGGCACAGATACAGCCATTAGGGACGCGGCACTTATGCCTTGTCCAATGGTGCAACCAAGGGCCAGAACGCCGCCAAACCCCATTAGTATTGCTCCAAAAATATGGCGGCTGAGTTCGCGTGCATCATCGCAGGCCTCCCAGCGCACATCATTGCTTGCGCGTGCAGCCAGTGCAGCACCAATGATGGTCCCGAATACCAAGCCTACGCCATAATCGGGGCCAGAACCGGTAAAAGCTGCAAACTGTAAAATGATATCTCCAAGTGGCATGACGAAGCTTGCTGATTCAATTTGAACAGGATCAAACGAAATTCGTGCCATATTTGCGGTGATCGCCCAACCAAATGTCACAACCACGGCGAAAATTACGGATGTAATAATCAGGCTGTGTTGTTTGCGGTAGTTTTTGTCAGAAAAAATCCACCACAGAGCCCCAAACACAAATACGGCTGCCAATGGATATTGCAAATCCAGCCCGGTGAACGCTTTCAATATAGAAGGAATTGATTGATTTCCGGCGAAGGAAAGATCGAGGGTGAAATTGTCAAAAAAACCCACCCGAAGATTTCCGAGCAATCCTCGCTGGGTGGATAGGGCCGTGAGACCAATAATCACCACGGCCACCAGGCTTTTTAAACTGCCGCCACCAAGGCGCAACAGTGCGCCAAACCCGCAGGTGCCAACCAGCGCCATACCAACGCCAAAACAAAATCCACCGATGATTGCACCGAGCCAGACGAAACTTGGAGTAAGATAGAAACTCATGCTCGCATCAACAAGTCCAAAAGCGGTCAATGTCTGTGTGAAACCCAATGCCAGCGCGGTCGCCAGCGCCCAGGAACGTAGGCCGGTTGAATTATTGCCATACCAAAATTGCTCCAGAGCAGACATGGTACAAAAGAAGTTTCGCCGGGCAAAATAACCCAGCAATACCCCGGCCAGCAATCCGGCGAATGGCAAAATCAGTTGTGGTTCCATAAACCATTGTTACACAAGGGGGGACAATTGGGTAGATGATATTCTAGCGAGTGTGGTCAAGCTAATTAGGCCGGGCAAGCTCAGCTCCGCACAGGTGCGCAAAATAGCGAATAAAGCTGTTCGATAATCGTGCCAACTTCTTCGCTGGCAATACGGTAATAGATCATGCGGCCTTCACGCCGTGTTTCCACAAGCCCGTCAATGCGAAGCCGAGCCAATTGCTGGGAAACAGCCGCTTGAGGAAGCGACATAATCTCTTCCAGTTCGGAGACTGATTTTTCGCTTTCAGACAGCAGACACAAAACGAGCAGGCGGGTCTCATGGGAGAGTGCCTTCAATAATTCGCTTGCCTTTCTGGCCTGCGCCAGAAGTTCATCAAATTCCGCTTGTGTTGCATTTGGTTTCAGGACTGGAAATGCCATAGCTTTATCCAAAATCTAGTTGGTATCACAGCCAATGAGATCAAGCGACTGTTTTATGGTCGTAATATATGCTAAACAATGCATATATACAAGATCGAAACGAAAAGCTTTACCGGTATGGTCAGGTATATATTGACGCAGCAGGAGCGAAGATGACTAGATATTTTATCACTTTTTTAATGGCGGTGTTGTTCAGTTTTTCAACCGCAAGTGCCAATATTGGCGAAGACGGATTACATAAACAGGATTGGTTTTCCACATCCTTCCGCGACATAGCAGACGACATTTCCGAGGCGACTCAGGAGGGTAAACGTCTGGTGATTATTTTTGAACAGCGTGGCTGCATTTATTGCCGAGCCATGCACGAGAAGATTTTTAGCGATCCTGAGGTGGCCGATTACATCAAAGCCAACTTCAAAGTTATCCAATATAATATGTTTGGCGACGAGGAAGTAACCGATACCGATGGAGAGGTTTTAACCGAAAAAACCGCTGCTCGAAAATGGGGATATATCTTTACGCCCACTTTAGTGTTTTTACCAGAATCAGCAGAATCTGGTAAACAAGTTTCAGAAATTGCCGTATCAACCATGCCCGGTGCCTTTGGAAAATGGACATTTCTCAATATGTTCAAGTGGGTAAAGGAAAAGGGTTATCAGGGCGATGAGCACTTTCAGAAGTATCATGCCCGAATCATTAGTGAGCTGCGTGAGGCAGGAAAATTACCTCCGGCACAATAAAATGCTTAATAATCAGTGTTTTAGAACAAAACATTCAAAAAACACAATTTGTCGTTGAAACTGTTCTAAAAGCTGGTTAGGGTCTGTGTTCGCAACGACATCAAAGCGTGTCGTAAATGTATCAGAGAATTCTTGGGAGGAAATCTGGGATATGAAATCGGGTAAATATTTGGCCGCAGCCTTGTTGCTGGCTTCAATTTCATCAGTAGGTCTTAGCGGTGTCGCCTATGGCGAAACAACTGCACCAGACGCGGTGAAATTTGTTGATGATGAGGTCAGTAAATCGCTAACGGGTGCCGCAGGAAATGTGGAATCCGGACGCAAGGTTTTTGCAAATCGCAAGCAGGGCAACTGTCTTGCCTGTCATGCAAATAAAGATTTGGCGAGCCAGCCTTTCCATGGGGAAGTTGGACCGCCGCTAGATGGCGTTGCAGATCGTTATGAAGCTGCCGCATTACGGGCAATTCTTGTGAATTCAAAAATTGCATTGAATGAAGACACCATCATGCCTTCATTTTATCGCCTGAAAAATGGTGTACGAACCGCTGATAAATTTGTCGGTAAGACCGTCCTTTCCGCTGAGCAGGTGGAAGATGTGCTGGCTTATCTGCAAACCCTTAAAGACGAGTAAGGAGAGCAACACTAATGACTATTACCAGAAGACAATTGGTCGGACTTGGTGCGGGCGCATTTGTTGCCGCGGGCCTGGGACTACGACCAGCTTTTGCTTCGGCTGAAGCAACAGAGGCTGCAATCAAGGCATTTGCCGGCGATACGCCAATCGGCGAGGGGCGGATTGAACTGACCACGCCGGAAATTGCTGAAAACGGCAATACGGTTCCAATCGCTGTATCCGTGGATAGCCCTATGAGCGGGGCAGACTACGTAGCCTCCGTTATGATTTTGGCTGAGGGAAACCCAAACCCGGAAGTAGTTACGTTTCACTTCACTGCAGCAAGTGGTGAAGCAAAAGCAAAAACTCGAATTCGTCTTGCCCGAACTCAAAATGTGGTGGCAATCGCCAAAATGAGTGATGGTTCGATATTTATGACGAAAAATCAGGTCAAAGTTACAATTGGCGGCTGCGGCGGCTAATCAGGAGGAATTCAATATGGCTTCTAAACCACGGGTAAAAGTACCCAAAATGGCATCTGTTGGCGATATTATCACCATCAAGACGCTGATCAGTCACAAAATGGAATCAGGGCAACGCAAAAACAAAAAAGGCGAACCAATTCCTCGTAGGATCATCAATAAATTCACTGCTTCCTTCAATGGTGAGACTGTGTTTTCGGCTGATATAGATCCGGCAGTTTCTGCCAATCCGTATTTCGAATTCAGCGCCAGAGTGAATGAAAGCGGCGTATTCAAATTCATCTGGTTGGATGATGATGGATCTGAATATACCACAGAGAAAAAGATCGCGGTGAGCTAGGGTCTAAAATAATTCGATGAGGTTTTTTAAACCCTCGGGAGGAAAAATTATGAAGATAGGTTTGAAAACAATTTCGGCACTCGCCTGCACCTTGTGTGTATCGGTTGCTGTAGGGGGTAGTGCATATGCCGGCCCTGACGATAGTAGCCTTATTATTGAGGGCCAAAATATAGCAACTGATGTGAAGGCGCCAGAAGGTTCGGCATTTGATCAGCTTTATTCAGGTTGGCGGTTTCGTGCTACAGAAACTCAGTCTCTGCAGGAAGATGACTTTGAAAACCCTGCATTCGTAGCGGTTGATCAAGCCATTGAAGAATTTCACAATGTGGATGGCAGTGCTGGAAAATCCTGCGCGGATTGCCATTCTGATGTTTCTGATTTCAAAGATGTGCGCGCTAGCCTCCCACGCTGGAACGCAAAAACCAACAAGCCTGAAACTCTGGAAAACATCATTAATGAGTGCCGTACAGAGCGCATGGGTGCCAAAGCCTGGAAATGGGAATCAACACAAATGCTGGGCATGACTGCCTTGGTGGGGCTTCAGTCTCGCGGTTCAGCAGTCAACGTACAAACCGATGGCCCAATGGCTGAATGGTTCGAGCGTGGCAAAAAACTCTATTATACCAGGGTTGGCCAGCTAGATATGTCTTGTGCCCATTGCCACGAGAATAATTTTGGCACCATGATCCGTGCGGATCACCTTAGTCAGGGACAGGTAAACGGTTTTCCGGTTTATCGGTTAAAATGGCAGGGACTTGGTTCCATTCACCGCCGTTTCAAAGGCTGCATGGATAACATCCGCGCTAAACCTTACAAACGCGGTTCCGATGAGTTTATCGCACTGGAGCTCTATGTAGCTTCCCGCGGTGCAGGGCTTTCTGTGGAAACCCCATCGGTACGTAACTAACCTCTCCCACTGGGGTTGGAATAAATAATATCGGTTGGCGCATTTGCGCCACCGACGACTTTCGCTTGGCAAATAACAAATTGGATCAAATATGTTCACACGTCGCGATTTTATTCAGTTTTCAGCAATTGCCGGTGCCACCTTTGGGTTGGGTTCCGGATTTGGCGGTAATATAAGCCGGGCATTGGCTCAGCAAAAACTCACTCAGGATGATTTGCTGAAGTTCGATTCCAAAGGGCAAATTACTCTTTTACATTTCACCGATGTTCACGCTCAGCTGAAACCTGTCTATTTTCGCCCACCTTCTGAAAATTTTGGCGTCGGTGCATTTGAAGGCATTCCACCTCATTTGGTCGGTGAAGAATTCTTAAAATATTTCGACATCGAAAAAGGTTCTGGCCTCAGCTACGCCCACACCATGGTTGACTATGTCAATATGGCAAAGACCTATGGCAAGCTCGGCGGCCTCGATCGTACGGCCACAATTGTCAAAGCAATCCGCGCTGATCGCGGCGACGATAAAGTCCTGTTCCTCGATGGCGGGGATACATGGCAGGGGTCTTATACCGCTTTGAAAACCAACGGCCAGGATATGGTCGATTGCATGAAATTGTTGAAGCCCGATGCCATGGTCGGTCACTGGGAATTCACCTTGGGGCAGGACAGGGTGCAGGAAATTATAGATGATATGGGGTACCCGTTTTTGGCCTCTAACATCGTTGATAATGAGTGGGAAGAACCCGTATTTGAAAGTACGGCGATGTTTGAAAAAGGCGGCGTTAAAGTCGCCGTGATTGGACAGGCCATGCCATATACCCCAATTGCTAATCCGCGCTGGATGATGGCCAATTGGTCCTTTGGTATCCGCCCTGAAGTGTTGCAGGAAAACGTCAACAAGGCCCGCGCCGAGGGTGCGGAAGTGGTCGTATTACTGTCCCATGATGGCTTCGACGTGGATCAAAAACTGGCAACAGTTGTCAACGGCATTGATGTGATCTTAACCGGCCACACCCATGACGCTGTTCCCAGAGCCATCGAAATTGGTAATACATTGGTGCTTTCATCAGGTTCCCACGGGAAGTATCTGGGCCGCATCGATCTGGAAGTAACCAATGGCAAGGTCTCAGGTTATTCCTCAACTTTAATTCCAATTTTTGCTGATGTGATTGAACCTGACAAGGAAATGTCAAACAAAATCAATGAAGTACGAGCGCCTTTTGAATCAGAATGTAATCGTGTTATCGGCAAGACCGAAGGCATGTTGTACCGTCGGGGCAATTTTAACGGCACTTGGGACGATCTCATTTGCGCAGGCCTGATCGAAGAGCGTGATACCGAGATTTCTCTGTCTCCCGGATTTCGCTGGGGCACAACACTGCTGCCCGGTCAGGATATCACCATTGATGACCTCTATAATCAGTGCTCGATGAATTATCCGAGCGTCTACCGGTTGGAATTCACCGGCCAACAGATCAAAGAGATTATGGAAGATGTCTGCGATAACCTCTTCAACAAAGACCCGTTCTTCCAGCAAGGTGGCGACATGGTCCGCGTTGGTGGCATGGGCTACACCTGCGCTCCGAAGGAAGATATCGGTAAACGTATTTCTAACATGACATTGCTGCGCACAGGCGAACCGATTGAAGCATCCAAAACCTACACGGTAGCTGGCTGGGCCTCGGTCAATGAAAATGTTGAAGGACCGGCGGTTTACGATTTGATGGAAAACTACATCACCAAAAAGGGCACCATCAATATGCCGAAGAACGAAGCCGTGAAAATTACCGGAATGTAAGGCCTGTAAATCTTGTAAATTTTGCACTTGATACATAGTGAAAATTGAATGTATAAACAGCCTCTGAGGAGGACTTCATGTCTGATAATAAAAATACCACGCCAGCAAGCAATGATGTGAAGCTGGGTCGCCGCCAATTGCTTGCCGGTGGGCTGGCCACTGGCGGAATTGCTGCGGCAACCACAATTGCAGCGGCGGCTTCCGATCCGCTGATTACCGAGGTTCAGGACTGGAACCGTTATCTGGGCGATGGCGTCGATGCCAGTCCTTATGGCAAACCATCTGAATATGAAAAAGATACTGTACGTCGCAACGTTGCGTGGCTGACGGCCGATACACAATCCTCAATCAACTTCACCCCGCTGCACAAGCTCGATGGTATCATCACGCCCAATGGCGTTTGTTTCGAGCGCCATCACGGTGGCGTCGCGGTAATTGACCCTGCCGATCATCGTTTGATGATCAATGGGCTGGTCGATAATCCTATCGTTTTCACCATGGATGATATCATGCGGTTCCCTCGCGAGAACCGCACATATTTTCTGGAATGCGCTGCAAACTCCGGCATGGAGTGGCGCGGGTCGCAGCTCAATGGCTGCCAGTTCACCCACGGCATGGTGCATAATTGCATGTATACGGGCGTGCCTCTCAAATACATTTTAGCCGAAGCTGGCATCAAGACCGCCGGCAAATGGTTGCTCGCGGAAGGCGCCGATGCCTCCGCCATGAGCCGCTCCATTCCGCTTGATAAAGCACTCGATGATTGCATGGTCGCCTTCAAAATGAACGGCGAGTCCCTGCGCCCCGAACAAGGTTATCCGCTACGTCTCGTCGTGCCCGGTTGGGAAGGCAATATGTGGATCAAATGGCTTCGCCGTTTGGAAATTGGCGACAAGGCCTGGTACCAGCGCGAAGAGACTTCCAAATATACTGATCTCATGGAAAATGGCATTGCCCGTAGCTTCACATGGGCGATGGACGTAAAATCTGTCATCACCAATCCAAGCCCGCAAGCGCCCATCACCCACGGCAAAGGGCGCACCGTTCTTACCGGATTGGCATGGTCGGGCCACGGAAAAATATCCCGGGTTGATGTCACCATTGATGGTGGACGCAATTGGAAAACAGCGCGATTGGACGGCCCAAGCTTCTCCCGATCCCTGCATCGCTTCTATTATGATTTCGATTGGGATGGCTCGGAACTCTTCGTTCAGTCCCGCGCCATCGATGATCAGGGCAATGTGCAGCCAACCAAAGATCAATTGCGCGCCGCACGCGGTGTCAGCTCCATCTATCACAACAATGGAATTCAGACGTGGCAAATCAATCCAGACGGGAGCGCTGAAAATGTCGAAATTTCTTAAAGCCGCTTTCCTCGCACTAACCGTTTTCTGTCTTTCTGCATCGCTTGCCAGTGCGCAGGATGCAAAGGCCGGTGCCAAGGTTTTTAAAAAGTGCCGCTCCTGCCACACCATTGGCGAAGGTGCAAAGAATAAGGTCGGGCCCCATCTCAATGGCATGTTCGGCAGAACTGCCGGTAGCATTGAGGGTTTTAAATATTCCAAAGCCATGCGGGCAAGAGGAGCCGATGGACTGGTTTGGAACAACCAGAATTTCATCGAGTTCATTACCAAGCCCAAAAAGTTTATCAAGAAAACCAGAATGGGTTTTGGCGGACTCAGGAAAGAAAAAGATCGGTTGAACTTGATCGCATTCTTGAAAGCGCAAAGCGTTGGTGGCAAAGCATCCCCTGCTGCAGATGGTTCAGCGAAAAACGAAGAAACAAAAACACAGACCAAACTCCTTGCCAAGGATGTGCCGGTGCCCTCCCACGGGATACTGCATCTGGGCCGGTTGGCGCAACTGGATGAAGTGGCCGCATGGGATATCGATATCCGTCCCGATGGTAAGGGACTTCCTGTCGGCAGCGGTAAAGTTAGCGACGGCGAAGTGGTTTATAATGAAAACTGCGCCCGTTGCCATGGCGATTTCGGCGAGGGCATTGGCCGTTGGCCGATTCTTGCAGGCGGCCATGATACCTTGACCGATGAGCGCCCGGAAAAAACCATTGGCTCCTTCTGGCCTTATCTATCCACGGTGTTTGATTATGTGCGTCGGGCCATGCCTTTTGGCAGCGCACGTTCGCTCAACGATAATGATATTTATGCCCTGACGGCCTATTTGTTATTTCTCAATGATATTGTGGAAGACGAAGATTTTGTGCTTTCGAAAGAGAATTTCACCTCCATTCATCTTCCCAATGAGAAAAATTTCATTGCTGATAACAGGAAAGATGAAGCGCACCGTGCTATCAAAGAGCCTTGCATGAGCGATTGTGTCGCCGGATCGCCGAAGGTTGTTAGCCGGGCAAGGGCGCTTGATGTGACGCCGGATGCAAAAGAAGGTGAATCGGTGGAATAAAGCGTGTCTCCCAAAAGTGGGCACCGGAAAAAAAGACAAAGCATGTTGAATGAATACCAATGATCTCGACATGCTTTAGTTTTCTCGAAAACCAGTTGATATTTCTTTTGAAGGCGTTAGAGGATAATGCCTGTTCATCAGGAGAAATATCATGACAATTCAGGATCAAACAAACGAGATATTGGGCCGCCTTGGGGTTGATCTCAAACAGTGCACAGGCGGTAGCCTGCCCGTATATTCGCCCGTTAGTGGTGAATTGATCGCTGATCTTCATGTGACAACGCCTGATGAGGCAATCCAGGCGATTGATCTGGCCGATGCCGCTTATCGCCAATGGCGAAATGTACCAGCCCCACGCCGGGGAGAACTGGTGCGGATATTGGGTGAAGAACTTCGTGCCGCAAAAGATGATCTTGGCCTTCTGGTTTCTCTGGAAGTTGGCAAAGTACCTTCTGAAGGACTGGGCGAAGTTCAGGAAATGATCGATATTTGCGATTTCGCTGTTGGTCTTTCACGTCAATTATACGGTCTGACCATCGCCACTGAACGCCCCGGCCATAGAATGATGGAAACATGGCATCCCCTTGGTGCCATCGGAGTTATATCAGCGTTTAATTTTCCGGTAGCTGTTTGGTGTTGGAATACAGCTTTGGCACTTGTTTGTGGCGATCCCGTAGTCTGGAAGCCTTCAGAAAAAGCGCCTTTGACAGCACTGGCATGCGCCGCAATTCTAAAACGTGCCATCGCAAAATTTGGCGATGCACCTGATAATCTTTTGACTGTCCTGATTGGTGATTATGCCATCGGTGAAGTGTTGGTTGATCACCCAAAAATCAGGCTGGTATCTGCCACAGGTTCCACCCGCATGGGAAGAGCCGTTGGGCCGAAACTGGCACAACGTTTTGCCCGTTCCCTGCTTGAACTTGGTGGCAATAATGCTGGCATTGTTTGCCCATCAGCCGATCTTGATATGGCACTACGCGCCATCGCCTTTGGTGCCATGGGAACCGCTGGCCAGCGTTGCACATCAATGCGCCGGTTATTCGTGCACGAGCAAGTATACGATCAATTGGTGCCGCGTTTGAAAAAAGCCTATCAATCCGTATCCGTCGGAAACCCGCTTGAGAGTGACGCTCTGGTTGGGCCACTTATCGATGAGGGTGCATTCACCTCCATGCAATCAGCTCTCAAAGCTGCTTCTGCACAAGGCGGGGAAATAACAGGCGGGGAGCGCGTGGATACTGCCCATTCTGGTGCCTATTATGCCCGACCAGCATTGGTCGAAATGCCAGCCCATGAAGGGGTGGTTCTCGAAGAAACCTTCGCGCCAATTCTATACGTTATGAAGTACACCGATTTTGATCAGGTGTTGGAAGACCATAATGCAGTGGGTGCAGGGCTATCTTCCAGTATCTTCACAACGGATATTCGCGAAGCAGAAATTTTCCTTGGGGCAGGTGGTTCCGACTGCGGAATTGCTAATGTAAATATTGGTACATCAGGCGCAGAAATTGGTGGTGCATTTGGCGGCGAGAAAGAAACTGGCGGTGGCCGGGAATCTGGTTCAGACGCTTGGAAAGCCTATATGCGCCGGGCAACCAACACCATAAATTACTCAACCGAATTGCCTCTTGCTCAGGGCGTTTCATTTGATTTGTAGACGTTAACTCTCTTCAAATTTATCACGACACCGCTGGAGCATTGCTAGTACTTCCTCGTATTCCAAAGGCAGAATTGCGTCCCTCAGATCTGCCTCGACCTTAGCGGCAACTGAGTGCGCCTTACTGACAATGTTCTGTCCCGAATCCGTGAGTTCTGCTTTTTGAATGCGACCATGTTTCGGGTCAGATTCGCGGACGATCAAACCTGATTTTTCCAAATTTGAAATAATCCCCTGCATGGATTGCGGGGTGATAAAAGCTTGCCGTGCCAGTTCCGCGTTGGAAGCACCGGGCTCCCTTTCCAACGCATTGAGCACGGCGTATTTAGGTACCGTAAGCCCCAGATCGCGTAAGCTTTCATCCATTCTTTTGCGCAATGCATGCTGTGCCTGTTTCATCACATATCCAAGCGAGTTCTCTGCACTAAACGTACGTCTTGACATATAAGGGTCCTTATATTATATCAGCATCCTGATATTAACTGAAATTCATTGGAATGAAAAGGAAATAACAATGTCTCATCTGATTGGACCAGATTTCATCGGGATACAGGCCGATGATCTAGACGCCGCCCGCGACTTTTATCATGGTGTATTGGGATTGCCGATTATGGATGGCCCGCCCGATGCCATCGTTTTCGATAGCAAACCTATTAAATTTGCAGTTCGCAAACCATTGGTAGATATCCAACCTGACGATAAAATGGGGTGGGGGATCGCACTATGGTTTGCTTGTGATGACGCCGAGGCGTTGCACGACATGCTGGTTGAGAAACATATAGCAATTGCGTTTGCACCAAAGGATGGGCCGTTTGGTCGTTACTTTGCCTTCATCGATCCGTTTGGCTACACGATCACGGCACATACAGCAGCTGCTTGATGACTAGATATTGGGTAGGCGTTGTGAGCCGTGAACACGTAAAAACTGGCGAAGCTGGTGGGTTTTGCCAGCTTTGCCACGGCAAGGATGCGCCCGTGCGAAGGATGTGTCCAGGAGACTGGCTCATCTACTATTCACCACGTGAAAAAATGCGCGGCGGTGAGCCGGTGCAAGCTTTTACTGCGATTGGCCAGATTAAACCGGGTGTGCCTTACACCCATTCTATGGGCAATGATTTTACACCGACCCGACGTGATGTAAATTACCACCCCGCTGTCGAAGCTCCCATCCGCCCAATGCTGGATGATCTTTCTTTCACGAAAAATCAAAAATCATGGGGCATGATTCTTCGGCGTGGCATTTTCGAAATCTCGGCAGGTGACTTCCAAATTATATCAACCGAAATGGGATTGCTACTTACATAAAACGAGGCATTAGACGAGTATCACGCTCGGCTCTGCCTGTCCCTTAATGTTGGTTGCGACCTCATAGGTTTTTCCTGCATGCTTATGCCCATCCAGCTCGATTGCAGCGGTGGTGATATACATGGTCTGCAAATCATCTCCCCCGAATGCAGGGCAGGTTGTTTTGGGGCTGGGAAGTTGGATTTCCTGCACGGCTTCACCGTTCTGGTTATAGCGCACTACACGACCTAATCCCCAATGGGCATTCCAGAGATACCCTTCGCTGTCACAAACCGCTCCATCGGGATTGGTATCTGTACCGGAAAAATCCAGAAATACCTCAGGTTCGCCTTGTGGCCAACCATCAATGGCATCCAGCTTTTGGCGCCAGACCTTGCCAATCATTGTATCGGCAAAATATGCCACACTTTGGTCAGGGGCAAAACAAATTGCATTGGGAATTGTAAGGGGAGAATATAGCGTTCGCAGGGTTCCGCGATAATAGCGATAGATTGCACCCGCACCCTCTTCTGCATTCTTGCCCATGGTGCCAATCCAGAACCCACCCCAAGGATCTGCTCGTCCATCATTGGAACGGGTTATTGGATTGTGGGCCTCAAGCGAGACCATGTGGTCAGATTTTCCCGTATTGATATCAAATCTTATCAATGCGGTTTCGCTGGCAACCAGCAAAGTATCCATATCCACCCACCCGGCAGCGGAAACATTTTCACCGAAATGCCATCGCATCGGGCCTTTGTTGTTTTGGGTGTGTAAGACATTCCCTAAAATGTCAAACCAAAATAATTGTTTTCGTTGGGGGTGCCACAATGGGCCTTCGCCAAGCGCGCATACGCGCTCGTCAAATATACTGGATGTCATACCTGCCTGCTCCGGAGATGATATCTGTAGATAAGTTACCATTTAACAAGTATAACAAATCGTTAGAATCATCCAGAGTAAAATCAGTTCTGGAACCGGAAATTCTCACCACATGCTTGCCGGGGGCCACATATGACAATAGTTTTTCATTGGTATTTTCTGTCGCTTGTATGTGGCGCGCCTCACGGCGAGCCATTTCTAGAATTTCATTGGAAATACCGTGATCATAAATAACCACATCAGCAGATTTTAATGCCCGTGCAGCCTTGATAGTCAACAGTTCTGCATCTTGATGCTCGACTTTGATAAAGGTAATTTTTCCAGATACTTCTGTCGCAGAATCAGTAGATATTTTTCCTATAATATCGCGTAATTTTGCTGAAGAATCAGGCTCTGGCGCTTCACCAAATGCCAGTTGGCTAAATCTCTGCCAAAACATTCGACGCGAGGACCCGGCACGCAGGTTTTTGGCCACATAAGAGCGTAAAGCACCACCGATTTTTGCCCATTGCCCGAGGCTTTTTGGCAAAAGAATTTCAATTTTTTGGCGAATCGTTTGTCCAAGAATCGGTGCTGCGCCATCTGTGGAAATGCTGACGATTACCGGAGAACGGTTGACGATGGACCCAAATTGGAATTCGCAAAATTCCGGATTATCGATTACGTTTACCGGCACGCCAGCCTTGTTGCCAGCAGCAAAAAAGGCTGCGGCCTCCTCATTGTTTCGTGCATCACATATGGCAAGCGCGGCTCCCTCGAACGATGCCTCATCCCAGTCACTGTGATGATGAACATAGGAGCCGGTGCATTCTTTTGATGTGATTTTTTCCACAAAATCGTTCGACATGGTTTTGCTGTACACCTGAACACGCGCACCGCATGATGCCAAGAGTTCGGCCTTCCAAGCCGCTGCTTCACTGCCACCTGCAATTATAACCTTTCGGCCATCGAGTTTAAAAAACACCGGTAACACCGCCATCTTCTCGATCCGCCTTACAGGTATCTTGGCTATTTCAGTGTGTTTGGTATGCCTCGCCATCGAATTAGCTTGTGCCGCTTGATTTTGATAAATCTATCAAAATGGTTTTCTCATCCAGTTTGATCGGGAAAACCATGGTTTTCCCTTCATCCGCTCCCTGTGCCTGTCCGCTTTCCAGCGAGATCACCCAATTATGCAGAGGGCAGGTCACACATCCATCATGCACAATGCCCTGACTCAGTGGGCCATTTTTGTGCGGACATTTATCTTCCAGGGCGAAAATTTGATCATCAGCCGTACGAAAAATAGCAATTGTCATTTCCCCATGCTTGACACAACGTGCGCCCCGCCGAGGAATATCGTCAATGGTTCCAATCGAACACCAGTTTTGAGTCATCACGTTCATTCTGCTGCCTCCAATGAGAGGGTCGCCATGGGCTTGAATTCATGCTTGTCCTTGCCTGATACCCGTTCTGACCATGGGTCGATCTGTGCAAATTTTTGGCTAAATACAAATGCATCGAAATAGGCCTTGCGCCGTTTTGGCTGATGCATGATCTGGGAACGGATTTCTTCAAGTCCGATGCGAGCCATCCACTTGTAAATACGTTCCAAATAAAACCCTTGTTCGCGGTACATTTGCGCCAGGGCGACCACATATTCCAGCACTTCTTCTTCCGTGCTGACATTGCCTAAAACCTCAGTGCCTTTGATCTCCAGCCCGGCAGCGCCGCCCACATGAATTTCAAAACCGGAATCAACGCAAATAATACCGATATCCTTGCAAGTAGCTTCAGAGCAATTCCGTGGACAACCAGACACAGCCAGTTTCAGTTTGGCTGGCGTCCATGAACCCCACATAAATTTTTCCAGCTTAATGCCAAGCCCGGTTGAATCTTGAGTGCCAAAACGACACCAATCTGTTCCAACGCAGGTCTTTACCGTTCGCAGACCCTTTGCATAGGCTTGCCCAGATACAAAACCAGCTTTGCCCAGATCAGCCCAAACGGCTGGCAAATCTTCTTTTTTGATGCCAAACATGTCAATTCGTTGCCCGCCAGTGCATTTGACCAACGGCAGTTCAAATTTATCCACGACATCTGCAATTGCGCGCAACTCATCCGCGGATGTGACCCCGCCCCACATCCTTGGTACAACGGAATAGGTGCCGTCTTTTTGAATGTTGGCGTGAACTCGTTCGTTGATATAGCGCGATTGATAATCATCGGCATATCTGTCCGGCCAATCGCACACCAAATAATAATTGAGAGCAGGGCGGCATTTTGCGCAACCGCAAGATGTCTGCCACTCAAGTTCCTGCATTACCGCAGGAATGGTAATCAATCCCTTGGCTTTTATCAGGCGGCGAACATCTCCATGTCCTAAATCCGTGCATCCGCACATGGGCGTAATTGCGGCCGGATCATAGGCATCCCCCAAGGTGAGGCTTAATAATTGTTCAACCAGACCAGTGCAGGTTCCGCAAGAGGCGGACGCCTTCGTGTGGGCTCTGACCTCATCAAGTGTGGTCAGCCCTTTTTCAGTAATTGCAGTGGTGATTTTGGATTTGCAAATGCCGTTGCAACCGCAGATTTCTGCTTCATCAGGCAGCGCTGCAACGGCTGCCATCGGGTCCAGAGCATCTCCTCCCTGGAATGCGGCGCCAAAAATCAATGTATCTCGCATTTCTGAGATATCGGTTTCACTTTTCATCATTTCAAAGAACCAAGGGCCATCGGCGGCTTCGCCGTAAAGCACAATTCCAATGATTTTGTTTTCTTTGAGAACAAGGCGTTTATAAACACCACTGGTGGCGTCCCGTAATACGATTTCCTCGCGGTCATCTCCTTCAGCAAAATCACCTGCAGAATAAAGGTTAATGCCGGTTACCTTTAGGCGCGTTGCAGTTTCCTGCGCAGCAAATTTCGAATCATTTCCACCCGCCAGATTATCGGCAACTACACTTGCCATTTGATAGAGTGGGGCCACTAGTCCGAAGCATTCACCAGCCACTTCAGCGCATTCGCCCAGTGAAAAAATATCAGGGTCTGAGGAAACCATTTGGTCACTGACCACAATACCGCGCCCAACTTCCAGCCCTGCATCCTTGGCGATGCCAGTGTTTGGCCTGATACCTACAGCCATTACCACCAGCGTTGCTGGAATGACGGTGCCATCATCCAAATGAACCGCTTCAACCTTGCCATTGCCTACGATTTCTTTGGTGTTGGCTTTGGTAATTACTTTGATGCCGCGATTGGTAAGTTCTTTTTCGAGCAAATAACCCGCTGCAGGGTCAAGTTGGCGATCCATCAATGTGGGCGTTAAGTGTAGCACGGTTACATCCATGCCTTGTTCTTTGAGACCAGCTGCAGCTTCAAGACCTAGCAAACCCCCGCCGATGACTACTGCTGTGCCGCGAGATTGGGCCGCCAACATCATAGCTGTGACATCATCAAGATCGCGGTAAGATAGAACACCCGGCAATTTGTGGCCGGGAACGGGAATAATGAAAGGCAAAGAGCCGGTGGCAATGATTAGCTTGTCATATGATGCTACCTGACCATGTTCAGAAGTGACCTGCTTCTTTTCACGGTCTATCTCGGTCACCTTGTGGCCTTTATAGAGCATGATATTATTGTCGATATACCAGCTATCGCCGTGAATGATGATCTCTTCAAAAGTCTTTTCACCGGAAAGAACGGGTGAAAGCATTATGCGATCATAATTGACGCGGCTTTCGGCGTTGAAAATGGTAATGTCATATTGATCGGGAGATTTTTCGACCAATTCTTCCAGAGCTCTGCCTGGAGCCATTCCATTTCCGATGACAACGAGTTTCTGTTTCATATTTTCCTTTGGGGCGCATATTTGGCGCTTATTATGTGGGTTGTGGGTTTTCCCTGATGGCCAGCACGCACTTTTTGGGTGCGTGCTGGCGTTCCCCCCGCCGGTAACTCTGTAATATTATTATTGTTTTTCAACATAATTACTTTGGCAGGCATTCGTGGTCGTTCGTAGTGCATTGCATTTTTGGGAGGATGCTGTTGCGTTGCACAAATTTATAACCGAGCTGCGTGTTGATGTCTTCTGCCAAAAACGTCAGTAGGTGTTGCAAAAAACGCAACACCCTTGGCAGCAATCAAACTTTGACATTGGCCGTAAATTGATCAACAAAAAGCAAATTGCCCAGTATGAGAAGTGTCGGAGAATTGCATGCTCGCCCCATTACCAATCCCTTTGCAAAGGGCGCTTGGAAAATCGGAAATCAGTTTCAAAACCCGTAATGGCGAAACCGTGCTTGATGATCTTTATCAGCAAGGCTGTGCCAAAATCAGATTGGCGCGCAAAGAACCAGCTAGATTAACAGAGGCAGTCCTGATTAACACCACCGGCGGATTGACCGATGGAGACGACTACACAACCAATGCACGCTGGGGAAAGGGAACCACGGCCATCGTCACCACCCAGGCCGCAGAACGGTTTTATCAAATACGCGACGCCAAGACATCAAAGGCCAAAGCCTCGATTGTTTCCAACTTGAAGGTGGGGGAAGATGCATGCGCGTTCTGGTTGCCGCAGGAAAGCATTATGTTTGATGGTGCCGCCTATCAAAGGAAAACTATCATTGATCTCGCTGAAAGCGCCAAATTGGTTGCTGTTGAAAGCAGCGTTTTTGGCAGGGCAGCGATGGGCGAAAGCGTCGACCACGGATATTGTCGAGAAATCTGGCAATTGCGCATTGCTGGCAAATTGGTTTTTGCCGATGCATTTGAATTGGATGGACCGGTAGCAAAAAAACTCAATCATCCCACAATTGCTAATGGTGCAAATGCCATTTCAACAATCATTTACGCAGGGCCAGAAGCCAAGGAAATGCGAGATATGGCAAATGCTATTTTTGATGATTCTAACGACATAGGGCGGGCATCCTGTCTTGGTCCGGTTACAATTATCCGGATATTGTCAGCAGATTCACAAAAATTACGATTGCTGGTCGTGCCTATTCTTGAAAAATTGATGAACTTCGCTACTAGTTCAAATAGTAATAATTCACTGCTACCGCGCGTTTGGTCTTTATAGGAGGAAGATGCATGAATTTGACCCCGAGGGAAAAAGATAAACTGCTGGTATCAGTGGCTGCCATGGTCGCGCGTGCGCGCCATGCGCGAGGCGTGAAACTCAATTACCCGGAAGCCATTGCCCTGATTTCAGATTTCGTAGTTGAAGGCGCAAGGGACGGCAAAAGCGTTGCCGATTTGATGCGTGACGGTGCCAAAGTCATCACTCGTGAAGACGTGATGGATGGCATTGCAGAAATGATCCATGACGTGCAGGTCGAAGCAACTTTTCCAGACGGTACAAAACTTGTCACCGTCCACGAACCGATCCGCTAGGGGGAACTATGTTAATTCTCAAACCCAATTGCGAACGTTGTGATGCGGATTTGCCGCCAGAATCAATAGAAGCAATGATTTGCACCTATGAATGCACATTTTGCAGCGATTGCGTCGAAGGCCCACTCGAAGGGGTTTGCCCCAATTGCGATGGGAACTTTGTCCGCCGCCCTATTCGCCCGGCGAAAATGCTGGCCAAACACCCAGCCTCGCAAGAGCGCGTGGTCAACCTTTTGTCAAGTGAGGATACAGCATGATTCCCGGAGAAATTATTGCCAAGGATGGTGAAATTGAATTGAATGCCGGTGCCGAGGTGCTGGTAATTAATGTGGCCAATGCCGGTGATCGTCCCATTCAAGTTGGGTCGCACTATCATTTTTACGAAACCAATGAAGGTCTCAAATTCGACCGCGAAGCTGCCCGTGG
>JAESUH010000052.1 GCA_016763155.1 Rhizobiaceae bacterium
CACCACCACGTAGACCCGGATGCGGGAGATGCCCGGGTATTTTGGGCTGTTGTTGTTAATCTCGGGCTGACGGTGGCTCAGATTATTGGCGGGGTCCTATCAGGCAGTTTGGCTTTGATTGCCGATGCGGTTCATAATTTGTCTGACGCCATATCTCTTATCATCGCATTTTTTGCGCGAAAGATCGCCCGGCGGCCTGCTGATCAGAATATGACATTTGGTTATGGTCGGGCAGAGGTGGTCGCGGCTTTGGTCAATTATACGACCTTGATCGTCATAGGTTTCTATTTAGCATACGAGGCTATATTGAGGTTTTTCAACCCTTCGGAGGTGGATGGCTGGCTGGTTGTAGTTGTCGCGGGAATTGCGCTGGCTGTGGATTTGGTTACGGCCTTGTTGACCTACTCATTATCGAAGCAAAGCATGAATATGCGTGCGGCCTTCCTGCATAATGTGGCAGATGCGCTTGGTTCAATTGCGGTGATTATCGCCGGTATTCTTATTTTGATATATGATTGGCGCCTGGTTGATCCTATCGTTACGTTGCTGATTGCAGGCTATATTTTGTGGCAGTCTTTTTCGGAAATTGGTGCGGTTATTCGGGTGTTGATGCTTGGCAGCCCCCGCGACCTGAACACTGATAAGGTGCTCGAAAGCATTCGTTGCGTGGATGGGGTGGCGAGCGTTCACCATTTGCATTTGTGGCAAATGCAGGAGCATGAAAATGCTCTTGATGCCCATCTGGTGATTAGCAGCGGGCAATGGACAAACGCCGACCGTGTGAAAGAGGCGGTGAAGGGGGTTCTCCAGATGGAATATTCAATTTCTCATTCAACACTGGAAATTGAATGTTCTAATCATGCTTGCCCCCATCCTGATACGATTGGCCATCCATCAGTGGAAGTCTCTTGAGGGAAACAGGGATTTTGCCACATCTCTTGGGTGCCTTTGGGTGCTCATATGTTTTTTTGGCGGCGGCTTTGGGTGGAAATCACTATTAATCAGCGTTGTATCTGGAGTTTGTGTGAGGAAGTTTTCATCATCCAGTTTTTCAAGGTAATGAGAAAAATCGGTAATATGATTTGCGATCAAATGGGTAACAATGCCTTTACGTTCGAGAACGCCTGATACTCTGACCATGCGTGCAGTCATGACTATTTTGCGAAAACGCTCAAATATCTTGCGCCAGATAATCACATTGATGCTGCCTTCTTCATCCTCCAATGTCATGAAAATAACGCCCTTGGCGGTGCCCGGTCGCTGACGTGCAAGCACTAAACCCGAAACACTCAACCTTGTTTTGTGGCGTGCTTCGAGCAGGAATTTGGCTTTCACGGTGCCTGGAAAATGCGGGCGTAATAATTTGAGCGGATGGTCGCGCAGGGTCATACGCAGGGAACGATAATCCTGCAAAACGTTTTCACCAATATGCATTTCAGGCAGGGTGATTTTTGGGTCGAGGGCTTGTTCGTCCTCCTTGGCGTGGGAAAAAAGCGGTAATGGTTTTTCGCCCTTTATGCCACTGGCTTGCCAAAGAGCATCACGCCTGCTCAATTCAAGGGAATTGAAAGCATCGGCATCAGCCAGACGCTTAAGCGTTGCTGGCCGGATTGATGCGCGGACCCATAAATCACGTACTGTGGCGTAGCCATTTTGTCTGGCTGCGACAATCCACTCTGCATCCTCTTGTTTCAGACCCTTAATTTGACGTAGGCCCAAACGCAATATCAAGCCGTTTTCACCAGCTTCCAAAATGGCATCCCACTGGGAATAGTTCACATCGACCGGCTTTATTTCCACCCCATGCTCTTGGGCATCGCGGACTATTTGTGCTGGCGCATAAAAACCCATTGGCTGGGAATTTAACAATGCGCAGGCAAAGACACCGGGGTAATGGCATTTCAACCAGGCAGAAACATAGACCAGCAGGGCAAATGAAGCGGCGTGACTTTCAGGGAAACCATATTCGCCAAAGCCCTCGATCTGTTTGAAGCAGCGTTCGGCAAAATCGGTTTCATAACCATTTTTCTGCATGCCTCTAATAAACCTGTCGCGGAAGGAATTAATCGTTCCCATCTTGCGAAAAGTGGCCATGGCACGGCGCAATTGATCGGCCTCGCCGGGGCTAAAACCGGCACCAACAATTGCAATGCGCATGGCCTGTTCTTGAAATAGCGGTATGCCGAGGGTTTTGCCCAAAACCTCTTCCAGTGCTTTCGATGGGAAAGTGACTTCCTCGATACCATCACGCCGACGAATATAGGGATGGACCATATCGCCCTGAATAGGGCCGGGGCGCACAATCGCCACTTCAATCACCAGGTCGTAAAATTCACGCGGTTGCATGCGTGGCAGAAAAGACATTTGCGCCCGGCTTTCTACCTGAAAGACGCCGACGCTATCGGCCTTACAAAGCATTTCATAAACCTCTGGATCATCTTCGGGCAGAGAGGATAGGGTATGGGAAATGCTGTAATGGGTTTTGAGCAGTGCGAAAGCCTTGCGGATGCAGGAAAGCATGCCGAGGCCGAGCACGTCGACTTTCAAAATCCCGAGTGTATCAATGTCGTCTTTATCCCATTCGATAACGGTGCGGTTTTCCATGGCCGCATTTTCGATTGGTACAATGTCATCAAGGCGCGATTTTGTGATGATGAAACCACCCACATGCTGGGAGAGGTGCCTTGGATAACCCATGATTTTCCTGGTGAGGTTTGCGCAAAGCTCCAGCCGCTTGTCATTGGGATCAAGACCAGCTGCCTTGATCTGGGCATGGCTGGTTGCCTTTTCGGATTCTGACCAACCCCAGATGAGGTTTGTCATGGAGGATAATGTATCCAGAGACAGGCCAAGGGCCTTGCCGACTTCGCGAATAGCCGAGCGCGAGCGATAGCAAATTACGGTTGCGGATAATCCGGCCCGGTGCCTGCCATATTTCTTATAGATATATTGGATTACCTCTTCGCGGCGTTCATGCTCGAAATCGACATCGATATCCGGTGGTTCATTACGCTCGACGGAAATGAAACGTTCAAATACCATATCGATGCGTTCAGGGGATATGGAGGTGATCCCCAAAATAAAACAGATCACCGAATTGGCCGCCGAGCCACGCCCCTGACACAATATGCCTTCGCCCCTTGCGAATTTTACGATGTCATAAATGGTCAGGAAATAGGGGGCGTAATTCAACTCTTTGATAATGGCTAATTCCCGCCTGACAAGCGTCATTATTTTTTCCGGTATGCCTGCGGGAAAATGGACGGGGATTTTTTGAGTGATGAGTTTTTCTAACTCGACTTGTGGTTCCTGGCCGTTGGAAACTTCGTCAGGATATTCATATTTTAATTCTGCGAGAGAAAAATATATCTGGCGGCTGATTTCCTGAGTGTTATGGATTGCTGCTTCGAAGCCAGCAAAGAGCTGGAGCATTTCCTCTGCACTTTTGAGATGACGTTCGGCATTTTTTTGCAGACGCTGGCCAGCTTCTTCGATGGTGCAATGTTCGCGAATACAGGTGAGAATATCTGCGACCTCCCGATTTTGCGGGATATGCATCAAGGCGTGGTTGGTAGCAACCATTGGCACGTTCTGGGCGCTGGAGATTTCGTTTAGCTTTATCAGGCGCATGTCATCATGCCCCTGACACAAATTCTCCACCGCCATATATAAATTTGTTTTCAGGGCATCTGCCCAATAGCGTAATTGTGCTTCAAAAATAGCGTCGAGGGTTTTGGGAGCCAGCAGAATAAAAATGATTCCTTCGGACCATTCAAGCACGTCTTCCTTATGAATCAGGCACTGGCCTTTTTCGGCCCTTTGCCGTCCTAGGCTGATGAGACGGCAGAGGCGGCCATAGGCGTTTCGGTCTTTGGGTAAGGCGATCAGATTTTGGCCATCGACAAGCAATAATTCCGCGCCGATGATAATGCGCTGGTCAATCTTTTTAGCTTCTGCATAGGCGCGCACCACACCGGCCAGCGAATTACGGTCGGTGATGGCAATCGCCTCCAACCCCAACTCCTTGGCGCGGCGCACATAATCTTCCGGATGGGACGCGCCTTCCAGAAAAGTAAAATTTGTGGTGGTGTGTAATTCGGTGAAGTGGAGCAATTTTTAGCTCCCCAACCCATGGATAAACCATTGGGTTTTTTGTTGGTCGCACACCCGGTAGAGCCATAAGAGGGCACCAAAATCAGTTTTTACCCACCAGTAATCCCGCGTGCCATTGCGCCAATCCGGGTCATCGCGCCACCAATCGGGTTCGATACGCTCTGGCCCGCTCAAGAGAGAAATATGACACTCTCTGTTGTGCCAGAATATAGTCTCCGGCATGTTGGGTTCAATCTTGTCGTTTAACAAAACCGAGACTGGTTTTTTCAACAATCGCAAAGGACGTTTGCCAAAAGGAGTAATCCAACTTTGCGGGGCTGAAGGATAAAGTGCAAATTCTCGGCTAAAGGCACGCTCGGGAATATGGCTGTCAGCGGGGGAAAACCGTTGAACATATTGATGGCCAAACATATTGGAAAGCCGGTTGATCAGTCCGTCCAATAGTTCGCCATGATTATTTGATGTGGTGTCGTTCAATCCCATCTGGCGGGCTGATATGGGGGCTGTTTGTTCGGCCATCAGCACCATGCGCTCAATGCCAAATCCCACATCAAGGGTTTCAAAATGATGGGAGAATAACCGCAGCAACATGAGCTTGTTGATGCTTGGACGTACGAGCTGAATTGAAAATTCTATTGTATCGTGATCGACCCTTTCCAATAACAAACGGGCATTTCGAACCCCCTGTTGCAAGACGGACAGACGCTGACACAGTCTCTCCAGCAATGCTTCCAGTGCCGCTTCAACGCCTGCATTGGTTGCGAGGGGATCGGGGAATTGTTGTTCCTCGATTAGGCGCTCTTTGTGGCGGGCAAATTTTGTGACTTCAGCCTGTTCGCCAAAAAACTGATCAAGGCGTTTTAAGCCGTCCAGACCAATTCTATTGGCCAGTGTTGCGCGCGGTAATTTGCGTAGGGCCTCAATGGTTTTCAAACCTAGCCTTCGGCAAAACGCGGTTGAGGCATGGGACATTTGCAAGGCTTCAACGGGTAAGTTTTTTGCGGTATCCTGCAGGGTATCTGCACGAATATTACTTTGGTTTTTGCCATAATGGGCAAAGCCCCAAGCGGCCGCTTTGCTATCTGCAAGGCCAAGGCGAGCGGTGAAACCGAAGGCAGTTAACTGGTTTTGAATTGTCTCCAGCAAGGTTTGCACGCCACCAAATAAATGGCTGGCACCAGCAATATCCAGATAAAGGTTTTGCCCGTCACCGCGTGCCACACGAGGCGTGAACCGGCTGGCCCAGCGCAATAGATTACGCAGGCATTTCGCATCCTTCATAGGATTGGCGTCATAATAAAGCATATCAGGTGCGGCGGCACGTATATCGGCCAGGCTCATGCCGGGGGTGAAGCCCATATTGCCAGCGTTTCTACTCAATGCAGATACAAACATCCGGTTTGCTTCATGCATGATGAGAGCGAAGGGCTTGTGCGCCAAATCCTTGTTGCGCCGGGTTAAGCGTTCGCTCTCCAGAAATGGCAGCCAGATGCAGATGATGCGTTGCATGGTCAATCTCCACGATCCAATGGCGTGGAGAGCCACGCCGGTTTTTTGCCAGATAAAGTTTGAGTTGCGTTCTTTTGGAATTCCAGTCCAGAACGCTCACATGCCAGCGTGTGAGCGTGGAACCGAGCAGGCCCTCATCGGCCTGAACTGAATTGCGGGCATAATCGGCATTGATGATCAGGCCCAAAGTGTTGGTGTCTTGTACCGCAATTTGAAGTTTTCGCGCCTGTATCTGGTTGAGCGGTCTGCTCACTTCGATCAAGACACAGCCAGCGGCTTTTGCCGCCAGCACCTCATAGGCGGCACTCAGCAAATCTTGCGTATTTTGCAGGAAGAGCGAGATAAAATCTTCAGGCTTGGCACCATATTGTGCCAATGCTGGTGGGTAATATTGTTCATTGATGCGGGCATTCGCCAGCCAAAATGTGGTGCCGCCTCTACGCTGGACAATCAATTGGGCAAACAATGCTGCTGCTGTTCCGGTGAACTCATGCACTGCGCCAAGATCCAACCCGCCTTGCAGCGCGTCATCGATAGCTAAGAGGCCAAGCGGCAGCACCCGGCGTTCGCTTCGGCCCATTTCAAGGGCAATAATTTGTTCTTTTAGCGTATCAAGGGACATAATGCATTCCGTTTGTTCTCTTTTTGTTCCTATACGAAATTGCAAAAAGAGTCAAAACGAAAGCGGTATGTTACCGGGGAAAATTCATTTGAAATGTTAATTTATGCGCTTAGCTGTTTGTTTTCCCGAACCTTGCTGAAAACCGGTTTTTGCTTTTGCGGAAACACATTCGTTGTGATTGATAGTATTTCCAGCCTTCTTTCAGAGAAATATGCACTATTCATCTTTCACCATTGAATGACCCAAACAATGCCTGATATGAAACAGTAGCTTAAGAACGGTGAGATTCGGGTAAAATGATCCGTAGTCTACATTTTCTACTACCGAGGCTGATTACTGGAAGTCATATATGTTGAAACTGATTCCAACGCCAATTCGTCAATATACCCGCCTTTATGGCCGCATGACGCGTAGCCAGTATTTTCGATGGTTGGCTGTGTTACTGGCGATATATGTGTTTTGTGCTTGGGTGGATCTTCGCTTTATCGGACCTTTTTTGGGTTACCTGCCGTTTGAGGAAGCAGAAGAGCAATATCTGACAACTGTTGCAGCCGTTCTTTTCGTAGTCCCGTGGGTCACATCAAGTGTTCGCCGCCTGCATGATGTGGATCGCAGTGGCCGGTGGATGTTTTTGGCAATATTTCCGCTACTAATTATGTATTTTTCAGAAGATATTGGGTTTTCACTCTATGGGTATCTGGCCGGTGGAACAGTTTCCGGATGGTTTGTCGATTTGCTAATTGACTGGTTGCCATGGGTGATAATCGGGCTGGCTGCAATAAGCTTTTCGCCTGTTATCTATTGGAGTGTTAAAAAAGGTTCTAATGAACCAAATCGTTACGGTGAACGTTCATAGGCTGAATATATTGTAGGCCATTGTTTGCCCATATTGTTGCGGTTATATTAAAATCGAATCCTATACATGATTTGATGTGGGGCTCTTAGCAAAGGACAAGCAAAAATGCGGTTTGCAATTATTCTATTTTCTATATTCTTTTCACTATCAATGGTTTCATCTTCAAATGCAGGCGCGGCCAGCCGCACCTATTTAGTGAATGGTATTGCAAGTGCTGTCCCCTTCATTGGTTATGGTATGCGCAATTTGAAAAAGAAAATCCGTGGGGCGAAACTCTTTAGCTATCTGACCTCTGGAGAAGGCAAGGCTGTGGCGCGAAGCATCGTGAAGGATGCCGCAGCTCGCTATGCTAATGATCCCGATATTAAAATAAACCTCATTGGTATTAGCTACGGTGCTAATATGGTGACGCAAATCGCAAGCTCTCTGGCGGCCAAGGGCGTAAATGTCAATTATCTGGGTATTATTGAGGGAGGAAAAATGTCGGCGCTTCGTTCAAATGTCCAAAAAGCTGATAATTTCACCTGCACAAATTCAGATTGCACCGCAGGTAAGGTCTACGTTGCGGGAGGGAATTCGGTCACGGTACTGAAGACTTTCTCCATTAAATCTTCCCATATTCCGTTGGCAAATAATGCGCAGGTGCATAGTCGGGTCGTTGCTCAGATTAGATAGTCTTTAACAAGACCAATTCACCTTATTTGCGCCAATCAGGCGGGTGAGGCGTAGGAGTTCAGCGTCAAGTTTGTCCTTGCGTTTTGGGCTCCACTTCACGCCTGCTTCTTGCCAGAAATTTACGACATTGATTGTGCCGGTTTTGCGATCAGATTTGATTTCAATCCGGCCCACAAAGCGATCTCCTTCCAGCAGGGGATAGACATAATATCCCCATTGACGTTTGGCCGCCGGGACAAAAATTTCAATCCTATAATCGAATCCGAAAAGCCGTGTCAAACGTGTGCGATCGCGAATTGCCGGGTCAAATGGGTTGATGATCCTCATGCGCGACGTGGGGGTGGATAATTGGGCAATGCGTTGTTCAATATCGCTGGTGGCGATTGCTTCGATCCAACTGCCATCTTTTGCCTGTAATTCCACCGGGATCAAATTGCTCTGGGAATTGCTGGCCCAGGCTTTTACCTCGTCCACATTCGTTGCTTCCCAGAAGCGCCTGATATCTGCCAGACTTCCAAATGCCAATCGGTCCAGAGCCGCATTGCATAACCAATCGATCTGGTGGCTATCCGGTAGCTCACGGTTCCTGATCTCGTCAGGGATCACGTCTTTCGAGAGGCCATAAAATTTTCTGAAGTCGCGACGGTGGGAGGTGGAAAGTTCGCCCGCATACCACATGTAATCTAGCGCAAGTTTATGGGGTGGGCGCGACCACATTTTTTTGGTGCCGACGACCTTGGTATCAAAGGCTTGCGTGGAAAGCGGTCCTTCGCTGGCGATGCGGTCCTTGATTGCTTCGCGCCCCTTTGCATCCACCATGCTCGAATAATAGTTGGAGCGGTCTATGCGCTCTTTTATCCGCCGAAATTGTCGCTTCCACATGGGGTAAAACTCCATCGGCAGGATAGAGGCATCATGGGTGAAATGTTCAAATACAGTTCGCTCATTACCAAGCAATTCATCCAGCATGGGCTCGCGGTAATTTTGATTGCGGCTCCACAATATGTGGTGGTGAGCGCGGGTAACATTTTGGATTGTGTCCAACTGTACGAAGCCGAGATCCTTGATGATTTTCAAGACATCTAGCGGGCCGGTTGGAGCAGAGCCAAGACCCTGCGCGCTTAACCAAAGCCTGCGGGCATCACGATTGTTGATTTTTAAAACCATTTGGTGGATTTGGCTCCCATTGGAGAATGAATTGATATCCTAATTCTTGGTGATTATGCCCGCTGAAACAAGGGTGTTTTTGTCCGGATACCAAAGATTTGTATGGGGTGCCATGAATGCTTTTTGAAGAAACGTTTCGCTCACGCCGCGTTTTTTAAAGAAAGCAGTATCATTGCCTTGTTCGTCGTTCAGGCTGCTCTTTCGCAACGGGTTGTTGATTTCATATTTATATCGATGAAAACCAAGCTTTGCGGTTTTGCCCATGGTTCGGTTCTTGCCAGCCATAAAAATAATGGTACAGGCGGACGCGCAACGTTCGTCGATATGGGTATCAAGATTTTTTTCAATGATGTTGTGTGCAAGGGCGCGTGCGGAATAAACCAACCCGCCATCGCTGGCAAGAATGACCGTTTTTATGTGAGGGAATTTGGCTGTTGTATTGAGCAAGGCGGTATTGGTGGTGAAGTCGATATCACCTGTAATGCTGATTGATAACCCGTCTTTGCTTACCAAGAGCTCCGGTGGTTTTAACAGTTTCCGGAGATAAGCGGGCTTAGAGAAGTCTCCAGAATATTGGTCAAGTAGCTGAAACGAGGTCACGGTAATCGCTACCAAAAGTGCGCCATAACCAAGCCATGCCATTGTGGGCTCTCCAGGCGGAGCAAGGTTGACAGTGATTGCGCGCCAGGTGCCGACGATTTGCCAAATCAATACCATGGAACAGACTACCATTATGGCACAGGCAACGGGAAAACTTGCCTGAACGGGAATAGATTTCATCAGGAAACTGATGCCCAAAACAGAAAAGATGACGGTGGGAAACAGCGCATTTTGACCCCGCCAATGGTTGACGAAGGGAAGGGAAATTCTGTCGATGAACTGTTTCAACATTCCCAACCGTAGCTCGGGTGGGAAGTCTGGTAAACTGCTGGATCCTAGTTTCTTGCTGATAACAGCCGATCCAGCAGCATCTCTTTTAGGGAGGTAGTGTCTATCTTCAGACCTTAACTACCGGGTTTTCAAGCCTTCCCAATCCGCTGATTTCAACACTGACTGGCCCACCAAATTTTGTGATATTAGCTGTGTGTAATGAGCGACCGCCACTCTGACTTGGACGAAAAGCTGTGCCAAGTGAGATCACATCGCCAGCCCACATTGTGTGGTAGCGGGTGATATAGGCGATAATTTCCTGCACAGAATAGGTGTAATAGGCTGTGCTGTCTTCTGCGATTAAGTCATCCTTGTGCCAGCAACGCACGTCAAGTGTATGGGGGTCTGGAATATCATCCTTGGTAACCAGATATGGCCCCATTGGGCCGAAACCATCGGTACCTTTATAGCGCGCAGTATAGGACAAATGCTGTTCGCGCTTTTCCAAAATATTTGGATCATCTTTGGATGGATAAAGCGCATAGTAGTGCACCATATCTTCGCTGCGCATACCATTGCCGGTCATGTCATTGAGAATGGTAAAGCCAAAGACGTAATCCATTGCATCTTCAACGCTTACATCGCGGCAATCCTTGTTAATGACAAGTGCGAGCTCTGGTTCTGGATGCACGCTGCCATAATAATCGCGCACCTCAATTGGCTCTTTGTGGCCGACGAGAGAGGAGGCTGGTTTCATGAAAAACAGGGGATGGTCCGGCGCGCTGATTTTTCGGGAATCACTGGCCGAGTTATTCATGGCAATGCCAATAATCTTATATGGCCTGCGCACTGGTGGATGCCAGCGAATTTCCGACTCTGGAATACGGGTGACACTGTCAGGATTATCCAATACGTATTGGTAAGCCGTTTGCGCCTTGGCTAATGCCTCGTCACCTGCGGAAATAAACGCGCCCATGTCATCAAAGCGAATGGATTGAGAAGAAGCGCTGAAAGCGTCATTGAGATCAACCAACGCACCATCAACATCAAAGCCGATACGATCACGATCAGAGTGGAAAAAACTTGCAAGTCTCATTGGGACCTCTAAACTAGTTAACACAACAAGTTTTTACGAACGATTTCGATCTAAGTCAAGATTGCTGAATAAAGGGAAGAAAAACCAGATGTCTAGAAAAACTACCGGCCAAGCGATTGCCGATGCTCTTGTCGCCCATGGGGTAGATACAATATTCGGTATTCCAGGCGCTCATATGTATGATTTCAATGATGCGCTCTATGGGGTGCGCGATAAAATGCGCATGATACATTCGCGTCATGAACAAGGGGCTGGATACATGGCCTATGGCTATGCAAAATCTACCGGAAAGCCGGGGGTTTATACGGTTGTGCCGGGTCCGGGAGTTTTGAATTCAGGTGCAGCACTTTGTACTGCCTACGGCGCTAATGCTCCGGTATTTTGTGTTACTGGCAATATCATGTCTCATCTGATTGGGCAGGGGCGGGGGCAGTTGCATGAATTGCCAGATCAGCTTGCGACCTTGCGTGGATTGACCAAGCGAACAGAACGCATCAACCATTCTTCAGAAGTTTCAAAAACCATGTCTGAACTGTTTCAGACCATGCAATCGGGCAGAACTGGTCCGGTGGCGGTTGAAGCGCCTTGGGATGTTTTTGGGCAGAGTGGCCCTGTTGAGCAATCACCAGTTCTAGAAATATCCAATCCGGAAGTTGATCCAGACAGGGTTTTGGATGCGATAAAACTTATTGGGGATGCCAAAAACCCGATGATTATGGTTGGCGGCGGCGCGGTAAATGCTAGCGCTGAAATTCTTGAATTGGCTAAAAAAATTAACGCGCCGGTGGTTAGCCATCGAAGCGGCAAGGGAGTGATTTCCGATGACAGCCCTTATTCACTTTCGCTGGTTTCCGGTTATGAATATTGGAAAGATTGCGACCTGCTGATCGGTATTGGTAGTCGTCTGGAGCTGCAATATATGCGCTGGAACTGGCAACCTAAGGGCCTCAAAGTGATCCGGGTTGATATTGATCCGACCGAGATGGTTCGGCTCAAGCCTGATCTGGGCATTGTCGCAGATGCAGCGGATGGAGCAAAGGCTTTGACTGCAGCAGCTACGCAAGCCAGTGGCAATCGCGAAGAGGAATTTGAGGCATTCAGAACTCGCGCGCGCGCGGCCATTGAAAGTGTGCAGCCGCAAATGGGCTATCTTGATGTGATCCGCGAAGTTTTGCCTCGTGACGGGTTCTTTGTAGAAGAAGTCTGCCAGGTGGGCTTCACCGGGCGTTTTGGATTTCCAGTCTATGAACCACGGCAATATGTGACTTGTGGTTATCAGGATAATCTGGGGTTCGGCTTTAATACGGCTTTGGGCGTGAAAGTGGCAAACCCTGACAAGGCAGTTGTTTCGATTTCAGGCGATGGCGGGTTCATGTTCGGCGTGCAGGAACTGGCAACAGCGGTTCAGCACAA
>JAESUH010000053.1 GCA_016763155.1 Rhizobiaceae bacterium
ATATGAAGCGCGGCAACAATGATCGCGATGGGATAAAATGCAAATTGCATCCAACCCAAGGCGCTTCCGCCGCTCTCGCTAAGCGCGCTGCCAGCACCGGGCAGCCCTGCACCAAAACTTAGAAAATTATTCACCACGAAAACCAGCATCAATGCTAAAATGCACCAGCCCAGCAACCTCACAGCTTTGGTCACTCCATTTTGAGTACCAACAAATCCGGCATCGCCCGTTTGAGTATTAAGAGATGCAGCATCGCCAGATTCTGCGACCTGTGATTCTGAAACAGAATTCATGGATTATTCACCCCGACACGCCCACGCGCTACTTGAATATGTAAACGCGATGTCCTCCCACATTTACACAACAGCTAAGGAGGCGGGACCTAAGCCCCGCCTCCAATACTTAAAATATCAGTCGAATTAACCGTTAAGAACGCGGTTACGCTGCAGCACATAAGCTGTATCGGAAATAGCAGTCCAGCCGCCGATTTCTGTACGCGCTTTAAGAACTGAATCGTAAATACGTTTGGACAGATCACTGTGATCACGCGCTTCTTCAAGCACTTCTTCAGCAGCTTCACCGAATGCATCATAAACATCGTCGTTAAACTCGCGGAGTTTAACACCATGATCATTGATCAACTTGGCAAGATACTCACCATTGTTTGCATTGGTTTCAGCACCAGTACGGCCATTTTCTTCGTTAGCCGCAGCTTGAATGATAGCCTGATGGTTTTTCGACAAAGAGCCCCACCAAGAAGCATTCATACCAAGAGCAAGCTGTGAGCCTGGCTCATGCATGCCTGGGAAGTAGTAATATTTGGCTGCTTCATAGAACTTCATGAAGTAATCATTATATGGACCAACCCACTCTGTAGCGTCGATCGCGCCAGATACAAGGTTTTCATAAATCTGACCACCTGGAAGAGACACGGTAGACGCGCCAAGCTTCGCAAGAACGTCGCCGCCAAGACCAGGAATACGCATTTTCAGACCTTTAAGATCGTCAACGCTGTTGATTTCTTTATTGAACCAACCGCCCATTTGCACGCCGGTATTACCCATGGCAAAGTTTTTCAGGCCGAAGTCGCCAGCAAGCTCATCCCAGAGTTCCTGACCGCCTGCATATTTTGTCCATGCATCGATTTCTGTGTAGGTAAGGCCAAAAGGAATAGCTGTGAACGGTGCCCAGCCAGGGTGCTTACCCTTCCAGTAGTAATCAGCGCCGATATAAGCTTGAGAGTTGCCTGAAGCAACTTCATCAAACGAATCAAAAGCACCAACGCGTTCACCGGCAGCAAAATAGGTCACATTGATGCGACCGTCTGTCAGCTCTGTGATACGTGCAGCAAGACGCTGCGCCGGCAGGCCAAGGCCCGGAAAATCACGTGGCCAAGTGGACACGATAGCCATTTCTTTTACCGACTGAGCAATTGCAGGAGCTGCCAAAGCAACACCGGCACCAGCAATAGCGGTTCCTGTTAAAAACTTACGTCTTTTCATTATTTTCTCCCTTTGATATTATGGTAATTCAAACTGTTATTTTTTTTAACATCCAAGAACACGCTTTTGACCTCCCCCAAAAAGGCCATATGCACCCGAATACCTCCTCGAAACAGTGACTATCCAGCATGTTAATTTTCTAAAAATAGAAACATGCAGAAAATCTTAAACCAACCCCTGCCTCAATTCTTTAACATTTAGGTTACTGACTTACCAAGGGGCGGTCAAGAACAGGTTTCCGCAAATACGGTGAATTCAGTACCCACAGGGCAGCCCAAGGCTCCACACCGCAAAAAACAGAATTCAGAAGTAAATAAAGTTATTTAATATCAAAGTGTTAACCGGAAACCTTTCCGGCTTCACCATATCCTCAATTATTCCGATATGGAAATAAATGTATTCCATTTTGCATGGTGCAAATATCCACTATCCACTGTGCAAATAATCGCAATCCCCCTCCTCCAAAGCCGTTATCAAAAAGCCCTGCTCAACGGTTTGGATACCCAATGCGCCGGCGTAATAAACAAAAACCCCGCCCGGGAAATCCAATTCCGGGGCGGGGTAAATTCACTCAACACTGTGTGCGATTTAGCCGAGATCAGATGGCAAAATACTGGTTGGCAGGTTTTGATAACAAATCGGACGCAAGAAACGACGAATAGCCAAAGTGCCAACGGATGTGGCACCAAAATTGGTTGAGGCCGGGTATGGACCGCCATGCACCATGGTATCACTAACTTCCACACCGGTTGGAAAGCCATTGACCAGAATCCGGCCAGCTTTTCTTTCGATCACTGGTAAAAGCGCTTTGGCATTAGCGGCATCCGCATCATCCATGTGGATGGTGCAGGTCAATTGCCCTACCAAAGATTTGGCCAAAGCCACCATCTCATCGAAGTCTTTGACCACAACAACCAGACCAAGCGGCCCAAAGACCTCTTCGCTAAGCTCTTCATTGGCCATCCAGTCTTTACCGGAAACCACATAGAGATAAGGCGTCGCATTGCGCAGATCACAAGTGCTTGTCATCACCTCACGCACGCCTGCACCAGCCTGAACACGGTCACGGCCATCGCGGTAAGCTTTGGCAATGCCGTCTGTCAGCATGGTCTGAGATTGGGTTGGTTCAAGAGCCGCAGAAGCAGCGGCCAGGAAGGCATCGCCCTCCGCACCTTCCATCACAACCGCAATACCAGGATTGGTACAGAACTGGCCAGCACCCATGGTCAAAGAACCAGCCCAGCCCTTGGCAATTTCTTCGCCACGCGCAGCAACGGCGCTAGGCAGAAGGAACATAGGGTTGACTGAACCAAGTTCACCAAAGAAAGGAATTGGTTCAGGACGTGCTGCACAAAGGTCAAATAATGCACGACCGCCAAACAGACTTCCGGTAAATCCAACTGCTTTGATCAGTGGGTGTTTAACCAATGTCTGCGCAGCTTCGCGTGTACCGCCCTGCACCAGAGAGAAAATACCCGGATGCATATCAAGCGCCTTAAGGGCTGCATCAATTGCCTGAGCAACAATTTCAGATGTTCCAGGGTGGGCCGAATGACCTTTTACCACAACGGGGCAACCAGCAGCCAATGCAGCAGCTGTATCACCACCAGCGGTAGAAAATGCCAACGGGAAGTTGGAAGCACCAAACACGGCAACAGGGCCGATTGGGCGCTGCATCATATAAAGTTCAGGGCGTGGCACAGGCGCACGATCAGGCAGCGCCTCATCATGGCGACGATCCAGATAATCGCCTGATTCAATATGAGTGGCAAACAAACGAAGCTGCCCCACGGTGCGGCCACGCTCGCCCTGAAGACGTCCTTCAGGAAGACCAGATTCCTGTACACCGATCTCTGTGATGGCATCACCACGTGCATCAATCTCATCTGCAATCTTGTTTAGAAGTGCTGCGCGTTCTGCCCGGCTTGAATATCCAAAAGACCAAAAGGCCTCTTCAGCAGCTTCAACAGCTGCATCCACATGGGCAGAAGTACCAACAGAAAAATCATGCGACGAGCCGGAGCTCGGGCTTGATGAAAAAGTTTTTTCTCCGGCTACCCACTCGCCAGCAATTAGGTGTTTTCCTGTAATCATAATTTTTCCTTTATGTCGAAATTCAAAATTCTATTTAAGCTGAACGGCGTGCATTCAGTGTACGCATCAAATCGCTAACGCCGTAATCCCATGGATCAACTTTTGAAGTGTGGTTTACCCGGTTCAATAACATGCCAAGCTTGGGAGATGAGATGGAAACCAAATCTCCCACGTGGTGGGTAAACCCCTGCCCCGGCGCGCCACGGTCTTTCGTTGGAGAAAACATCGTGCCGGTATAAAGCACAAATCCATCAGGATATTGATGGTTTTCATTAATAGTCTGGGAGACCAGATCCGTTAAATCGCGGCTGATTTCACTGATTGACGATTTCTCGGTCCAGTTAAAATCATCCTCGCCACTAATCTCAACTGCAATATCCATCTGCCGTACATCATCAATTGAAAATGTATCATCGAAGAGATTTATTTTTGGATTGAGGTTGGGGCGTATTGCAATACGCCCTTACTAGGATAGTACCACGTATTGGGATTCGCCCTTACCATTACGTATTACTATTCTCCATTACTGATACGAGACTGGGCGAATGCAATTCGCCCTTACTTGGATACTACTACGAATTGGGATTCGCCATTACTCTTTTGGGTTGGGGCGTATTGCAATACGCCCTTACTGTAGATGTTGAGGCGTGGAGACGTAGCATGCTACGTCTTTA
>JAESUH010000054.1 GCA_016763155.1 Rhizobiaceae bacterium
ATCCTATGTTTCACCTTTGGCCTATGATTCTTATGATTGTGGTCAGCTTTCTTTGGAGGCCGAAAGGGTTTCATCGCATGCGGCGGATATAGCCGGGGTACAAACGAAAAAGGCCAAAGGGGATGCTGTCGCAACAGGTGTTGCATTAATATTGTTTTGGCCAGCGGTATTTTTCATCAAGGGTAATGGTGCAACAGAATCTGAAATTGCTCGCCTCAAAGGTGAAATGGAAACCATTGAAAAAGTGGCAATTCAAAAGCGATGCAGCATACAATTCTCGCAGAGCTAGCCACATAATTGGCTGTTGAGAGGTGGCGCAGAAATGCAGGAATATAATTTCTGGGCAGATTTGCTGGATACGTACCAATCCCTATCTGACTGGGTGAAAGCCCTTTGGCTGCTAGTGCCGCCAGGTTTTTTGCTGGCACTGAGTGTGATCATTTCAAAACACAAAATTGCTTATAAGAAAGCTGAAAACCAAGCTCCTGACAGTCTGACCTACACCATTTTCCAAAATGACAACAAGCCCTCGCAATCCTTGATGCAGGGCGACAAGCAAATAAGCGATAACCGGAGCGATAGGGATACCTATCGGCAGTAGCGCGTTGTGCCTGTCAAACTACCGGTAAAGAGCTCCAGCATGATTGGCTTGAAGAGCGTGAAAGCGCGTTCCTGCGGCGGTAAACCACCAACAAGCTCTGAGCCCCTAGTTGAAGTTGATGTCGCGTTGAAGTATTGACTGTTTTTGTCTGAACGAAGTCTATTTTTTGACTCTGAGCAGACTTAATCGTGTTGGCCAGAAATTCTATTTGCTTTAGACAAGCTCAGCAGAATATGTAAGAATTTTGTGTTGCCGAAACATTGAGAGAAATAGTAAATGGCCCGACCTAGAATTTTCGTTAGTTCGACATACTACGATCTAAAACATGTGCGGTCGTCACTCGACAACTTCATAGATGCTCTTGGCTTTGACTCTGTGTTGTCCGAAAAAGGTGACATCGCCTATGTATCCGATGCAGCGCTTGACGAATCTTGCTATAGAGAAGCGGCAAGTGCCGATATATTTGTCCTCATTATTGGAGGTCGCTACGGTTCGCCTGTCAGCACCGAAGAAAAGAGGCCATCCCGCTCTTTCTTTGAGCGATATGATAGTATTACGAAAAAGGAATACGAATCAGCTTGTGAACGGGACATTCCTGTCTACATACTAATCGAACAGAATGTGTATGCTGAGTATCAAACTTTTTTAAAGAACAAAGATAATAATAACATACATTACGCACACGTTGATTCTGTTAATATATTCAGTTTAATTCATACTATTCTTTCTAAGCCTAGAAATAATCCATTTTATGCTTTTGAACGCTTCTCAGATGTTGAAGGCTGGCTTCGGGAGCAGTGGGCAGGGCTTTTTCGTGAGCTTATGCATCGTTCGAGCAGCGAAAGGCAGTTCTCCTCACTCTCCGCACAAGTGGAAACTCTGGCTGAAATTAACTCAACTCTGAAAACATACTTGGAGGCAGTAATTTCTAAGGTTTCGCCCGAGGAAGGTGAAAAACTAATCAAGTCCGAGCGCCAGAGGCTAGAAGAGGTTGAGTTACTCGAAGATCTGAGGCGAAACCTCTTCTATGAGGGGGCATTCTCTATTATGGGAGAACCCAAGGTCGAGGATTTTAGAGATGCACTCTTGGGAGCCAAAACGTACAACGAGTTCGTTGAGAATTTAAGTGAACTCTCCAATAACAGCGGCTTGTTGGAAGGCTTACCTAAATTGGGGGCTAAGTCTCACGCGATTATGGACATCAATGGCGCGCGAGAAATTTTGAACCTACAACCGTTTGATGAGCTCATGGAGGAGTGAACCAAAGCAAGGTCAATATCTCTTATTGACACTTTTGTCCGATTGGACCGTGTCGTAAGGTGGATAAAGAATCAACACAATATAGACACATTGTCCCCATAGCCGATCATTTCACCAAACTTCATCCGCTATCCAATTCGACAGCTGTGCCTACATTTCCGTTCCGCAATCTAACTCGCTACAACCGTCATCTTCCGAGCATGAAGCCAGAGCCTAGACGTGCTGTCCGCCGTTGATGTGAATTTCTGCGCCGTTCACATATGAGGATGCGGATTCGCAGAGGAAGGTCACTACTTCTGCGACCTCTTCCGGTGTTCCCAATCGTTTCATTGGAACTTGTTGCGCCACAAGGTCTTCTGTTCCTGGAGAGAGGATCGACGTTGCAATTTCTCCGGGTGCAACAGCATTCACCCGAACGCCGGTATGGTCGTATTCATAGGCCAGTTCACGGGTGAGGGCGGAAAGGGCTGCTTTTGAAACCGCATAGGCTGCACCTGCAAAGGGGTGGATGCGGCTGCCGGCAATGGAAGTCACATTGACCACGGCACCTTGCACTTGCCGCAAGGGTTCAATCAATCCGCGGGTCAACATAAGCGGCGCAACCAGATTGACCATTTGCACCTGCATCATCGTTGATACCGGGGTTTCAATGGCTCCCAGCCGTTCGCCATTTTCTGTTTTTGGCGAAATGCCCGCATTATTAATCAGCGCCTTCAGGCCGCGCCCATCGATCAGCTCGTTTAGTCTCTCGATTGCATGGCGGATAGAAGCTTCCTCCGCCAGATCAACCTCCACATGCTTGACGATGCCTTCTGCCCATGGGCAAATATTGGTGAAGGGGGTGCGCGCCAGCGTGATTACTTCCCAGCCCAAATCGTGAAAACGTTTCACCATGGCGTGTCCAATGCCACGGCTGGCACCGGTAACGGCAACAATAGGGCGTGCGGTATTTTCAGCAGGTTGTTTCATGGTGTGTTCCATCTAGGGCGCATTTTGCGATATATGCTTCGCAAAAGTGGCAATCTGGTTGTTTCAACGCACAGTTTATCCGAAAACCGGTTTCCACTTTTCGAATTGTGCTCTAAAAAATATAGCGTTTGAAAGAATCGCTATACCTTTAACTATTGTTTGTTTCGGAGAAAACCAATGAAATTATTCATAGGCAACAAAAATTACTCCTCCTGGTCGTTTCGCCCATGGCTCGCAATGCAGGTTCTAGGCATCGAGTTTGAAGAAGTGCTGATCCCTTTTGATTTTGAAGCTGGCAATCCAAAGTTTGCAGAATTTTCTCCAACCAATAAGGTACCAGTTCTTCATGACGGAGATGTTGTGGTCACTGAATCTTTGGCAATTATTGAGTATCTCAATGACAAATTTCCAGAAAGCGGGTTCTGGCCTGCGGATATAAAAACCCGCGCTCTGGCTCGTTCCATCGCTCACGAAATGCATGGCGGGTTTTCCGGCATCCGCAATGATTGCCCCATGAATTTGCGCCGTGAAATCGGAACAATCGATGTGTCTGACCAGACACGCAAAGACGTGCGCCGCATAGAGACGATCTGGCGCGAGTGTCTTGAACGTTTTGACGGCCCGTTTCTGTTTGGAAAATTCAGTGCCGCTGACGCCATGTTTGCACCGGTGGTAAACCGGTTTGAAGTCTATGCCCTCAGCCATGATCCGGCCGTCAAACAATATTCAGCCGCGATGAAAGGGCTGGATGCCTGGCAAGCCTGGGAGAAGGCGGGCAGGGCGGAACCGTGGACTGTTGATGTGGATGAGGCTTAAGTCTCAATTTGCTCCCAGCGGCCAGAAGAAAGCCGCTCCTGCGGGGTAAAGCGGGCCTTATAGGCCATTTTTGGTGATTCAGCGACCCAATAGCCAAGATATACAAAGGGCAGGCCGAGTTTTCGGCTGCGCGTTATGTGATCGAGCACCATGAAAGTTCCAAGGCTTCGCTTATCCTCGCTTGGGTCAAAGAAACTATAGACCATGGACAGGCCATTCTGCAGGGTATCGGTCAGGGCAACGGCGATGATCTCGCCTTCGCCTTTTCCAGTAATGCCGGAATCAAGGCCACGTTTTCGATACTCAATGACTGACGTATTCACATGGCTGTCTTCCACCATCATGGAATAATCAAGCACGGTCATATCCGCCATGCCACCGTCCAGATGCCGATCATCCAGATAGCGGCGAAACAGGGAAAACTGTTCGGCAGTCGGACTGGCAGGAAGCACCTGACCGATCAAATCCTGATTACGGCTGATAATGCGCTTGAACGAACGTGAAGGCGAAAACCTGTCCGCTAATACTCGAACGGATACACAGGCGCGACAGCGCTCGCATGCAGGGCGGTAAGCGATATTCTGTGAGCGCCGAAAGCCGCCATTGGTCAACATATCATTTATGCCGCCAGCCTTTTCACCCACCAGATGGGTAAACACCTTGCGCTCTTCCTGACCCTCAATATAGGGGCAGGGGGCAGGGGCAGTCAGATAAAACTGCGGAGCATCCAGCGCGTGTTTGGTCATATATCTCTGCAACTCGTGGTTTTTTAAATGCCATAATACCATGGCCCTACAAAAGAGTAGGTTAGCCAAATCAAAATCACAAGTGGGATTCCGGCAAACAAGAAGTCACGAAACCGATAGTGGCCGGGACCAAGCACCAAAAGATTGGTCTGATATCCAATCGGGGTGGCAAAGGAGCAATTGGCTGCAAATATGACAGCAACCACAAATACTTCTGGCGGCACACCGATCCCTTGCGCCACGCGAATTGCGATGGGTGTGAATATCACAGCGGTTGCATTGTTGGAAAGGACGTTGGTCAACACGGCAATTACGAGAAAGAATGCCGAAAGGACAACAGCTGGTTGATACCCCTCAAAGGCGTTAACAACACTCTCGGCCAAAAATGCGGCCCCGCCTGTGGTCTCTAATGCCGCTGCACTGGCAAGGGACGCTCCAACCAGCATGAAAATATGAGAATCGAACGCCCGTGCAGCCTGTCGTGAATTTAGGCATCCGGTGACCAACATTCCAAAAACACCAAGCAGGGAGGCAACCATAATTGGCAAAAGACCGGTGGCCGCCGTGGTGACCACGATCCCAAATATTATAAGGGCGCGTGATGCAAAGCGGCGCATAGGAACAATCGCAGATGACCATTCAAGCAGGATTAAATCGCGACTGGCTTTAAGGCTGGCAATCGCTTGCGGAGTTCCGCCCATTAGCAAAGTGTCGCCGGGTTCCATACGGATCTGGTCCAGTGCTTTTCGCTGCATCCGGCTCTTGCGCTGCACACCAAGCACAATGGTGCCGTAAGTGGAGCGAATAGCGGCAGATTGAATTGTGCGCCCGACAAAGCGTGAACCGGGTGCAACCACTACCTCGGCAATCGAGAATTCCGGTTCCAGATGGGCATCTGACATATCCTCATCGTCATCGTGATTTCCGCCGGGAACGCCACCCGTTGATCCAACGGCTAGTGCTCTTGTGAGGGCTTGTCTGGTTGCTCCTATGATCAATGTATCACCCGCCCTGAGGGTAACATCTTCCATCGCCAGAATTAGCGGCGCATCATTTCGGGTTACCGCGCGCACGGTGATATCTTCCAGTTCAGTAAAAATACCCGCCCGCGATGTTGCCCCTTCGAGAGGGTGGCCCGGCGTGATCTCGATTTGTGCAATGAACTGCCTGCCGGAGAGAACCTTGATCTCATCTGCCATGCCGCGACGTTGTTTCAACATAAGAGGCATTACAAAAATCACATAGATACTGCCCACGCCAGCAAGAATGAGGCCGGGAATACTGAAGTCAAAAAATCCAAGATGGATGCCAAAATCTTCTGCCACTCCAGCGACCAATAGATTGGTGGAGGAACCAATCAGTGTAACCATCCCCCCCAAAATGCCGATGAAGGAGAGAGGCATCAGCCCTTTGGCCGGATCAAAGTTCTTTTGCTTGGCAATGGCTGTAACGATGGGAATAAACATCACCACAACCGGTGTGTTGTTTAGAAAGGCAGAAATCACCCCGGCGGCGGCAAGCAGGATAAGCAGGCTGCGCGTTCGTCCGGCACCACCAATTCTTGCCAGCATTCGCGATGGTGCATCCAGCGCATCAGTGTTGAACATCGCCTGTCCAACCATCAGCAGCGACAACACAGTTATCAAGGCAGGATTGGCAAAGCCGGCTACCAGCTCAATGCCGGTGACCAGAGGCTTTCCATCCACTGGAAATAATATGAAAAGTAATAAATAGCAGATGATAGAAGCCAGAGAAATGGCTTCAAGAGACCATTTTTCCAACGCAAACCCAACGATAGTGAAGCTCACAATCAGGAATGTGGCCCACATGTGGAAATCTTCACCAATGGAAAATTGCGCTGTAATAAACTCCAAAACTCAAGCCTAACTCATCCGATTTACTTATCTATGAGTATCACCAATGAAGTTTGGTTTGGGAAGAGGTATTTCACCCAAAATTTCGATCAGACACGCAAAATTACAGTGCCTAGAAGGATATCCTGTATCAATCTTTTGCGCGTGGAAAACATGGATACCAATAACATGAATGGCGTAAGTGCTATATGTGCAGCCCAAAATATGATGCCGTGCATCATTGCTGTCATTCCATCAACTGGTCGACCATCATCAGATTCAATCATTAGTGAAAACATCTGCATACCAAGCGTTGCCTGTTTTGGTCCACCCATGGTCAGGCCGATATAGGCAATTGCCACCAATGGAACCAGAACTAGATAAACCAGCCAGGCAGCACCGAAAGTTATGATGCCTGCAAAAAACACCACAATGCCTGCAGCTACAGATAATGCGCCAACAATTAGATAATCAACAAAAAAAGCTAATATCCGCCGTCTCCGAACCTCGCTCAAACGCGAGATGTCGATTTCTCTATAAGGTTGGTCTGTGGTTGTTTCAGTTGTCATATTACCCTCTCTGCATCAAATGGCGCTGAATTATAAATGGGCATTGGGATGATGAATTTCAATTAAATCAGGTTTCCATGGTGCTTCCGGCATTCTTCTGCCGGTTAAGAATTTCTGCTGCTTCCGGTGCAAAATAAGTCAAAATAGCATCTGCACCCGCTCGTTTAAAGCAAAGCAGGCTTTCCAGCATTGCGCGTTCTTTATCGAGGAAACCTTTTTCCACCCCCGCCATGATCATCGAATATTCCCCTGATACCTGATAAACCAGAGTTGGCATCTGGAACTCATCCTTGACGCGGCGCAATATATCAAGATATGGCATGCCGGGTTTCACCATAATCATGTCTGCCCCTTCAGCCACATCAAGGGCTGCTTCGTGCAGGGCTTCATCGCTATTACCTGGGTCCATGAAATAGGTGCGTTTGTCGCCCTTCAGCATTTGATCAGTGCCCACCGCTTCCCGGTAAGGCCCGTAAAATGCTGAGGCATATTTAGCAGAATAAGCGATAATCCCGATATCTGAATATCCAGCCCCGCTCAGCGCGTCGCGAATTGCCCCAATGCGTCCGTCCATCATTTCGGATGCGGATACGATATCGGCGCCAGCGTCTGCCTGAATGATTGCGGCTTTACAGATTTGTTCAACGGTTTCGTCATTGATGATGATATCATCACGCAAAATTCCGTCGTGACCGCTCTCGGTGAACGGATCGAGCGCCACATCGGTAATGATACCAATGCCGGGGACTGCTGCCTTAATCGCTCTGGTGGCCTGATTGATGAGGCCATCGGGGTTCAAAACTTCTGATCCAGTCTCATCGCGCTTATCAAGGGATACATTGGGGAAGGTGGCAAGAGCGGGTATTCCAAGGTCAAATGCTCGCTTTGCGGCTTCAACGGCCTTATCTACTGTAAAACGCTCGACACCCGGCATGGATTTAACTGGCTCGCAATGGTTCTCGCCCTCAATCAGGAATATCGGCCAGATCAAATCATTGGTGCTAAGGGTGTTTTCCCGCATTAGCCTGCGGTTCCACTCAAACCGCCGATTGCGCCGCATGCGTCGCCCATTGGTAATTTCATCAACGCTGCGTATCATAAATTTCTCATGCCTAACCAAAATCCCGTCATTGAAAATACTAGCCTATATCCGTTATCTTGTCCTTGCGCTGATTGGCACACCTTATTTATAACACATGGGCAACCGATTAAGAGTCTCAAATGGCAATTGCTCCAACTTCCGGGTTCCTTTCAGGCTTACACAGCCTTCTTGAAACCCTTTATATAGTTTTCCTGCGCGGCGTAGCGCTTGTTTTCGTGTATTTTGCGTTGCAGTATTGGATGCGATTAATCGGCATTTATGATGGCCCCGACTATCAGTTTGATACAATGGCAGAACATTGGCGGGTTGCTGCTGCCGTTTTAGCGGTTCTTTTGCCCATAACGGCCTTGGGCTTGTGGGGATTATTTTCCTGGGGGCCGGTTGTATGGATATTTGCCATATGCATTGAAGTTGGAATGCATATGGGCCTGCCGCAATTGTTTGGAGAGCAGCAAATGTTGATGCTGTTTCATGCGATTTGCCTGATGGTTTTTTTGGTTTTGCAAGTTGCGAAACGTTTTATCGTCAACAAAAGCTGAACAATAATTCTCGATTTTGTTGAAAATCAGCCGTTTTTGCCTCGATATTTTAAATTCAAACGATCTTGGTAAGACGAAATTAATCCTAAGCTTTAATTCGAATTTTATCCGTTCAGGCTATGTTGTGTTCACGGTGACGGAAATATCCGCACCTAAACAATAAGAGCGGGAGCTGCAATCCTGCCGAAAAAATAGCTTCATTGGAAGGGCGAAGGCCGCCGGTCTGATGATGCATAACAAAAGAGCGAGATGAGAAACTCTCGCCGACACAGGAAGGCACTAAAATGACCAACAGTCTTGATTTGGTTGGGGAGGCTATTGAGCCGACTTCAACGGGCGACATCAAGCCACTATACCTAGAATCATTAACTCTCGTTGAGCGACTGCACCGCCGTTTACTCGACGTGATTAAAGATGAATTTGATCGTCAGGGACGAAGTGACATCAATTCAGTTCAGGCATTGCTTCTTTATAACATTGGCAATTCCGAATTGACCGCTGGTGAATTGCGTTCCCGCGGTTATTATTTGGGATCAAACGTTTCTTACAATCTGAAAAAACTGGTTGATCAGGGTTTTATCAATCACCAGCGTTCAAGAGTTGATCGCCGTTCAGTGCGCGTCAGCCTTACAGATCAGGGTAAAGACGTGGCTGCGACAATCAACGGACTTTACGAGCGCCACATTCAATCCATCCAGCAGGTTGGTGGTATTGATACGGATGAATTTCAGCGGTTGAACAAGTCATTACAGCGTCTTGAACGCTTCTGGACCGACCAGATTTTGTACAGACTTTAAAGCTTTCGTCGAAACTCACAAAGAGTTTACTAAACAGGCCTCATGCTCGCATGGGGCCTGTTTTTGTTTGAAATACCGCCCAACTCATGATTCTTTTATGATAAGCGTCACCATTGGGACAAAATCTAAGGTTAAACACCCTTTGTTAACCTTGTTTTCTTACCCTTTGAGGCCTAATTAATACTTGGTAGTTCGCAAGAATTTACATTGATTTGAAGTTGATCCCGCTGGTTTTTAGTGTTCGGGGCATCCACAGACTGGTTTACACAATGAAAAGACGAAATTTTCTGACTTCTATGGCCCGTGCCGCTGCGGGGCTTGTGGGTGGAAGTGCTGTAAATACTTTTATGTTGCCGGGGGCAGCCAATGCCAATGATCCCATACGCGATATATTGAGTTCTTCAGGCCATGGAGCCTGGAATGATCAATTTGATGCGCGTCGTGGAGATGCCAAACTTTCATCTACCAATATCCCGATTTTTTCCCAGCAAACTCCCTCTTTCATTGAAAAGGGAATCACGGAATATCAGAATATTTCCATCAATGGCGGTTGGCCTGTCGTTCCGGCAAATAAAAAGCTGCGCCTTGGTGTTGAGCACAAAAATGTAAAAGTTCTTCGCCGAAGACTGATCGTGTCTGGCGATCTGGATGCAAGTTCTGGTGGCAGTAGCATCTATGACACATGGGTTGATGGTGCAGTAAAACGCTTTCAGGCCCGCCACGGCCTCCCGGCCGACGGTGTTATGGGGCGTTACACTTTTGCCGCTTTAAATATTCCTGCCAGCGTGCGACTTGGCCAGTTGGAGACCAATTTGGTGCGTCTGCGCTCAATGTCCGGGTTTCTGGGTGATCGTTATGTGATGGTGAACATTCCTGCCGCACAAATTGAAGCGGTAGAGAACGGTATTGTTGCCTCGCGCCACACCGCAATCGTCGGCAGAATCACACGCCAGACCCCGATTCTAAATTCAAAGATATATGAGCTGAACCTCAACCCATATTGGACAGCGCCCGTATCCATCGTCAAAAAAGATTTGATTCCGCTTATGCAGAAGGATGCAAGCTATTTGACGCGCAATAATATTCAAATGTTTGCCCCCGATGGCACGGAGATTTTTCCTGCAGCCGTTGATTGGAATTCTGAGGAAGCTGTAAATTATCGTTTCCGTCAGAAACCGGGTAAAATTAACGCCATGGGATCTGTGAAAATTAATTTTCCAAATCCCCATGCCGTTTATATGCACGACACTCCCCAGCAAAGCCTGTTCAGCCGTTTAATGCGTTTTGAATCATCGGGTTGCGTGAGGGTGCAAAACGTTCGGGATCTGATTACCTGGATTGCCAAGGATACCCCCGGTTGGAGCCGGCGTGCGATTGAACAAGTGATTGAAACGGGCGAACGTTTGGACGTGAAACTTGCAACACCTGTGCCGGTCTACTTCACCTATGTTACCGCATGGTCTACCAAAGACGGCGTCATACAGTTCCGCGATGATATTTATCAACGCGATGGTGTTGCTGAACTCTCCATAAAATAGTTTCCCTAAGTTGATACGGCTGCAGAGATATTGTCACTTTTTTTGTGAACCACACAAAAATTGCACCTCTACTATGGCGATTTTTGATCTGGCGTGATAACTGGCGCACATGAAAATTCTTTCTGAATTGGGTGCACTATGACCAACGACAAAACCTCAAATGAACTTGACGCATTTTTCAACAAACCATTGGCTGATGCGGACGGCTTGGTGTTCGAAGCAATTAGAAACGAACTTGGGCGGCAACGTCATGAAGTTGAGCTGATTGCTTCTGAAAATATTGTTTCTCGCGCTGTTTTGGAAGCGCAAGGCTCGATTATGACCAACAAATATGCCGAAGGTTATCCGGGCCGTCGCTATTATGGCGGTTGCGAATTCGTTGATGTGGTGGAAACCCTGGCAATTGAGCGGGCAAAACAGCTATTTGGCTGCAAATTTGCCAATGTGCAGCCTAGCTCCGGTAGCCAGATGAACCAAGCGGTATTCTTGGCCCTGTTGCAGCCGGGCGATACTTTCATGGGGCTTGATCTAAACTCCGGTGGGCATTTGACCCACGGTTCGCCGGTCAATTTGTCTGGCAAATGGTTCAATGTCGTATCTTACGGCGTCCGTCAGGATGATGATCTGCTCGATATGGATGAGATCGCAAAAATTGCCGAGGAGAGTAAGCCTAAACTGATCATTGCCGGTGCAACCGCTTATTCCCGCGAATGGGATTTTGCCAGGTTCCGTGAAATTGCGGATTCAGTTGGTGCTTATTTGATGGTTGATATGGCTCATATTGCGGGCCTTGTGGCAGCAGGCGTGCATTCTTCGCCTATCCCACACGCCCATGTGACAACCACAACAAATCACAAATCCTTACGTGGTCCTCGCGGCGGTATGATCCTTACCAATGATGAGGCCATTGCCAAGAAAATCAATTCGGCTGTTTTCCCCGGCCTTCAGGGTGGCCCACTAATGCATGTGATTGCGGCCAAAGCCGTGGCTTTGGGTGAAGCGTTGCAGCCATCTTTCAAAATCTATGCACAGAACGTTGTTGATAACGCCAAGGCTTTGGCGGAAAATTTAAAGAAAAACGGTTTGGAAATTGTTTCCGGCGGTACCGATAATCATTTGATGCTGGTGGATTTGCGACCCAAGAATGCCACCGGCAAGCGCGCAGAGGCAGCCCTTGGCCGCGCAAATATTACTTGCAACAAAAATGGCATTCCCTTTGATCCGGAAAAACCATTTGTTACTTCGGGCATTCGGCTGGGCACACCAGCTGGTACAACACGGGGTTTCGGCAAAGCAGAATTTGAAGAAATTGGCGATTTGATTACCGAGGTTTTGGACGGCTTGAACACGGCGAATTCTGACGAAGGAAACGCCGCTGTAGAAGCAGCCGTTCAGGGCAGAATTGTTGAATTGTGCCAACGCTTTCCGCTTTATTCTCATATGTAATTGACAGGCTAACACCATGCGCTGCCCCTATTGCACAAATGCCGATACCCAAGTGAAGGACAGTCGGCCCACTGACGACGGAAATTCCATTCGCCGTCGTAGGATTTGTTCTGATTGTGGTGGCCGTTTCACCACCTTTGAGCGGGTGCAATTGCGTGAATTGACCGTGCTGAAAAAGGGCGGACGCAAGGTGGTCTTTGACCGGGACAAACTGGCCCGGTCGGTCAATATAGCCCTTCGAAAACGAGACGTGGAACCTGAACGCATCGAGCGCATGATTGCTGGTATTGTACGTCAGCTTGAAGCGCGTGGCGAAGGTGATATTCCAGCTGACGAAATTGGTCTGCTGGTAATGGAAGGCCTCAAAGCAGTGGATGCAGTTGCTTATGTTCGCTTCGCGTCAGTTTACCGTGACTTTCGCGAAGCTTCAGATTTCAACGAAGTGCTGGATGAAATTACGCGCGATCGAAGTTAATCCTTTGTGCCTTTCAAAAGCAGGTTTTTCACCTCATGTTCGCTGTCGTCAAACCGTTTGATAACATCAGCACAATAGGGGTTGAAGCGGCGAACATCTTCAAACAATTGGGTATCGTGGCGCACACTATCGACGGCATCCATCAAATATCCAAATGATACCGTATCTATTTCCGTGCGCTCAAACCCGCCGCGTGAAATGACCTGCCCCACATAATGGGTGAGGAAAAGCGTTTCAGCCACTTCCTTGTCATGGATATCTGCGGTTTTTTCCACCACGGAAAATCCGAGATTTCCGATAAATTGCAGCAATTCATCATACTCGGTTTTTGGTAAATTGGACTCAGTTACAACAATCCGCAATCCGGAAACCTCATAACCCTGCTTGGCATAACTTTCCGGCCCAAACATTGGATGGGTGGAGATATAAGGCTGGTTTCCCAGTGTTTTACGGATCAGTTGGCCCGTATGCACCTTGATCGTTGCCACATCGATAACAACGGTTGAGGGCAATAATAACGGGCGCAATAATTCCAGATATTGCTTGTAACAGCTGATTGGCACACACAAAAACACAGCATCACATTCGGCAATTTCTTCCATGGAGAAAAACAGTTCACCACCGCTGGCCCCAAGCTTTTGACGGCTGGGTGAGTGAACCTTGAATTTTACGTCCGGCGCAAAACGCTGAAACAGCGTATGCACAAATCTGCCGAAATTGCCGAAACCAATAAGGCCGATTGAATTTATCTTTGCCACGTGAGCCTGCCTGTTATCTGTAATTTGTTTGCAGCCTATTAGCAGTTATGCTGAGTGGCGACAATTGCCAACTACCCAGTTTTTACTTTCAATCATCTGCTATTTGCGTCACAAAATTATCATGGATAGTAAACACCAAAATAATGATGAGCGTTTCATGGGGGCTGCAATTCGTTTGGCCGCGTCCCATCAGGGGCTGACGGGAACCAATCCATCCGTCGCCTGTGTGCTGGTAAATGAAGGACGCATCGTCGGTAGCGGCATAACCGCAATTGGTGGAAGACCCCATGCAGAATCACTGGCTTTGGCAATAAGTGGTGATCTGGCCCGCGGCTCAACAGCCTATGTAACGCTTGAACCCTGCGCCCATCACGGCAAAACGCCGCCCTGTGCCACCGCACTGATAAGTGCGGGTGTTAAACGGGTTGTGACCGCTGTTATTGACCCTGATGAACGGGTAAGTGGCAAAGGCCATGCTATGCTGGAATTGGCTGGTGTTGAATGTGAAAAAGGGTTTTTATCAAATATTGCCGCAAATAATATTGAGGGATACCTCACCCGAAAGGCGCTTGGTCGCCCATTTGTCACGCTGAAATTAGCAATAACCAAAAATGGTCTGTTGGGTCTACGAGGTGGTGGGCAATTATCCATCACGGGCAGTGTGTCCAGGGCCCAGGTGCATTTGATGCGAGCGCGCCATGATGCAATTCTTGTGGGCGCTGGTACGATACGTGCCGATGACCCGGAGTTAACCTGCCGTCTTGCCGGAATGAAATCTCGTTCGCCGGTTCGAGTAATACTCGATGCCAATGCCAGCCTTTCGTTGAACTCCAAGCTGGTGGCAAGCGCCGATCAGGTTCCATGCTGGGTTGTCATGCCTGAAGCTGGAAATAGTGGTCAGAAAAATGCGCTGAAAGACCACAAATGCCAGCTCATCGCCTGCGAAATTCATGAGGGAAAAATTGCTCTGCCCGAATTGCTCGATGATCTGGCAGAAAAAGGCATAACCTCTTTGATGGTAGAGGGCGGGGCGGAAACAGCCAAAAGTTTTCTGGCCGATGGACTGGTCGATGCCATTGAACTATTCGTTGGAACGGGGGCCGCAGATCAAGTGGCCGATGCGCAAGCGATAATGTCGCCAATCACCCTTGATAGTTTGCCCTCAGGCTTCCATCTGGTAGGTGAGTGGGAATTCATCAATCCACAATCTGGCGGATATGACCGCCAATATAGATTTGAGAGAACATAATCCGTCATGTTTACCGGCCTTGTAACTGATATTGGCATTGTAGTTGGAATTGACGAGCTCAATCACGGCAAATGTCTGAAAATTCGCACTAATTATGATCTGGATACAATTGATATTGGCGCATCAATTTCCCATGCAGGCGTATGTTTGACGGTGACTGAAAAAGGCGATGATTGGTACAGTGTCGAAGCCTGGGAAGAGGCGCTGCGTCTCACCAGTCTGGGTGCTTTAGAAATTGGCGCACGGTTAAACCTCGAACGATCATTGAAAATTGGCGATGAATTGGGTGGGCATTTGGTTTCTGGCCATGTGGATGGTCGCGCAGAAATTGTCGAGATTATCGATGAGGGAGATGCCAAGCGCTACGTGCTGGAAGCGCCGGAACAACTCGCCAAATTCATTGCGATCAAGGGTTCCATCTGTCTGGATGGCACCTCACTTACCGTAAATTTGGTTGAAGGCAATCGTTTCGATGTCCTATTAATCCGGCATACTCAGGAGGTAACCACTTGGGGAGATGTGCAAGTAGGCACTCGCGTTAATCTGGAAGTGGACCAGATGGCAAGGTATGCTGCGCGCCTTTCGGAGTTTAATTAATTTCTTTGTCAAAGATTAACCATTATCTCGACATAATAAGCCGTATGAAACATTTGGCATCATTGATAATTATAGGTTTTTTGGCGACTTCTTGTCAGTCAAACAGTTCCAGTACGTCCAACGCGCTTACTGAAACATTAAATGTTTCTAGTTCTGAGCTGACTGAACCAATTGTTAGTCCTGAAAATACTACGATCAGTTCGATATTGCTAAATACCGGCCCTCCTAATTCGCAAATGGTGGAACCTGGCGTTTATACGATCCCCAGAGAAAGAAAAACCTTTCTCATAAATGGCCTGGCGAGTGCGGTTCCCTTTATTGGTTATGGGTTTACCAACCTTTCCAAGAAGATCAAAAACGGCAAATTATACAGCTATGTCACCCCCGTTGAGGGCAGTGTTTATGCTGGCCCCGCGGTCATGAAAGAAATTCTGGCCGCCTATTCAAGAAATCCAAATGTTGAGATTAACCTGATAGGCATTAGCTATGGCGCAAATCTGGTTTCCAGAATTGCAGTCAAATTGCACCGCAAGAACATTCCGGTGCACTATTTAGGGACCATTGAAGGCACCAGCCTGCTGCGTATTCGGTCAAATGTTCGCACAGCGGATAATTTTACCTGCACCTATCTTGATTGCACCAGAGCAAAAGCGCGGTTAGCTCGTGGTAACCAGACGACACGCCTAAACAGCTACAAGTTTAAATCGTCCCATATTCCCTTAGGTGATAATGCGCAGATGCATAGTCGGGTCCTTCGTAGAATTGCAGCTCTTTAGGCTGTAACCAGCCCCTGACGATTGCCATTGCTGAATTAGAACTTTATCCTTGCCTATGATCTTCAATCATGGTTTGAGAAAATCCAACTTACCAACTAAAATTTTGTTCGCTCCGGAGAGCTGCCTTGCCGCATTTACTAATTGTTGACGCCCAGTTCTATTCAGACATTGGCGATGAATTGCTGAAGGGTGCCTTTATCGCCCTGGAACAGGCTGGCGCAACCTTTGACCACGTATCTGTTCCTGGCGTATTGGAAATTCCTGCAGCTATCTCAATGGCTGTGAAAAGTAACCGAAACTATGATGGATATGTGGCGCTTGGCTGTGTTATTCGCGGCGAAACATCCCACTATGATATTGTTGCAATCGAATCCGCTCGCGCTATCATGAACATGTCTGTTCAAGTGCCATTGGCAATTGGCAATGGGATTTTGACAGTAGAAAATCATGATCAAGCATGGACACGTGCAAAAACCAGCGACAAAAACAAAGGCGCCGGCGCAGCTAATGCAGCTCTTGCCATGATTGAAGTTCGCCAGAAAATGGAAACTCTATAATGGCCGATCCCACACCAAAACACGCTTCCGATGTAATTCAACCAGCCAATAAGCGCGGTCTTGCGCGCCTTGCAGCCGTTCAGGCCATTTACCAAATGGATCTGAGTGGTGCTGATCTGGTAGAGGTCGTTGCTCAGTTTGAAGAATTGCGACTTGGCAAGGAACTGGACGGGGAGCTTTACCGAGACGCGGACGAAGGTTGGTTTCGTGGCATTTTGGCTGGCGTGGTCAAGCACCAAAATGAAATTGACCCGCTCATTCACGAGGCCCTGCCGGATAGTTGGCCATTAGCGCGAATGCACACATTGCTGCGTTCGATATTGCGCGCAGGGGTTTTTGAATTGCAAAATCGCAAAGACGTCCCGGCACGCGTTGTCATCAATGAATATCTCGATGTGGCCAAATCTTTCTATGAAGAAGACGAGCCGAAACTGGTCAATGGTGTGTTGGATCATCTGGCCAGAACCATTCGTGAAGATGAATTCCCCAAGAAGGAAGAACCAGATTCGCAATCAGATTGAAAATGTTGATTTTTAATCTGTCCAACACATTCAGGAAAGCGTATAGGTGGAGTTAGATTTTAAAACTCCCTTCAAGGTTCTCATCCATGGATACTAATAGTGTTGCGAAACGTAACGTATTGCTTTTGTCTGCCTCACAGGCGATTGCAGGCGCCGCGGCACCTCTTTCCATATCCATTGGCGGCCTTGCCGGTTTCTACCTGCTAGGCGACGACAAAACCCTCGCAACAGCACCTGTTACCGCATTTAATGTGGGAACGGCGCTGGTTGCTTTGCCTGCAGCCATGTTGATGAGGAACATCGGGCGTAGGCTTGGTTTTATCTCAGGTGCATCAATTGCCATTTGTGGAATGCTGATTGCAGGTTCCGCTCTGATGATTGGAAATTTCTGGCTGTTTGCTGTCGGGCTTATGTTTATTGGTGGCGGAAATTCTTTTACCCAGCAATATCGCTTTGCAGCAGCAGATCAGGGTGACGAGAAATTCAAGGTCAAAGCAATTTCCTGGGTTCTTGCTGGTGGCATAGGTGCCGCAGTCATCGGGCCACAAGTGGTTATTCATGCGCGCGAATTAATGGCCCCGATACCATTTGCCGGGGCTTATTTTGCCGGTACGGGTCTGCTTTTGATCGCAATCTTGATACTGTCTTTTCTGCGGTTTGAAAAACCATTATCCAAAAAAGACCGTGCCAATGAGGATACGGGACGCCCGCTATTTGAGATCATGACCCAACCAAGGTTTATGGTTTCTGTAATTTGCGCCATAGGGGCTTACACCTTGATGGCATTTGTCATGACCGCTGCACCGCTGGCAATGATTGCCTGTGGCATTTCTATTGAAGACAGTACGCTGGGCATTCAATGGCACGTGATGGCAATGTTTGGCCCAAGTTTCTTTACCGGTCACCTGATTGCGCGTTTCGGCAAGGAGAAAATCGTTGCCGTAGGAATGTTCATTCTGGTTACATGCGCATTGGTGGCGCTTTCAGGCATTGAACTTTGGCAATTCTGGTTGGCTCTTGTCTTACTGGGAATAGGGTGGAATTTCGGATTTATTGGCGCAACAGCCATGCTGACCGAATGTTATCGCCCCGAAGAAAAGAGCAAGGCACAAGGAGCCAATGATTTTCTGCTTTTTGGCTCCGTAGCCTTCGCATCGCTCATGTCTGGCCAAACTCTCAATGCCTATGGGTGGGATACACTAAACATGGTAATTTTCCCCGTTGTGGTGCTTTGTTTGGCTGCTTTGGTGCTTTTGCTGCGCTCAGAGCGAAAAAAGGCTGCATAAGAGTAAGCATTTCGTCTAATTTATGAACAAATTGTTGACCTGCACGACATTGTGACTAATGTGCGCGACGATTGAACATGTTTTCTTCATAGGGATAATTTTTGGTAAAACGGGCCATTTCAGAGCCTGGGCGAAAATCTCCACAATTTTTGAAGTTAACAATACTAATTAATGCGCAAAGAGAGATCATAATATTATGACACCTATCTATCTTGCCATGGCCGCCGGACTACTTTCGCTGGTTTATGGATTTTGGGCCAGTAATTCGGTATTGAAGGCCGATGCTGGTAACGAACGTATGCAGGAAATTGCTGGCTTTATTCAGGAAGGCGCTCAAGCCTATCTGTCTCGTCAGTACATGGCCATCTCGATTGCCGGGATCGTTGTTTTCGCAATCCTCTTCTGGCTGCTCGGGTTTTTGGTTGCAATTGGTTTTGCAATTGGCGCGATCCTTTCAGGCCTTGCAGGCTTTATCGGCATGCTTATATCTGTTCGTGCAAACGTCAGAACAGCACAAGCCGCAAGCCAAAGCCTTGGTGCCGGTCTTGAAATTGCATTTAAATCAGGCGCTGTAACCGGAATGCTGGTTGCAGGTTTGGCGCTTTTGGGCGTTACCTTCTACTTCTGGTATCTGACTTCTGTGCAGGGTTTTAACCCGACTGAAGACCGCATTGTGATCGATGCAATGGTCGCTCTTGGTTTTGGTGCATCGCTCATTTCAATCTTTGCCCGTCTCGGCGGCGGTATCTTCACCAAAGGTGCAGATGTTGGCGGCGATCTGGTTGGTAAGATTGAAGCCGGTATCCCTGAGGATGATCCACGTAACCCTGCAACCATTGCTGATAACGTTGGCGACAACGTGGGCGATTGTGCTGGCATGGCTGCTGATTTGTTTGAAACTTATGTGGTGACCGTTGTTGCTACTATGGTTTTGGCATCCATCTATTTCGTCAGTGATGATGCACTCACCTTGATGATGTTCCCGCTGATGATTGGCGCCGTTTGCGTGGTGACTTCCATCATCGGAACTTTCTTTGTGAAGCTCGGTGCTAATAACTCCATCATGGGTGCGCTTTATAAGGGCTTCCTTGCAACAGCGATCTTGTCTGCTGTGGCACTCGTTGGCATCATCCAGTTCTATTACGGCATGGATACCGAATTCGCCCTCGCATCCGGCGGAACAGTTTCTGCTAGTGCGTTGATGTATTGCGGTCTTATCGGTCTGGTCATTACCGGCCTGATCATCTGGGTAACAGAGTATTACACCGGCGTTGAATACCGTCCTGTGCGTTCTATTGCACAAGCTTCGGTTTCCGGTCACGGTACCAACGTTATTCAGGGTCTTGCTGTATCGCTTGAATCAACTGCTCTTCCGGCATTGATCATCATCGGTGGCATCCTTTCCACATTTGCTCTTGCCGGCCTGTTCGGTATTGCAATCACCGTTACAACAATGTTGGCTGTTGCTGGCTTCGTTGTGGCGCTTGATGCATTTGGTCCAGTGACCGATAATGCTGGTGGTATTGCTGAAATGGCAAATCTTCCTCCTGAAGTTCGTAAAACAACTGATGCGCTTGATGCGGTTGGCAACACCACCAAAGCGGTTACCAAAGGTTATGCCATTGGTTCAGCTGGTCTTGGTGCGCTGGTGCTGTTTGCAGCCTATACAGAGGATCTGAAATTCTTCTCGAAAAATGCGCCTGAAGGTTCGTTCTTCGAAGGCGTCACCGTCGATTTCGGATTGTCCAACCCATATGTTGTGGTTGGTCTGTTGTTCGGTGGTTTGCTTCCATACATCTTCGGCGGCATGTCCATGACAGCCGTTGGCCGCGCCGCTGGTGCGGTGGTTGAGGAAGTTCGTCGCCAGTTCCGCGAAGAGCCGGGTATTATGAAAGGCACTGTGAAGCCTGACTATGGCAGAGCCGTTGACATGCTGACCAAAGCTGCGATCCGCGAAATGGTTGTTCCATCTCTGCTGCCAGTTCTTTCTCCAATCTTTTGCTTCTACGCAATTTACTGGATTACTGGCGATAAAGCTCAAGGCTTTGCGGCTCTCGGCGCGATGTTGCTGGGTGTGATCGTAAACGGCTTCTTCGTTGCTGTGTCCATGACTGCCGGTGGCGGTGCATGGGATAACGCCAAAAAATCTTTCGAAGACGGTTTCGTCGACAAAGATGGCGTGAAGCACGAAAAAGGCAGTGAAGCTCACAAAGCATCCGTTACCGGCGATACAGTTGGCGATCCTTATAAGGATACTGCTGGTCCTGCTGTTAACCCAATGATCAAGATCACAAACATTGTGGCCTTGCTTCTATTGGCTGTACTTGCTCACTAATCAGCAAGACAATTAAGAACAAAAAAGCCCCGGGGTTCTATGAACCCCGGGGCTTTTGTTTGAGATATAAAACGCACTAGATATTGGCTTTTAAATTTACTGCGATCGAATGAACGAGATAGTCTCTAAGACTTGAGCCTAGAAACCTCCTCCAATTTGACCCGGCGTACCTTGGGCACTTGAACCCAGAACTGAGTTCGGGCTTGCACGGCCAGTCAGCAATTGAGTGAGAAACGTATAATCCTTGCCACCGGTTGGAGTGGTTCGCGAAATAAAATCGAACACTCTTCCATCCTGTAGCCCATATCTGGCAACCTTGTTCACCGTATTGGATTTATCGAAATAGATCGACAATACCTGCTGTTCGGTGATTTTTGGTTTTTGATAGGTGAATGTTTTTGTCCGGGTTTGCGAAATGTAATAAAACACCTCGTTTTCGAACTGTCCGGTGGTGGAAGGTGAACCAAGGGCCAACAACACCTGATCGCGACTGGAGCCTTCCGGTACCAGATCCAATTGATCAGAACTAATAATCGCACCATGGCGCATGATCTGTTTGGAATTGCACCCACTCAACCCGCCGATTACAGGCAGAGCTACCATCAGCGCCAGCACTAGGCCGTTAGCTGATCGAACTCCGAATTTTCGTGTCGGAATTCCGACGGTATCGTTCTTCAAAATACTACCCCACACTCGCAACCCCCGTCGGGGGCTTACTATTAAGAAAATTGCCTATCCCAAAGCACCGAAATTTTCAACCTTCAGCCATAGTCAATTCAAACCATAATATCCAAATTAAAAATAATATGGGAATTTTTGACCAATTAGGTTAAATCAACCGGTAAACAACAGGAAACCGCTCCACGATGCTAAAAAGCATATTTGATAGAAACAACAATGCTGCAATATCGCAAGAACTTTATGGCACGGTTGTGGCGCAAGCACGATTACCAGTGTTTTTTACCGGTTTTGGGTTCCCTGACACGGTTATGGGTCGTTTCGACGTGCTGACACTGCATGTGTTCCTGTTATGTCATCGTTTAGGCCTGGAAGGGCAGGCGAAAGCGGATAATCTTTCCCAGGAAGTGTTTGACCGTTTTGTCGATAACCTTGATGTCGCTTTGAGGCAGTTGGGCATTGGCGATTCAAGCGTACCGAAGAAAAAGAAAAAAATGATCCGCAGTTTCTACGGTCAGATCGAAGATTTTAACCAACCTCTAAAATCGCGAGATGAGGGATTGCTTTGTGAAGCAATCAACAAACGGTTTTATGAAAATGACGATCTTGCCCCCTCGCAAAAACTTGCCGAATATTTTATGGCAACCAGTGACAGGTTAATTGAAACCAAAATTAAGGCCTATTATCGCGGTAAATTTTCCTGGCTGGATTTATCTGGAAATGAAACCTAAGCCTGATCCTAAATCCGGTCTATTATCCAGGCTCCATTGGAAACGAAATGAACGAAGAACCACCTAAATTTCTGCTAAATATTACGACCATGCCAAAGGCTGGTTATAGCCGCAAATTGACGCCAGACCAAAACGAAATGGCAGCGATTGCCAGCTCCTGTGGATTGGTCGCTATCAATGCATTTGAGGCTCAGGTTGATTGCAGGCCCTGGCATCGTGATGGCATAACGGTTTCCGGCCGGATAAGCGTCAGTATGGAACAGGCTTGTGTGGTTAGTCTGGAACCTGTTTTTGATGAAATCACAACGGAATTTTCTGCCCGCTTCGTTCCTGAAGGCTCCAAATTTGCCCGGCCGATTAAACAGGCAGTCGCAGGGCAGGGAGATCGAGAAATTGTCTTTGATTTCGAAGGTGATGATGCGCCTGAACTGGTCGAAGGAGAAGAGGTGGATTTATGGGAGGTTGTGCTTGAACATTTCAATCTCGCAATAGACCCTTTTCCACGCGCTCAGGGTCAAGAATTACCGGCAAATGTGCAAGAAGTTTTGCCACCTGATGCGGCAGATGAGGAGAAAATTTCTCCATTTGCAGCTCTTGCCGCATTAAAACAAAATGAAACGTGAAATCATATGCGGGCAATGTGAAGATATCAGTTGTGTAGCCGTGACAAACGGTTATTCTCAGCTAATCTGATCCAAGGCCCATGACGAAGGAAAATACGAAATATGGCTGAAACGCTTACTATTTCACTTGATGCCATGGGAGGGGATAGCGGGCCGGATGTGGTGCTTGGTGGCGCGGATCTCGCACTCGAACGTAAACCCCATTTGCGGTTTGAAATTTTTGGCATTGAGGAAGATGTTCTGCCTATTCTCAAGGCTCTTCCAAAGCTGGATGCAGCGTCCAATTTCCATGCTAGCGAAATTGCTATTTCCATGGATGAAAAGCCAGGCAAGGCCCTGCGCAAAGGACGCTTTAAATCTAGCATGTGGCAGGCAATTGCGGCCGTCAAGGATGGCACCGCCGATGCTTGTGTATCTGCTGGCAATACTGGCGCGCTGATGGCCATGGCAAAATTTTGCCTGCGCACTCAGGCAGGCGTAGACCGCCCGGCAATGGCTGCCATTTGGCCCACTTTGACCGGAGAATCAATTGTGCTCGATGTGGGCGCAAATATTGGAGCTGATGCTGGCCAATTGATCGATTTTGCAGTCATGGGAGCTGCCATGGCGCGCGCGCTCAATGATTCTGAACGCCCTAGCGTAGGATTGCTGAATATTGGCGTTGAAGAAGCCAAAGGGCAGGAAGATGTGCGCGAGGCTGGCCAGATATTGCACGATTCTAACCTTTCAAATTTGCACTATCATGGTTTTGTCGAGGGCGATGACCTCGGCAAGGGAACTGTGGATGTTGTTGTCACGGAAGGACTGTCAGGAAATATTGCCCTGAAGACAGCTGAAGGCACCGCCAAGCAAATTTCGGGATATCTAAAGGCCGCCATGAACCGTACATTATTGGCGCGGCTGGGTTATCTGCTCGCCAAAGGTGCATTTGATCAATTGCGGGAGAAAATGGATCCGCGAAAGGTCAATGGTGCCGTTATGTTAGGTCTAAATGGCGTTGTAATTAAAAGTCACGGGGGCACGGATGCTGAAGGATTCGCTGCTGCAATAGAGATGGGGCATGACATGGCCGCGCACGGTCTCTTGGGGAAAATCAAAGCTGATCTGGAGCAATTTAATCAGCTCCGGTCACGCGAAGAAACAGGATCAAACACATGATACGATCGGTTATTTCTGGATGTGGTTCATACACACCAGAAAAAATTGTAACAAATGACGACTTGGCAAAAATTGTTGATACAACGGATGAGTGGATCGTCCAGCGCACAGGCATCAAACAACGCCATATCGCCGCAGAAGGTGAAACCACAGCAGATCTTGGAGAAAAGGCCGCACGTGCCGCTTTAAAGAGCGCTGGGATAACCGTGGATGATATTGATTTGATCATTCTAGCTACTTCCACACCCAATAATACGTTTCCGGCTACATCTGTGGAAATCCAGCACCGCCTGGGCATGAAGCATGGCGCCGCCTTCGATACGCAGGCCGTATGCTCCGGTTTTGTTTTTGCGCTGACTACGGCTGACCAATATATCAAAACCGGCTTTGCCAAACGCATTCTGGTAATTGGTGCTGAGACCTTTTCCCGCATTCTAGATTGGGAAGATCGCACCACTTGTGTGTTGTTTGGCGATGGAGCAGGAGCCGTTGTACTGGAAGCGCGTGAGGGAGATGGCACCACAGACGATCAGGGGATACTCACCTGCAAAATTCGCTCTGATGGTTCCCACAAAGACAAGCTTTACGTAGATGGCGGCCCGTCCACGACTCAGACCACCGGACATTTGCGTATGCAGGGCAAAGAGGTGTTCCGCCACGCCGTGGGAATGATTGCCGATGTAATTGAGGCTGCTTTTGAAGAGACAAACCTTACTCCAGATGATTTGAACTGGTTTATTCCCCATCAAGCCAATAAACGCATTATTGATGCTTCAGCGAAGAAGCTGAAAATCGCACCAGAGAAAGTTGTTATCACCGTAGACCATCATGGAAACACTTCTGCTGCATCTATTCCCCTTGCACTGTGTGAGGCTGTGGAAAAAGGGCAGATAAAGAAAGGTGATTTACTGATGCTGGAGGCTATGGGCGGTGGTTTTACATGGGGTGCAGTCTTATTGCGTTGGTAACTGTGCAAAAATACTCCCGCTAAGCGGAAAAACCAAAAAAAAGCGGCCAAATTCCGCATATTTTGTGGTTTTTTTGCATTACTTTCTGCAAGTTTCTTGAATAATCTTTCCCATTGCCTTATCGTGTATTTCGTAATTCAGGGACATTCTTCAATTTCAAGATGTCGCTGGACTACAGGCAATAGTTGTCGCGTTAAATATATGAGGTAACAGTCTTTTTTGGCTGTTTGTTTGACGGGGCTTTATTTGAGACTTGTAATTATAGATGGGGAAATGGCATGGGGGCAAGAACTCTTACCCGAGTCGATTTGTGCGAAGCAGTCTATCAAAAAGTCGGATTGTCGAGAACTGAGTCTGCAGATTTAGTAGAAATGGTGCTCGATACGATTTGTAGTGAAATTGTAAAAGGTGAATCTGTTAAATTATCATCATTTGGATCGTTCCACGTTCGTTCAAAGCGAGAGCGAATTGGGCGCAATCCAAAGACCGGCGAGGAAATACCAATTACACCGCGCCGGGTGGTCGTATTTAAGTCATCGAACATTTTGAAACAAGCGGTGCTGAAAGGTAACCGTAAACAATCATAAGCAATATCTATTGTTCTAGGGGTGACCCCTGGGGTTGTTGTCTCATTTCAGGCAGCAATCGGTTGTTATTTTGTTTTTGTGTACGGTAGTCAATTTTCTTTGCGTTCTGAATTGCGCTGAATTATATCTGTCCGACATGAACTTTTCATGTTCGGCTGCCAATATGCGCCGTAATATTTCAGGGCGACAGGAATTGGTCCGATAATTATGTCGGGTGAAATTTGGTGGAGGATGCATCACGAATGAGCAAAAGTCCTGACGCGTTTCGCACAATTAGCGAAGTTTCTGATGAACTGGACCTACCACAGCACGTGTTGCGGTTCTGGGAGACGAGATTCTCCCAGATCAAACCGTTAAAGCGTGGTGGGGGAAGACGTTACTATCGGCCCGATGATGTGGATTTACTAAGTGGTATTCGTCATCTTCTTTATGATGAGGGGTATACGATTCGTGGTGTCCAACGACTACTGAAAGAAAACGGCAATAAGTTTGTGATCGCCTATGGACGTGGGGAAGAACCCGTTCCAGCGGAGATTGCGCCTGCCGAAGAGCCTGTGCTTGCTCTTATACCGGAGGAAGATATCTTTCAAACTGCAATACCTGATTCAATGTTGCCAGCTGAAGCACCGCTTCAATCTGCTGTAACTGTTGAGGATCTAGCTAAGAATAGCTCGCCAGATCGCAAGGCACCGGGCCTGCTTAATCGTCTTCGAAAGAGAACAGGTGAACAATCACTAGATGATACAATTGATGTCAGCATTAGTGTTGATGATCGACGACACTTGCAGGCAACTTTGTATGAATTGCTTGAGTGCAAGCGTCTGCTTGATCAGGTTCGCTGATGCGTTTTCAACCCGCATTTACGCCATTACCCGAAAAATGGTAATCATTTTTCGGGTAAAAAGTGCTTAAGATCAAATGGGATGAGCAATTGATCAATTCGGACAAAAATAGAAGTACTTTAGGTACTTACTTACTGGCTCTGTTTCAATTTGGTGCCGGGTTTACGTCCCAGTCCCATTTTGCGAGCAAGCGATGAGCGTTCTTTTGCGTAGTTAGGTGCAACCATTGGGTAATCCAGCGGAAGGCCCCACTTTTCACGATACTCTTCTGGTGAAAGATTAAAGTGTGAGCGAAGATGGCGCTTCAAAGATTTGAATTTTTTGCCGTCTTCCAGACAAATCAAATAATCTTCATGTAAAGATTTTTTGATGGATACCGCCGGTTTACGTTTTTCGGTGGACGCGTTTAATGTAGAGCCGCTTAATTTACGGAACGCGCTGTGTATCTCGTTAATAAGATTTGGCAGCTCGGCGGTAGATACAGGGTTGTTACTTACATAGGAAGCTACAACTTCTGCGGTTATATCAAGAATACTATCTACTTCTAGTTGCTCCGAAGCTGCACTTATTTTCGGATTATTCATATAATATCTCTCTTATACAATTTTTATCTTGAGTTAACTTTTTTACATATAAAAGAAACCAACTCAAGTTATGTTTCATCAACTAAAAGCTATAAAGAGGAATTGATCCAAATCAATCGATGAGTTATATATAACTCATGGAAAAATTAGATTGTTTAAACCTGAATGGCAGACTTCTCAGGTTGTTCATCACAATATATGAAAAAAATTCTGTTGGTCTCGCAGCAAAAGAGCTTGGACTTAATCAATCTACTGTTAGTTACAGTCTCGATAAATTGCGCACATATCTTCGTGATCCACTATTTTTGAAATATGGGCGCAGTATTACTCCAACAGAACGCGCAATTATGCTTGCTCCTCGAATACGCTCATTACTAGCAAAAATGGAGAGTTTAGCGTCATTGGATATTTACGATCCGGAAACTGACGACCGCCCCATAACGATGGCTGCTAATACGCTGCACCTGCTTCCGCAATGGCCCAGGATTTACCGGCAGATAACCAAAGAAGCTCCTCAAATGCCAGTGCGTATGCTGGAGCTGGGGTCGCGTGAAAATATCAATGGGTTGCTAACTTCAGGTAGGGTAGATCTGGTTTTTGGTGTGCGGCCAGGTGTTTATCCAGCGGAACTGGATGTTCAGGAGGCAGTATCCGAGCCGCAGGTTTGTTTCTTCGATCCTAAGGTACGTGGCCCACTTCGATCAGTCGAAGACTATTTTGCAGCCAGACACGGTGTGCTGGATTTTGGTTCTGGCAACACAAGCCTAAATGAAACATCCTTGAGAAGCTCGGATTCAAAGCGAAAAATCACGCTCTATGCGCCAAATATTGAAGCGCTGGCCACCCTGATTGAAGGCACTGATCAAATTGCCTCGTTTCAACAGGGGTTGATTTATAGCGCTTTCAAAAATTTTGAATATTGTGAACCGCCAATAGAATTACCGCGCATAAACATCGACATGATGTGGCACCGACGTGATGAAAATTCAGGCAGAAGCCGATGGATCAGGAATTTGGTGAATTCCTGTTTGGCAAAATGCAATGAACTAGAAAATCCAATGGCGGAAAGTGCCGAAGAGGCGGACCGATCTCTAGTGGATTCTTGAGCCGGATCCAATTTTAAATGATTCTGGTCGGGGCGAGAGGATTCGAACCTCCGACCCCATGCACCCCATGCATGTGCGCTACCAAGCTGCGCCACGCCCCGACCTTGCGGGGACTATATGCATAGGAATATCTAAATTCAACACCTGAATTTTACCTG
>JAESUH010000055.1 GCA_016763155.1 Rhizobiaceae bacterium
CTCATCGCAATTGACGCAATAGCCATATTCGTCATTTCGAATTCTGCGAAACGCCATTTCAATGCGCTGCAAGTCGAGTTGCCGGTTGCGCTCTTGTGCTTTTGCCATCGCTTGTTGTTGCATGGCATCCATCCGCGAAAGCCTGCCCACGGATTGTTGATCAAGTTCAACAGTTTCGCGCGCTTCCTGCGAAAGTTTGGAAAAAGCCTCCAATTCGGCCTGCTTCTCGGTCAGAAGTTTCTTTGCAAGTTCAATATCAACAGACATGCTATGGCATTCTCCCGCAACAGACATTATATTCACTCAATTAAATTAGAGCACTTCGCGAAAAGTGAATTGCTCAAGTGCCCTAACATAGCAGCGAGAACACCATGTGGATATTGATTTTAGGACTGGTACTTTTTCTAGGCATTCACTCTATCCAGATGATTGCCCCTCAATTGCGAGAGGAACTGGTGGTCACACTTGGGAGAAATAGCTGGCGCGGCATTTATTCTCTGGTTTCGTTTGGCGGGATTGCATTGATCATCTGGGGGTTCGGCGAAGCGCGACCTGATGCGGTAGATGTTTATTATTCGCCAGACTGGATGCCCCATTTCACTATGCTGCTGGTGTTAGTGGCATTTATTCTAATGGTGACTGGCGTCCTGCCTACTGGCTATATCAAGGCCAGGTTGAAACACCCGATGATTGCTGGCGTGATTGTTTGGGCATTTGCGCACCTGATGGCAAATGGGGATTCAGCCAGTCTAATACTGTTTGGCTCTATTCTTGTCTGGGCGATCTTAAACCGGATAAATGTAGGTCGCAGAAATACTGCGGCACCTGTTGTTGTTTCAATTTTCCCCGATATCATCGCCTTGATTGTCGGTCTTGTTCTTTGGGTGGTTACGCTGAACTATTTGCATGAAATACTGATTGGCATAGAAGTGATTGCATAAAGGGCATGCTTTCGGCTACAAGGCATTCAACAAGAATTCCCGGCTTTGCCTGATGATTGCCCAATGTGGCGGATCACAGGTCGAACCAAGAAATTTACCAATCCGGATTGATACCATATGGAAGACGAACAATTTATTCGCGAGGTCAATGAAGAAATGCGGCAGGACCGCATGGATGGCCTTTGGAAAAAGTATAAATGGGTGGTTTTCACGGTCGCAATACTGATCGTGGTCCTCACAGCTGCTTCGCGTGGTTGGGAAACTTATTCCACAAATCAAGCCGCAGAATCCGGCGATAAGTTTATGGCTGCCATTGCGCTATCCAATGATGGCAAGCACGATGAAGCTATCAAAAATCTGGAAGAGCTCGGCGCATCTGGCTCCGGGCAATATCCGGCACTGGCCAAATTGCGTATTGCCTCCGAGATGGCCGAGAACGGTAAAATTTCAGAAGCAGTTGCAGCATTTGAAAAAATCGCAGCAGACAGCAGCTTCAATACGACTTTGCAAAATGTCGCCAAATTGAGGGCAGGGCTCCTGCTTGTCGATTCAGGCAGCATGGAAGATGTGGCCAAGCAACTTGGCTCATTGGCTGAAAGTGGCAAGCCGTTTCGCCATTCCGCACGTGAAGGCCTGGGCCTTGCTGCATGGAAAGCAAACCAATTGCCAGAGGCCTATAAATGGTTCCAGCAAGTGGCAGATGACGCAGAAGCACCATCCGGGGTGCGTTCAAGAGCTGATATCATGCTAAAACTACTTGCCGGAAAAGGCATCACGAAAGCCGGTTAATTATTATTGGCACATTACCTGGACCATTATTGTCCCAGGTGATCTCCATAAGGAAAGAAAGCAATTATGAGCTTCACTGTTGCCATCATTGGTCGTCCCAATGTCGGTAAGTCGACCCTGTTTAATCGCCTGGTCGGCAAACGGCTTGCATTGGTTGATGATACGCCGGGCGTAACCCGGGACCGAAGAATGGCCGATGCCCGCATTGGTGATCTGAAATTTAAGGTAATCGATACGGCAGGTCTCGAAGAAGTCGATGAGGATAGCCTCGAAGGCCGTATGCGCGAACAGACTGACCTCGCGATCGCAGAAGCAGACCTATGTCTGTTTTTGATAGATGCCCGAAGCGGTATTGTACCGATTGATAAATCCTTCGCTCGCATTTTGCGGAAAACTGAGACAGACGTTGTTCTCGTTGCCAATAAGATGGAAGGCAAAACCGGCGAAAGTGGTTATTACGACGCTTTCCAGCTTGGGTTTGGTGATCCGGTTCCCGTTTCTGCCGAGCATGGCATTGGTATGAGCGATCTGTATCAGGCAATTGTCGATATGGTTGGCGAAGAAGTTGCTTTCCCGCCAGAGCCTGAGCCATCTGAAAACGAAGATGAAGACGACGAATTGCCAGAAGGCTTTGAGGATGGCGAGGAAGAACTCGCTTACGATAATACCAAGCCTATGAAAATTGCAGTAGTGGGCAGGCCAAATGCCGGAAAATCGACACTGATCAATGAAATGATCGGCGAAGATCGCATGTTAACCGGTCCCGAGGCTGGCATTACGCGGGATTCTATTTCCGTTGACTGGGAATGGCATGGGCGCAAAATTCAACTGCATGATACAGCCGGAATGCGTAAAAAAGCTAAAGTGCAGGGCAAGCTTGAGAAGCTCTCAGTATCTGATGGTCTTCGCGCCGTACAATTTGCTGAAGTTGTTATCATTGTTCTGGACGTTACCATTCCGTTTGAAAAACAGGATTTGCAGATTACCGATCTGATTATCCGGGAAGGCCGCGCACTGGTCATTGCTTTGAACAAATGGGATTTGATTGAAGATCGCCAAACCGTGTTGAAAGAAATGCACGAAAAGGCCGCCCGTCATCTCTCACAGGTCAAAGGCCTGAAGGTCATTCCTGTTTCCGCTGAGACAGGTGAGGGCATTGATAAATTGATGGAGGCCGTGCTGGAGGTTCACAAGACCTGGAATCGTCGTATTCCGACTGCTCCACTCAATCGCTGGCTGTCGGGCATACTCTATCACCATCCACCGCCAGCAGCGTCTGGTCGCCGCATTAAACTGCGCTATATCACGCAGGCAAAAAGCCGCCCGCCAACATTTTCGGTTTCGTGTTCTAAGCCGGACTCCCTGCCGACATCTTATAGCCGTTACATGGTTAATGAGCTGCGCAAGGAATTTGACCTGTTTGGCGTACCTATCCGGCTATTCATGCGCAAAAGCGAAAATCCATTTGCCAATAGAAAACGACGTAACAACTAGTTTCTGACTGGTTGCGACGTTGGTTTGGAAGATTGCAGGCTTAGAATTTCAACATTCTTTAGCCTTGGGCACATTCATGCCCATTTTTACGTGCAGGAACTTCCGCGGCGGCGAAATACTCTTCTTAATGTTTTTGAAATGTCCGCTTAACGCTTCGTCAAGGTTAATTATCTATGGTTGCCTCACAGATTGAAAAGTTATTTGAGCCTAAAGGCCATACACATCAGACCTGTGGAGTAGAGTAGTTTTGCGTACCTCCTATAAAAAGTCAGTTCTCTGGCCAAATCGCTTACAGCAGCGCTTGGCAAAATTCGTATTTCCACTTATTGCCGCTGGCGGTATGTTTTTGGGTTTTCCCGACGTGGTTGCATTTCAGGATGTGGCAAGTCGAAACGCCACCACAAGCAATGATCGCTGGTTGGCGCATGTCCAGGAAGCGCCGGGCCAAACCATACTTGCATCCGTATCCATGATGGGCTTTGCCCATAAAGATGATGCAACTCTCAAATTTTTGACTGTTGGCTTCAAGGATGCAAATTCACGGGTTTCCGGTAGTGCTAAGACTGCCACCTTCAAGCAACCAGTTCGTCTTGGGGTGAAGACCAAAAAATTACCGCAAAAAATAAATCGTTCCCTCAAGGGCGACCGTATTGTTTCCGCTACCCTCAAAAAACCACCGGCACACTTTTCTGCAGGTTCAATTTTGCAGCGTCGAAGCATGTTGGAGAGCCTGAACCGAAGCAGTAAGCTTGAGCTGGCATTCGTGAAACCTAAATCCCACAAGGAAGTTTTACGGGTCGCATCGGCATTCCATTCATCAAAACCAAAAAGTTTGGCAATTGACCCGAAATTACCGGTGATGGTCGCCAATCTGGTGAAAGAATCAGAAAGTTCTGTTTTTGCTTATGCAACAGAACCTAAATTTGAGCGCTCTCCCTTCGCAGCCGTGTTGAAACGCATCGTACCGTTGGCTGTTGTGCCAAGACTTGGTAGTGAAGACCATGCATGGGCAGCGAGTTTATTGCCAAAGGGCGCCTATTCGAAGCGCCAGCAAAAATGTTTGGCTGAAGGTATTTATTTTGAAGCACGCGGCGAACCTGTGCGCGGCCAGGCGGCTGTAGCGCAAGTGATTCTAAACAGGGTCAAAAACCCTGCCTATCCAAGTTCCATTTGCGGTGTGGTGTACCAAAACAAAAATTGGCGTAATCGTTGTCAGTTTTCTTTCGCCTGCGACCGCATCAGGGATCGGGTAAGGAATAAGCGCCTCTGGAACGTTGCCGAGCATATTGCCACTGAGACAAGTGCGGGACGAATCTGGTTCCCACAAGTTGGTTCCTCCACCCACTACCATGCGACTTATGTGAAGCCGAAATGGGCAAAAAGGATGAAAAAAGTGGGCCGGATTGGACTGCACATCTTTTATCGCACCAAAAATGGCGGCTGGAGCTAAGGTTTTCCCTGCTGATTCCCCGTGTTTTACGCAAATTTCTGCGCAATTTGAGCGTGTAAGCGCCTAATTAGCCCGGCGCATTGTCGCACTCCGCAAATAAGCAGCATAATAATGTTGGATCGGGACTTAAGTCGTAGGTCAATTGCTTGACACTTTGTGTTGGTGAACCTATGTTTCGCGCGATCTCTGGGACCAGTTTCCTGTGTTTTTTGTAAACCTTTCAAAGGATTTTATCGTTTGGCAAAGAAAAGCCAACAGCCGACTGGAAATGACGGCGCTAACAGCGACACAAACAACACTGGAAATTTATCCGAAGAACAACTGGGCTCTCGCCTCGATTCTCTTGAACGCCAGCTAAAATCCCGGCGTAAGGACGAGGTAGATTCCGAAAGAAGACAAGGCGATTCTGCTGGCTTTTCCGCGGCCCTCCGCTTGTCCACCGATTTTGTGGTGGCAATACTGGTAGGTGCAGGTGTTGGTTGGGCAATTGATCGCTTTGTAGGTACAGCGCCTTGGGCAATGATTGTGTTCTTATTGCTTGGGTTTGGTGCCGGTGTATTGAATGTAATGCGTTCAGCCGGATTGGTAGCGGAAAATAGGGCCTTGCGTCCTGGTCCTACTGCCGATACGAAGGAGCGGAAAATAGATAATTGAGACGTTGAACCAATAATTGGCCAGCGCAGAACGAAGAAGGATACCAGGTGGCAAACGATCCTATCCACCAGTTTCAGATCACTAAGTTGATTCCATTGGAAGTCGGCGGTGTAGATCTGTCTTTTACTAATTCTGCCCTGTTTATGACACTTACTGTGGCACTTTCAGCTGGCTTTTTGATCCTGTCCACTAATGGACGCGGCCTTATTCCAGGTAGATTGCAATCTATCTCGGAGATGTGCTTCGAATTTGTTGCAAATTTGCTGCGTGATAGTGCGGGCAGCGAGGGAATGAAATTTTTCCCTATGGTGTTCTCACTGTTCTTGTTCATTCTCGTGTCGAACCTGTTTGGGATGTTCCCATATTTCTTCACCGTGATGACCCATATCATCGTCACAGCCGCATTCGCCGTCATGGTGATTGGCACCGTGATTGTTTACGGATTGATGAAAAACGGATTTGGCTTTTTCAAACTGTTTGTCCCGCAAGGTGTACCGGGCGCGTTGATCCCTGTGATCGTGTTTATTGAGGTCTTGTCCTTCATTTCACGCCCAATCAGCCTTTCCGTTCGTTTGTTTGCTAACATGCTGGCTGGTCACATCACTTTGAAAGTTTTTGCAGGCTTCGCAGTCTCCATGATTGCAACAATGGGTGCCGCTGGTTATGCGGTGGCTTTGTTACCAATCGCCTTCACGGTAGCGCTTACCGCTCTGGAGTTTCTGGTCGCATTCCTGCAGGCCTATGTTTTCGCAATTTTGACTTGCATGTACCTGAATGATGCAATTCATCCATCCCACTAAAATTAACTGAAATTCAAATTAAGTTTAAAACCAAGTAAAGGAATATTACCATGGAAGCAGATGCAGCAAAATTGATCGGTGCAGGCATTGCATGTGTTGGAATGGGCGGCGCTGGCGTTGGCCTTGGCACATTGTTCGGCCACTTTCTGTCCGGCGCACTTCGCAACCCATCCGCAGCTGATGGCCAGTTCGGCCGTTTGATCTTCGGCTTTGCGGTGACTGAAGCGCTCGGCATCTTCTCATTGCTTATCGCTCTTCTCCTTCTCTTTGCTGTTTAATTCCAGCAATCAATATTTTCGGGCGTAACATTCACGCCCGGATTCCCTTTCGAAGGAGGGGCTTATGTTTATAAGCAAAGCACTTGCTGCCACAAGCGAGGCTGCACATGGTGGTGGAGCCGAAAGCGGTGGGAATTTCCCTCCGTTTGATCCCACCTATTTTGCATCTCAATTACTTTGGCTAGCGATTACATTTGGGCTGTTCTATTTCTTGATGGCACGGATAGTGATTCCGCGCATTTCAGGCATTCTTGAAACGCGCAAAGATCGCATCTCACAAGATCTCGATGAAGCTCAACGCCTCAAAGACGAATCTGATCATGCCCATGCCGCCTATGAACAGGAATTGGCAGAAGCAAAGCAGAAAGCCCACGCCATTGCTCAAGAGGCAAAGGATGAGGCAAAAGCTGAAGCTGATCGCGATCGTGGTAAAGTGGAAGAAAGCCTTGCTAAAAAGCTTTCCCAAGCTGAGGCAAAGATTACCAAAATCAAGGACGCGGCTTTGGCCGAGGTAGGCACTATTGCAGCTGATACTGCAGAGGTAATTGTGCAGGAATTGATTGGTGGTAAAATAACCAAAGCTGAGCTTGCAAAGGCTGTTTCGGCTTCGGGCAATTAGGATAGTATGATGGACGCCACCTTTTGGGCCACAGTCGCTCTTTTCATTTTCCTTGCGGGCATGGTTTATATCAAACTGCCTGGAATGATCACCAAGAATTTGGATGATCGGGCAGTTAAAATCCGCAGTGAACTGGATGAAGCTCGCAAACTGCGTGAAGAAGCCCAGGAATTGCTAGCTGAATATCAGCTTAAGCGTAAGGAAGCTGAAAAAGAAGCCGAAGCAATTATTGCTAGCGCAAAGCGCGAAGCAGTTGCATTTGCTGAAGACGCTGCCAGAAAAACCACAGAGTTTGTGGAACGCCGCACAGCTGTTGCTGAGCAAAAAATCGAACAGGCTGAAGCTCAGGCGCTCACCGAAGTTCGTGCTTCAGCAATTGATGTGGCTATTTTTGCAGCAGAACAGATTGTAGGTGCAAAAGTTACCGGTACTGTAGCAAGCAAATTGATTACTCAAAGCATTGCAGAAGTGAAATCCAAACTGAATTAGATTTCAACTCAGAAATCCATTTGAAATAATTCAAATGCCCGCACCTTGGTGTGGGCATTTTTGTTTATCGGGCAAGCAGACTTTTTATCGGCTCAAAAGTCTTGCGGTGCAGTGGGCAAGGCCCAAGGGCGTGAATGGCCTCACGATGGGCTTTGGTGCCATATCCCTTATGTTTGGCAAAGTCATAGCCCGGATGTTCCTTATCGGCATGTGTCATCATGCGGTCGCGAACGACCTTAGCTATAATAGAGGCCGCGGCAATCGATAACGACCTTGCATCTCCCTTGATTAGTGCCTGGCCTTTTCCTGCAAGCGGTAGAGGCACATCACGCCCATCCACCAATATATGGGCCGGGATTGAGGGCAGGGAGTGAGCGCTGCGCACCATGGCTATTAGTGTTGCCTGGCGAATATTTAAATCATCGATTTCTTGTGACGGCGCGGCAGACCATGCAACGAGGGAAGTTTGCATGATTTCGCTAAACAAGGCCTCACGTTTGACGTGGGATAGTTTTTTTGAATCGTTTATGCCAGCTGGAATATTATCCGGGTCGAGGATAACAGCTGCCGCAACAACAGGCCCGGCGAGTGGTCCTCGTCCTGCCTCATCAATGCCAGCAACAGGCCAAATACCCTTTGCGGATAATTCGGCCTCGATGGAAAAATCAGGTCTGTCTGGAACAATGAATAAGGGCAGAGAATCGGGTTTGGATTTTTGGGGCATAGGGCAATGCTTACCCAAACTCCGATCCTCTGCAAGCCCTGCATTGCGTTTCATTTGCGGCGAAACAAAATGCAGGGGATAATTAAAACAGGCTCAGTTGCGCCTCACTCAAGTGAGGGCTGAATAAATCGCAATTGAGTTGGCGATGTTCGCGATTAAGGCCAAGCCGTTTACAGGCAATTTCAAAGCGCCGCCCGATCTGCCAGGCATAAGGTCCTTCACCACGCATACGGTTACCAAATTTTGCATCGTAATCCTTGCCTCCTCGCATGCTACGAAGCAGTTCAAGCACCCTGTTGTAGCGGTCTGGATATTCACGCAACAACCAGTCGCGAAATAAGGGGCTCACCTCACCGGGCAAGCGCAACAGGATATATCCAGCCTCATCAGCCCCTGCAGATTTGGCAGAATCCAAAATACGCTCAATCTCGTGGTCACTGAGTGCAGGAATAACAGGCCCAATCATCACCGAAGTCGGAATACCTGCTTTACTCAACTGATGAATGGTCTTCAGCCTCAGTCCGGGGGATGCTGCACGTGGCTCCATGGCACGGCCAAGGCGTCGATCAAGGGTCGTGATAGAAATCGCTACTCTGACCAGGTTTTTTTCCGCCATTCGAGCCAGAATATCTATATCGCGCGTTACTAAATTGGATTTGGTAACGATAGCAACCGGATGATTAGCTTGTTCCAGTACCTCAAGAATTTCTCGTGTAATGCGCCATTTCTTTTCAATTGGCTGATAAGGGTCCGTATTGGTTCCCATAGCAATAGTTTTTGCCTGATAATTCTTTTTAGAAAGCGCTTGTCGCAGAAGCTTCGCGGCACCCGGTTTTGCAAACAGTTTGCTTTCAAAGTCCAGCCCAGCAGAAAGCCCCATATAGGCGTGAGTTGGCCGGGCGTAGCAATAAATGCATCCATGTTCACAACCACGATAGGGGTTGATGGAGCGATCAAAATGGAGGTCAGGAGAAGTATTACGCGCAATTATCGTACGCGCATTTTCTACCTGAACCTGAGTTTTAAATGGCGGCAATTCATCTAGAGTTTGCCACTCATCATCAAATACGTCGCGGCTGTATTGTTCAAACCGGCCGGATGGATTAAGTCCTGCACCGCGCCCACGTCGACGCGCAGGGTCAGCGCCATTGCGGTTCCTTGAAAAAGCACTTTTTGCCATAAATGATTCGTGGGCAATTGGAGTTGAAGCATGCGCAATATCATTGCTGGAGCTTTCAAAGTGAGTTGTATTTGCTGACATTTTGCTTCTCCATCCTCATCTGTTTGTCCCGGGAGAACATGGTTAGCATGACAATTAGAACAAAACAAGAACAAATTACTATGTTTTGATCAGTTTGAGTTTTTGTTTCATAAGGAGTCTGATGAGGTTTGGAAAAAGGCGGGAAGAATATGTATGCATTCAAAATGAATACCTTTGCGGCGATGGCAGGCTTATTGCTTAGCGCATTGTTGGTAATAGCAAATTCCACTCCCGCCAACGCAGCCTCAAAAGCCGCCGTGGAAAAGCAGTTCCAGCGCTGGATATCCACCACATTATGGAAAGACGCAAAAGCCGATGGCGTATCGTCGAAGGTTTTTAAAAATGTCATGTCCGGCATTACGATAAATTGGAAATTACCGGATTTGGTTATGCCCGGCACAAAACCCAAAGTTTCGCGCATACAGGTTCAGGCAGAGTTTCGCAGCCCTGCCCCGTATTTCTCACAAAAGCGCATCAATTCATTGGTGGCAATAGGGCGAAAATTAGCCGCCCGCCATAAGAAAACCCTTGCCCGTATCGAGAAAAAATATGGCGTTCCAGGCCGCATTATTTTGGCAATCTGGGGAAGAGAATCGGGATTTGGCGGTGCAAAGATACCCTATAATGCCGTTCGGGTGCTGGCGACCAAAGCCTTTATGTCGACCAGAAAAGAGCTGTTTCATAAGGAGATGTTGGCTGCTCTGATTATGGTTGAAAAGCGCTATGCCACTCCTGCGCAGATGAAAAGCTCATGGGCAGGGGCCCTTGGGCAACCGCAATTTCTGCCCAGCAGTTTCTTAAAATATGCAGTGGATTTTGATGGAAACGGGAGGAGCGATATCTGGAAATCCGTTCCCGATACCCTGGCTTCAATTGCCAATTATTTGGCAGAACATGGTTGGCAAAGGGGAAGAGACTGGGGATTTGAAGCCGCACTTCCAGCCTTGCTTTCCTGCGCATTGGAAGGCCCAGACCAAATGCGGCCCATATCAAAGTGGGTGAAATCCGGCGTTACGCGAATTTCTGGCAAAGCCTTTCCAAAAGCAGAGCTGAAACGCAAGGCCGCATTGCTGCTCCCTGCTGGCCTTAGCGGCCCGATCTTTATCGCAACGCCAAATTTCTATGTGATAAAATCTTACAACAATTCGGATTTATATGCCCTGTTCATTGGTGATGTCGCAGACCGGATTGCCTATTACAACAAGCCGTTTCAGGCCCCATGGAGAAAAATAAGTGGGTTAAAGCGCGGTCAGGTGATGGCCATGCAAAAGCGACTAATCTCCGAGGGGCATGATGTGGGTGGTGCTGATGGTTTGGCTGGATTCAAGACGCGCCGGGCCATTGGCATTTGGCAATCAAAAAACAAACGCAGGCCTACCTGCTTCCCAAATAGCGATTTAGCCAAGGTCTTGCGTTAGAGGGTTTAGCTTCCGCGTTTTAAGTGCTCGTCCAGCCGGGGCATGATCTCAACAAAATTACAGGGGCCATGGCGGTAATCAAACTGCTGGCTTAATATGCCATCCCATGCATCCTTGCAGGCACCAGGTGATCCCGGCAGGCAAAAGATAAATGTGGTTCCAGCCAGGCCAGCCGTGGCGCGTGACTGAATGGTTGATGTGCCAATTTTTTCGTAAGAGATATGATGAAACACATGGGAGAACCCGTCCATGCGTTTTTCAAAAAGCGGCTCTACTGCATCCGGAGTAATGTCGCGTCCAGTAAACCCCGTGCCGCCAGTTGTAATGATGACGTCAACATCATCCTGATCAATCCACTTTTTAACTTGTGCCTGGATCTTATCCACATCGTCAGTTGTAATTTGGCGATCCACTAAAATATGCCCGTCTTTTAGCAACCGGTCTGCAAGCACTTTGCCGGATTTATCTTCTTCCAGCGAGCGCGTATCAGAGACCGTGAGAACTGCAAATCCGACCTGGATGAATTTTCGTGGTTCATTGGATGACACAATCAAGTTCCTCTTCATTATTAATCAGCCTGGTGGGTTTAACCCACCAATCAGGGTATTCTGTTGCTAGGATTTGCGCCGCATTTTCGGCAGCCTCAGGCGTATCAAAAATGCCAAAACAGGTGGCACCCGATCCGCTCATCCGACAAAACCGAATGGCCGGTAATGCATTCATTTCGTTCAAAACAGTTAGAATAATTGGGGCGGAAATAATGGCGGGTTCCTGCAAATCATTCCTGTAATTTGACATCATTTCAATAGATGGCATGGAATTAGTTTCCGGAAACACTATTGGCAAATTATCTTTGCGGTTGAGAGAGCGGAAAACATCCGTAGTTGCAATGCTAACGCCGGGATTGACCAGCAGCAAATGAAAATCAGTATTGCCTGCCAATTGTTCTAATTGCCCCCCAATACCGCGCGCGCGAAGCGTTCGACTTTTTATGCACATGGGAATATCGGCTCCCAGTTTTACGGCTACTTCCTGGATCAATCCATCATCGGAAATATTCCAAAGCCTGCTCAAACCGCGCAAGCTTGCTGCAGCATTGGCAGAACCGCCGCCTATGCCACTTGATATTGGTAAATTCTTCTGTAGTTCAATTCGAACGGCCGGAGCATTAACGCCGCGAGAAAGCAGGAGTTCTCGCAACCCGGCGACAGCCCGTAAAACCAGATTGTCGCCATTGTCTGGCAATGCATGACAAAACGGGCCGGACAATTGAAGCTGGTCATGCTCAATGTTATCTGGGCATGAGAGAACAAGCTCATCACCAAAAGCTGTAAAAACGACCAACGTATCAATCAAATGATAATTGTCTTCGCGCTGCCCGGTTACATGCAATGCCAGATTAATTTTTGCCGGAGATCGGCAGATAATTCTCATTTCACTGACAATGAATCCGTTGGATACTCGGTTCTAGTTCTCGTTTTGCGCTGTTGTGTCTTTTTCGTCGACCAGACCATTTTTCAATTTTGCCTCAATCTTCGCCCGTTCAACATCATCAGGTTTCGCGTTGAGTGCATGCTGCCATTGGAAGGTTGCTTCCAGTTTGCGACCAACTTTCCAGTAGGCATCGCCTAGATGGTCGTTTACTGTTGCATCCTGTGACATCAATTGCACAGCACGCTCCAGTTCCTTAACGGCCTGCTCGAAGTTCTCGAGCTTATAGTGTGCCCAACCAAGGCTATCGATGATGTAGCCGGAGCGAGGTTTTAGCGACACCGCTTTACGGATCATCTCAACCCCTTCTTCAAGATTGATACCTTTATCGATCCATGAATAGCCAAGGTAGTTCAAAACATCTGCCTGATTAGGAAATAGTTTCAACGCCTCTTCGAAATTTGGTTCTGCCAATTCCCACTGTTTTAAGCGTTCACGCGCAATGCCGCGGCGGAAAAACAAATTCCAGTGGCGTGGCTTGGGCGTACCAATTGCAGCTACTGCTTGATCGTAGACTTCAGCAGCTTCTGCATACTCATCTTTACGACTAAACAGCGCACCAAGCGTCATATAGGTAGAAAGCTCTTTCGGATTTGCGGCAATCAATTCGCGAAGATTGGCCTTTGCCTCATCGTTTTTTCCCATCGACGCCAAGTTTAATGCCTGAGCAATCGTTGCACGGTGGTGCAGGGGCGATGCATCAGTGATGGTTTCAAGCAAAATAATTGATTTGGAATAATTCTCCTGGCGCTCGAAAATATCTGCAAGGGCGTAGGAAATAACATCTATTCCACCATTGAGATAATTCGCAAGTTGAAGGTGGGTTTTTGCAAATGGAGTTCCCCCTTCGCGACCAATCGCGGAGGCAATGTTAAATAGAAGTTCAGCCACACCTTCTTGCGGCGAGCTCACTAGCGGAGTAACGGCCTTTTCGGCTTCAATATCTTTTACCAGTTCTGAGAAAGCGTTATGTCCTGGAAGAAGCCCAAGCCCTTCCTTAAGTGCCCGACTGGCATTCTCTTTATTGCCAGCACGTATTTCTGATCGTGCCAATGCTTCGATAGCGCGGGCAAATGTCTCGGTTAAAACAGCTGCAAATTGCCGCTTTTCAAGCACCTTGGCAAAATAGACAACGGCTGCCGCATCATCGCCACCCGATGCAGACATCAGCCCTGCATGGTAATCGCGAACCAGCAGTACCCAATCAGGGCCATCAATGGCTTCTGCCGATATAATTGCCGCTTTCAAATCGCCTGAACCAACCAAGGCCCAGCTTTTGATTAACTCAGCGGTCATATTGTCGAGGTCATTGCCTTCTAAATCTTCTAGCGGCAATGGAACTTTTGTCCATGACCGTTTGCGTAGAGCTTCAACACTCAGGGTGATTTTTGCAAGGTTTCGCGCATTACCGTCCCCTTGAATGGCTCCGGCAATCTCTATTGCTTCGGCAATTCGGCCATTGGCCATCATCGCCACAAACAAATTGCGTTTCAAATTTAAATTTTCAGGATCCAGCGACAAAGCACGAGAATAAAATGCAACAGCAGCCTCATCGTCATTATCGCGACCGGCAATTTCGGCTGCTAGAAAGCTACCTGCAAGATTTGCAGAATTCACGGTCTCTTCAAGTTCGTTTTCCATTGCTCTTGCGGGAGAGGCAATGTGCAATGAAACTGCAATCAGACTAAGTGCGAGACCTGCTCCAAGCTTAGTGCGGAGGTTCAACAATGCTTTTGTCATTTAATATCCAAACTCTTGCGATTCCTGATTACGTCTTCCGCTTCTGCAAGCGAAGTACTTAATGTAATAAAACAATGGCCTTTTAAGGACGCAACTTAATCACAAGCTCCTATCATCTCTTTAAAACTTATGATTAATTCGCCCGGCTGACACAAAACTCCAATACGTCTACCAGCGCATCCTTGTGTGCAGATGATGACATTGGAGCTAACGCGTCCTTTGCAACTTCGCAATAATGGCGAGCGCGAAGCACTGTATCGCTTATGCCATCATATTTTGTCAGCAATTGCATTGCTTGTTCCAGCGCATCATCACCGGCTTCGCCGTTTGCAATTGCACCTTTCCAAAAATTGCGTTCTTCATCTGTGCCCCGGCGATAACTCAACACCACTGGAAGGGTGATTTTCCCTTCCCGGAAGTCATCACCAACATTCTTGCCCAGATCAACGGCGCTTCCGCTATAATCGAGCGCATCGTCAATTAATTGAAAGGCCAGACCAAGATTGGTGCCATAGGAAATAAAATTGCTCCGAATGGCTTGATTTTGGCCTGCAATAATGGGGCCGACTTCAGCCGCAGCGGAAAATAGCGCTGCAGTTTTGGAACGGATCACCGTCAAATATTCATCTTCAGTGGTTTCGAGATTCTTGGCCGCCGCCAATTGCAACACTTCGCCTTCTGCAATCACGGTTGCAGCGCGTGAAAGAACATCAAGCGCATCAAGAGAACCCACATCGACCATCATTCGAAAGGCTTGGCCCAATAGAAAATCACCAACCAGCACACTTGCTTCATTGCCCCATAACATGCGGGCAGTTTTTCTTCCCCGGCGCATGTCGCTTTCATCAACCACGTCATCATGCAACAGGGTTGCTGTGTGCATAAATTCCACGCTTGCCGCCAAAGTGATGTGGTTTTCGCCTTCATAACCGCACATCTGCGCAGCTGCCAATGTGATCATCGGGCGTAGACGTTTACCGCCAGAATCAATCAAATGTTTGGCGATGGCCGGGATCAATTTTACATCAGATCCGGTTTTCGATAGGATCAACGAATTAACCCGATCCATGTCGCCCTTAACGAGGTTTATTAAAGGTTGGATGCTGGCGTTTTTTGGTCTTTCCCCAATGGGTATAACGACACCTGACATTTATTCGATTTCCTCAAATGCAAACACGGTTTTCTTATAGAGCATGGCTGCTCAAAGTGAAAGTAATCTGACCGGCACCATCGTGCAAGGCGCAGTTTGACCTACCCCTAAAGCTTTCACGGTTTTGATGTGCATATGTGTATAAATTGGGCAAAATGCCTCAATAGTCACTAGAAGTTTATTGCAGGTGAACCACTTGGGCTTGAATTGCCTTTGATATGGTGACATTTTTTAACGGTGTAATGTGAGGTGTATCATGATTGAACTCATCAAAACCAACAATTTGGTGACAATTTCCTTTGTTGAAGCGTTGTTGAAGGGCCAAGGAATTGAGTATTTGGTGCTGGATCAACATATGAGCATGCTGGAGGGGTCGATTGGTGCGATCCAAAGGCGTGTAATGGTGGACGCTGATGCGCTTAACCGCGCGCGCCGTATTCTGCAGGATGCAGAATTGGGAAATGAGCTGAAAGCCATCGTAGGCCCATAGAATGAAAAGTGACGTAAAAACAGATATTTCACGAGATGTTTTCCACAAAGGCAATCTAAATCATGCCTTTGAAGTTTTGCAGTTTGCAAATCAGGGGCATCGCGCAGGCATGGATGCAATGTTGCTGGCAGCAAGCCTGCCGGATGATTCCTATGGCATCGTTGCAGATCTTGGCGCCGCCAGCGGTGCGGCTGGCCTTGCAGCCTTGAACATGCATAAAAACCTAACTGCCGTGCTGGTGGAATTTAATAAGGATCTGGTGGAACTGGCCCATCAAACTTTGCGTTTGTCTGCCAATAGCCATTTCATAAATCGGGTAAATATCATCAATGCGGATGTGACCTTATCCGGCGAAAAAAGAAGTGCCGCCGGATTGAAGTCAAACAGCGTCAATCACGTCATCTTGAACCCTCCCTATAACCAGCCAAATTTGCGCGCTTCGCCCGATCCAATGCGTGCAGATGCCCATGTGATGGCTGAAGGCGGCCTCGATGCGTGGCTTAGAACCGCATCGGCTATTTTAAAACCCGGCGGTTGCATGTCCCTGATCTATAGAAGCGAACGTCTTGGAGAAATTCTGGCTTGCTCCCAGGGGCGTTTTGGAGATTTGTCGATTTTTCCGATTTTTTCTCGCAAGGGAGAAGCCGCAAAACGCATCATTGTACGTGGCATTGCCGGCTCCAAAGGACCCATGCACCTAATGCCCGGATTAATAATGCATGACGACGATGGCAAACACAGCGCAGAGGCCGTGGAAATATTAAATGGTAATCGCACCCTGAATTTTGTTTGATATCTTGTAAAACAGGTTATTAAGCTCCACTTTGAACGTAAATAAATTTCATTCAAAGCCCGGGGCGAAAATGCAGCTTAAAAAATTAATTCCAGCAAAATTCCGTAAAAATGAAGTCGTAATTCCTGTAGTACGCCTCTCCGGGGTCATTTCTACCGGAGGTTCCGCTTTCAAGCAAAATCTGTCACTGGCCTCAACCGCTCAGGTTCTTGCCAAGGCATTTGCATTCAAAGATGCGCCAGTTGTTGCAATTTCAGTAAATTCTCCTGGTGGTTCGCCGGTGCAGTCCAGGTTGATTTATTCCCGCATTCGGGAACTGGCTGAAGAAAAAGACAAAAAAGTTCTGATTTTCGTTGAAGATGTTGCCGCATCCGGCGGTTATATGATCGCGCTGGCAGGCGATGAAATCATTGCAGATGAAACCTCTATTGTTGGTTCGATCGGCGTGGTCGCGGCAGGCTTTGGTTTTGACAAGGCAATTGAAAAACTTGGAATTGAGCGCCGGGTTTATACAGCTGGGAAAAACAAGGTAGGTCTTGATGCTTTCCAGCCCGAGAAAAAAGCAGACATTGATCACGTGAAAAAATTGCAACTTGATATCCACGACATATTTATCAATATGGTCAAGGAACGGCGCGGCGACCGGCTGGTTGAAAACAAGGATACCTTTACCGGCATGTTTTGGACCGGAAGGCCAGCAAAAGAACTTGGCCTGATAGATGGTTTTGGTCATATGAGCACAGTTCTCAAGGAACGCTATGGCGAAAAGACCAAGCTCAAGCTCGTGCAGCCCAAACGAGGCTTCTTCGGCCGTACTGTGCCCGGTGTTAGTATTAGCTCTGAGATGACATCGGCTATTGCAAGCGAATTTGCAGGTGGTATTCTAAGCGCCGTAGAAGAACGTTCGCTTTGGCAGCGTTTTGGTCTGTAAGATTTTGATACCCTGCGAATTCGATGAATAGGGGAGTGATATGTTACAAATAATCGCATTTTCACTGATTGGCGGCGTTGTATTGGTTGGCTACAAAGCCTTTCGTAAGGAAATGCAACGCGCTGCCGATGAATTGGAAAAAGCCGAGGAACAGCGTGCAGTAAAAGAGGTGCCTTCTCTCAAAAAAGGTGATGATGGAGTGTATCGGCCTGACAAGTAAATTGACTTGATTTTTTAGCGCCATATAAATGCCATTCATTTGACCATTGTTGAATAAATATGCTCTATGCTGCATTGAAAGGGCTTGAAAACTGGTGGGTTTCGCATAACAACGCAATCTGACCGAATTCCGCCCGGATTTTAATTTTTGCAGGCCCAAATGACTGAATTAAACACCAATTTACCCGCACATATGCAGCCAACCAACTCATTTCAGGGGTTGATTCTTGCCCTGCATCAGTATTGGGCCGACTATGGCTGTGTGATCTTGCAACCCTATGACATGGAAGTTGGAGCGGGTACATTTCACCCGGCAACAACCTTGCGCGCTTTGGGGCCAAAACCCTGGAATGCAGCCTATGTGCAGCCTTCACGCCGCCCGACAGATGGCCGCTATGGCGAAAATCCAAACCGCCTGCAACACTATTATCAATATCAAGTGCTGCTAAAGCCTTCACCGCCCAATTTACAGGAGCTCTATCTAGGTTCCCTCAAGGCAATAGGCATTGATGCAAATCTGCACGATATCCGCTTTGTTGAAGATGATTGGGAAAGCCCGACACTGGGCGCTTGGGGTCTTGGCTGGGAGGTCTGGTGTGATGGGATGGAAGTTTCCCAATTCACTTATTTCCAACAGGTTTGTGGTCAGGAATGTTCACCAGTTGCTGGCGAACTCACCTATGGCCTTGAGCGGCTTGCAATGTATGTGCAGGATGTGGACAATGTCTACGATCTTAATTTTAATGGTCGCGAAGGCAATGACAAAGTCACCTATGGCGACATATTCCAGCAGACTGAACGAGAATATTCGCGTTGGAATTTTGATGTGGCAGACACGGAAATTCTGCTGAAACACTTTGAAGATGCGGAAGCTGAATGCCTTCGCATTCTGGAGCAAGAAGAAATAGACCCCAAGAACAGCAAAAAGATCATCATGGTGCATCCGGCCTATGATCAATGCATCAAGGCCAGCCATGTTTTCAACTTGTTGGATGCAAGGGGTGTCATTTCTGTTACCGAACGTCAAAGCTACATTCTACGGGTTAGAACGCTTTCCAAAGCCTGCGGGGAAGCATTTCTTAAAACGGATGCAGGCAGAAATATCGGAGAAGAATGATGAAAAAACTTGGATTGGCAGTTAAAGCCGCAATCGCAGCAACCGCAATTATGACCTACGCAATTGGTCCAGCGAGTGCTGAATATTCTTTTGGTGATTTGACTCGCGAAGCTCGCACTAATGTTTGTTCATTCCACGCTGAAAACCCTCCTAAATATTTGGTCGGTCACTATGCATTCGCAACCAATGAAGACGGCAGCTCATGCGGATGGTCCTATGGTTTGACCACAGAAAAATATGCAGTTCCCGCAGCTCTGAATATCTGTCAGCTGGGTTCAAAAACCCCGTGTGAAATTCAATATTCAAAATAATATTTTCCTGAACCTCTGGTTCAAGGAGATATCCATATAGCTGTGCCCTCGCAATTGTGCGGGGGCATTACTCATTTAACCTGCATGCAGGGAAGTACGTTTGATGCCTGATTTACTGCTTGAACTTTTATCGGAAGAAATTCCTGCCCGTCCGTGCACCCGCAGCGAAGCGAGGACGCACAAACCAGAAACTTGCATGCGGGGATTGAAATACCATGCCTGATTTACTTCTCGAACTTTTATCGGAAGAAATTCCTGCCCGCATGCAGCGTAAGGCTGCTGGCGATCTTCGCAGTGCTGTGACCAATGCGTTGGTTGATGCTGGCCTGACCTATGAAGGTGCCAAAGAGTATTGGACGCCACGCCGTTTGGTTCTGGATATTCGCGGGCTCACTGCAAAATCTGCTGATTTGCGCCAGGAGCGCAAAGGTCCGCGCACTGATGCGCCAGAAAAAGCAATTGCAGGGTTTTTACGAGGTGCAAGCCTTGCATCAGTTGACGATGCTGAAATCCGTAATGATCCTAAAAAGGGTGATTATTATGTTGCCGTGATCGAAAAACCCGGTCGCAAAGCTCAGAATATCATTGCCGAAATCATGCCGGGCATTATCAAGAGTTTTCCATGGCCAAAATCCATGCGCTGGGGTGAGGCAAGCCGCGAAGCCGGTGCGCTAAAATGGGTGCGCCCATTACAATCCATCCTTTGCACATTCGGACCAGAAACCGAGGAAACGGAAATTATTCCGTTCGAAATTGCTGGCATTAAATCCGGCAATAAAACCGTGGGCCATCGTTTCATGGCACCGGGCGAAATTACAGTAAAACGATTTGAAGATTATGCCGTAAGCCTCGAAAAAGCCCATGTGATGCTGGATGCCGAGCGACGCAAGGAAACCATTTTAACTGACGCAAAAAACCTGGCCTTCGCGCAAGGGTTTGAATTGATCGAAGATGGTGGCCTTCTTGAAGAAGTGTCCGGTTTGGTGGAATGGCCCGTTGTTTTGATGGGCAGCTTTGAAGAAGATTTCCTTGATATTCCCAAAGAGGTCATTCAGCTTACCATTCGCGAAAACCAAAAATGTTTCGTGCTGAAAAAACAAAATTCGGATGATTTGGCTAACCGCTTTTTGCTGGTTGCCAATATCAATCCCTCAGATGGTGGCGTAGAAGTGGTTCGCGGCAATGGCAAAGTGGTCAATGCTCGCCTGTCTGACGCCAAATTTTTCTGGGAGAGCGATCTGCGAATTGCAACTTCCAGTGATGGTTTTAAACCGTGGATTGAAAAACTTGATCACGTCACCTTTCATGCAAAGCTCGGTTCACAAGGTGAACGGGTGAGCCGCATTGCAGCCCTTGCAAAACAATTGGCATCATCTGTCGATGCAGACCCGCAAAAAGCAGAACGGGCAGCAAATCTTGCCAAGGCAGATTTAAACTCTGCCATGGTCTACGAATTCCCTGAAATGCAGGGGCTGATGGGCCGTTATTATGCCGAGCGGGCAGGGGAAGATGCTTCTGTCGCATTGGCAATTGAAGAGCATTACAGGCCTCAGGGCCCGGGTGATGATGTACCAACAAACTCTGTGTCGATAGCGGTTGCTCTTGCTGACAAGCTCGACACATTATCTGGTTTTTGGGCAATCGATGAGAAGCCCACCGGCAGCAAAGATCCATTTGCATTGCGCCGTGCGGCATTAGGTGTAATCCGTCTGCTACTGGAAAATGAAATATTCTTGCCGTTGATAGACTGTAACAAAAGCCACTTGTTACAACCCGCAAGTTGGCCTCGCGATGATGAGGGAAATTTGATTGGGTATGGAGGAGGAGGAGACTTCAATTTTCAATTGGAACAATACATGGCTAGCAGTGGTAGCGGGTATGGTGGACCAATCGATGAAAAATCAGATTTTTTTGAACACTGTGCCAGTGAAATGTCAATTTCACTTCTTGCATTTTTCCACGATCGTCTAAAAGTCTATTTGCGCGATAAAGGCATTCGCCACGATTTGATCGATGCGGTGGTTACACCGCAATCAGATGATCTTTTGACCATCACTCGCAAGGCCGAAGCCCTGCAAAAACTGATTGAATCGGATGAGGGTATCAATCTGCTAGCCGGTTATAAACGCGCTGCCAATATTCTTGCTGCCGAGGAGAAAAAGGGTGCTGAAATCCCTGCTTCTGTTCAGGATAATCTGCTGAAAGTTGATGCGGAAATTGAATTGAATTCCCGTCTTAATCAATTGGAGCAAAGTGCAATTGAAGCCGTGAAGTCTGAAGATTTCGCCGCTGCCATGTCGGCGCTTGCTACATTACGCGAGCCGATTGATGCATTCTTTGAAAGCGTTTTGGTCAATGATGAAGATGATAAAATCAGGCTAAATCGTCTGGCCCTCCTAAACCGCATTAGACTTGCCACTGCAATGGTTGCCGATTTTGGCAAGATAAGCGGCTGATAATAAAAGGAAATTTCATGAAAACCTGGAAAATTTACCTCTCTGGCGAAATTCATTCCGATTGGCGCGAACAAATTGAAACCGGTTGCAAAGAGGCAGATTTGCCGGTTGAGTTTGCACGCCCGGTCACCCACCATGAGGCATCGGATGATTGTGGTGTTTCCATATTGGGTGCAGAGCCAAATAAATTCTGGCACGATCACAAAGGCGCTCAACTAAACGCAATTCGCACCAGAACCCTTATTGGTGAAGCCGATATTGTGGTGGTGCGGTTTGGTGAAAAATACAAACAATGGAACGCGGCATTTGACGCAGGATATGCAGCAGCATTAAACAAACCAACGATTGTCATGCACGGGCCAGACCATCAGCACGCTCTAAAAGAAGTAGATGCAGCAGCACTTGCGGTCGCGGTCACTTCCGAAGAAGTAGTGAAACTGCTGACCTATGTCATCAAAGGCGAGCTTGAAGGTTATACGAATTAGAATTCTTTAGCTGAAAGCAATGACGGCAAAAACCATTGCCAGAATTAGTGCGGGCGCGGCAATCATCATCAAGATTGGCCCGTAGGATGGTGGCCCCTTTTTCGGGGCTACCCACGCAACCAGATTCAAAAAACTGATGATTAGCAAGAGCAGTGCGGCAAAACCAATTTTTGTCGAGAATGCAAAATCATCCAGCCAGCGCCCGTATTTCATATACATAAGTGCCGGGCCACTAATCCATAACACTACGATTGCTATAAGGCCCGTAAGGCGAAAATATTTGCGTAATTTATTGGCGAATTCCGGTGCTGGCAAATCATGCGGGCCTTTGGAAAACAGCATATAAATATTGCCAATACTTGCTGCTGATCCAAACATCAATGCACCTAAATGGACTATTTTGAGCAGTAAAAACATGGCTATTCTTTCTCCCGTGCTACCGCGCGCCAGCCAATATCTGAGCGGCAAAAACCGTTTGGCCAATCAATTTTTTCAATCGCATCATAGGCCGCTGTCTGGGCCTCGGTAACTGATGAACCCATTGCTGTAAAATTGAGAACACGCCCGCCAATGGCTGTAAGTTTACCATCTTTCATGGCAGTACCAGCATGGAATATTTCAATATTCGCAGCTTCTGCCTTTTCCAGGTCGTGGATTTCTGTGCCTTTTTCGTAAGCGCCGGGATACCCTTTTGAAGCAAGAACGACGGCTAAAGCAGTCTCATCGCTCCATTCCGCTTCAACTTCCAACAGGGAACTTTCAACAGATGCGATCATCAATTCAAGCAGATCGGATTTCAAACGCGGCAGAATAACCTGAGTTTCCGGATCCCCGTAACGCACATTATACTCAATCAATTGCGGCCCATCTTTCGTCATCATCAGGCCAGCAAATAAGATGCCTCTAAACGGGGTGCCACGCGAATGCATGCCTGCAAGGGTAGGCACAATGATGTTGCCCATCACTTCATCGATCATTTCCTGATCTAGAATTGCAGCAGGAGAAAAGGCACCCATGCCGCCAGTGTTTGGCCCGGTATCTCCCTCGCCAACCTGTTTGTGGTCCTGGGCAGTTCCCATCAATAGAGCTGTCTGCCCATCGCAAAATGCAAAAAGGCTGGCTTCTTCACCTTCCAGAAATGCCTCGATGACAACTTCAAAACCTGCATCGCCAAATGCACCTTCAAAACAATCGTCAATGGCATCTAGCGCTTCTTCAATGCTTGTCGCAACGACGACGCCCTTACCTGCGGCCAGACCATCGGCTTTGATGACAATCGGCGCGCCCATTTCGCGGGCGTATCTTTTGGCCTTGGGAGCATTATTGAAACGCTGATAGGCTGCGGTTGGGATATTGAATTCTGCGCATAGATCCTTGGTGAAACCCTTGGAACCTTCCAACTGGGCAGCTGCAGCGGATGGGCCAAATGCGGCGATATTGGCTGCGTCCAGCGCATCGACAATGCCCGCGACCAGCGGCGCTTCAGGCCCAACTACCACCAATGAAATATCATTGTCATCGCAAAATTGAATTACAGCACCGTGGTCCGCAATATCCAGCGTCACACATTTCGCTACATTGGCAATGCCCGCATTTCCCGGTGCGCAGAAAAGCGTATCAAGCAAAGGGGATTGCGCGAGCTTTGCAGCCATTGCATGTTCCCGGCCGCCGGAGCCTATCAACAATACGTTCATTAAGATCATCGCTCCAATTTAGGGTCAGGACCCGAAGTCTTTCCTCTAACATGCTTTGCAAGAAGCGGCGATAGGGCACTTGACCAATAGGGCGCAAACGTCCACAGAATTTAAACAATGATAGATGGTTCTGAAATTAAAGTCTCTGACGCCCTCACAGACAGTTGGGTATATCGACTGCTGCCAAATTGGCTGTGGCCCTATGCACAACTTGCCCGCTGGGAGCGCCCGATTGGCTGGTGGCTTCTCATGTGGCCATGTTGGTGGTCGCTGGCAATTGCCATGAGCGCAATTCAGATCATGAGACTGGATATCATTATCGAGCTGGCATTATTCATGCTCGGGGCAATTGTTATGCGTGGGGCAGGGTGCACCTATAATGATCTGGTTGATGAGAATATCGATAATAAAGTTGCCCGTACCAGGTCACGTCCTTTGCCATCTGGCCGGGTAACAAGGTTTCAGGCCAAAGTTTTTCTATTTCTGCAATTACTGGTCGGGTTGATTGTGCTTCTGCAATTCAATTTTACCACGATTATGCTCGGTTGCCTGTCTGTCGTGACAATTATTGTTTACCCCTTCATGAAACGAATAACCTGGTGGCCGCAATTATTTTTGGGCTTTGCCTTTTCATGGGGTGCGTGGGTTGGGTGGTCATCCGTATTTGATTCAGTCGATCTGGCCCCGGCACTGCTTTATGTGGGCTGCATCGCCTGGGTGATCGGTTATGACACAATCTATGCCCATCAGGATTTGGAAGATGATGCCTTGGTGGGCGTAAAATCTACCGCACGCTTGTTCGGTGATAAAACCAAATTGGCCCTGATCATTCTTTACTCAGTTGCATTGGTATTGTTTGCAGCCTGCCTAAGGGAGGCAGGCCTAAGCTGGCCAGCCTATGCCGGATTGGCATTAGGGGCATTGCATCTGGGTTGGCAAATTCAGCGATTGCGCATTGAAGATGCAGGCCAATGCCTGCAACTTTTTAAATCCAATACGCAATTTGGCTGGATATTTTTTGGCGGTATTATTTTGTCGGCGCTTTAGCGTCTTGCGATAATTTCCGCAGCGTCAATGCGTACAACCTTACCAACAACGCCCATTTTGCGACGACGCAGGAAGTTTGGCCGATGACGGACCGTACGAAAACGCTTGCGGCGTTCGATTGGATCTTCAACCATAAGCTCACCCAAAAGCTTGCGCACCGGACTTGCCAGATTGTCACTATCAAGAATGAGCATAGGCAAAGACAACATACGGCTCCATGCATGCCAGTCGGCAGCAATGTCGTCCATATTGTCTGTAACCAGAACCGGCAGACATAAATCCGCGTCGTCATGATAGAGTTCCAACGATACGAACATGCCACCATCTGCTGTTTCAATGGCGCGTGCTGCGATGCCTGTGAAGGATTTGGCAGGCAGGTTTATAGAAACCGGCAAGCCGCAACCTAATGTGCGTTTTAGCTTCGCACCATCGCGGTCAATCGAATAGGAAAACGAATAATCCGCGTCACTGCGGACATTCTGTGGTAGATGAAATGGGTCAAGCCGGATATCCCGGCCTGCCCAATTTTTGATGGCGCGTGCTGCCATAATAGTGCCTCTCTGTCCTCTTCAGAGCCCAATTCTGTGTCGGGTCTTCTGATTTAACACGGGTTCGTTTTTTTGTTTTTATTGTTCCGTGTTGAGGAGAATATAGCAGCTGGCAGTCCCAATTCGCTTAAGAAAGTGGGTGAACAAAACCTTACGTAAAAGCGTGGTTATCGAAGCATTATTTTGATTGGTGAATCGAAAATGAATCCAATTCTTTGCGCCGAGCATATTATACTTGCTCTAGCGCTCCTTGCGCATAAACTTCATGAATGCGTGTTTTGCTTCTTCCGAGGCAAGGCGCTCGCCAAACAATTTGCTCTCTTCTTTCATGCGTTCAAGCACGTCTGAGCGGTCGCCACGCAAGAGTTTGCGAGTAATTTCCATCGCCTCTTTTGGCCGGGAAGCAATCGTTTTGGCCACTGCCAACGCTGACTGTTCCAATTCGTCCGGCGTCACAACCAGATTTACAATGCCAGCTTCCCGCGCAGATTCTGCGCCAAATGTTTTGCCCATCGCCAATAGTTCAAACGCCTTGTGATGTCCAATGATGCGCGGAGCAAGCAGGCTGGAACCTGCTTCAGGTACCAGACCCAAATTCACAAAAGGAGTTTTGAATTTTGCTTTGTGCGAGGCGACCACTTGGTCACAATGAAACAAAAGCGTTGTACCAATTCCAATCGCTACCCCATCAACGCCAGCTACCAGTGACTTTTCAGCGGTGACAATTTGAGTGAGAAAATCAAATACAGCTGTTTTGGTAAGATCGCCACTTTGGGCTACCTGAATGAAATCACGAATGTCATTTCCAGCAGAAAAAACACCAGGGCAACCCAGTATGAGGACAGCGCGAACACTGTCATCAGCATAAGCTTCCTTGAGGCCTTCAGCCATCATTCCATACATTTCACCGGTGAGTGCATTCTTTTTTTCGGGCCGGTTCATACGGATGATTTGAACAGCTTCGTCCCGCTCAATTATGACATCGTCACTCATTTTATCTATTCCTATAGTTCCAGAAGGGCACGAGCATTTAGCAGACTTTCGTGGCCCTTGATGACACTTTGCTTTAAAGCGCTGGTTTCACCAAGAAGATTTTCGGCAAAATAGCGCACAAGCTCAGCCTTTTGTCCATCTTTTAAACCCGATTTCGCCAGATAGGCGCACCCGGCCACAAGACCAAACTGCCGGAGATATGGAGTGGCACCGGCAAGAGCCACAGTCTGTTTTCCAGCTTCTAGCTGAGCTAAAAGCCAATCCGTAGTTTCTTCCACATCATCAATTGCATGATCTAGGTTAAGAGCAGTATCACCAAAATCCGGCGCATTTGCGCCACGTACATCATCGGCGATTTTGCGCAAATCAGCGATATAGGCTTTTACCGTTTCACCGCCCGCAAGCCCAAGTTTGCGACCAACAAGGTCGATCGCTTGAATGCCGTTGGTTCCCTCGTAAATTGGATTGATACGCGCATCACGCAAGAATTGCGCTGCACCTGTTTCTTCAATGAACCCCATGCCGCCGTGAATCTGCACACCAAGTGAAGCCACCTCACAGCCGATATCGGTAGAGAATGCTTTGGCAATCGGTGTCATTAATCCGGCAAGTTCATTCCATTTTTTGGATTCGCTGCCTTCGCTATTTGCAGCCATATCCAGCGCATAGGCACAGGAGTAACAAATGCCACGCGCAGCCTGAACCAGAGATTTCATCGTTAAAAGATTTCGCATCACATCTGGATGTTCAACAATGGGGCTCATGCCGTCGCCGGAATAGTTCTCAGATTTTCCCTGCTTGCGTTCGTGCGCATAGGCTAGGGCATGTTGGAAAGCTGCCTCTGCAATTGCCACTCCCTGGGTGCCAACATTAAGGCGTGCATTGTTCATCATGGTGAACATGCAGGCAAGGCCACGATTTTCTTCGCCGATCAGATAACCAATGGCACCGGGCTCATTGCCCTGATAGCCATCGCCAAAAATCATGGTGCAAGTTGGTGAGGCGTGGATGCCCAATTTGTGTTCAATACTGTGGCAAAACACATCATTGCGAGCGCCAATAGAACCATCTTCTTCGACCAGGAATTTAGGCACGAGAAATAGCGATATGCCACGAGTACCAGCTGGTGCATCGGGCAGGCGGGCAAGCACCAGATGACAGATATTTTCCGTCATATCGTGTTCGCCATAGGTGATGAAAATCTTCTGGCCGAATATCCGGTAACTCCCATCCTCAGCGCGTTCAGCTTTTGATTTGAGCGCACTCAGATCGGAACCAGCACCAGGTTCCGTTAAATTCATCGTGCCAGTCCATTCGCCGCTGACGAGTTTTTCCAGATAGGTAGATTTTAAGGCGTCGGAGCCGTGATGATTTAGCGCTTCAACGGCCCCCATGGAAAGCAATGGGCAAAGGCCAAATGCCATATTGGCAGAGTTCCACATTTCCGCGACTGCAACCGACATCATGATCGGTAGGCCCTGACCGCCAAATTCTTCCGGTCCGGAAATACCATTCCAGCCAGCTTCCGTCCAATTTTTGTAAGCTTCTTTCCAGCCAGGTGCCGTTGTAATGACACCGTCTTTCAGTTTTGCTCCGTGTTCATCGCCAACACTATTGAGCGGGGCCAGCTGTTCGGAGGCAAATTTACCAGCTTCATCGAGTATCGCATCAACAACATCTTCACTCAGATCGCCAAGTTTACCCGCTTCCATTGCAGCTGACATACCTGCAACATTCTTCAGGGTGTGGGCAATATCTGAAACGGGTGCTCGATACATTCGATGGGTCCTCAATTGAAGTTCTATCCATTGTCTTGACGAATATTTACGTATACGTCAATGTGATTCTAATCCGAACTCTTTACCAACCCACTCGAACCATTGGAAAAGACCAAAATGGTGCAATTGCTGCCATCAAAACCTGTTGCTGCCAATTTTAAGAAAATAATGGCTGAACTGGCTGCAGGCGAGCCTGTGGCGATACCCACAGAAACGGTTTATGGCCTTGCGGCGGATGCAACCAATGGGCTGGCAATCGCCAGGGTTTTTGAGCGTAAAAACCGACCGAAATTCAACCCGCTTATTTGCCATGTGAGTGATATGGCTATGGCCTCAAAATATGGCAAATTTAGTGATCTAGCTCAAAAGCTGGCTGAAAAATTCTGGCCGGGTCCGCTAACGATCATCGTGCCAGAGGTTGAAAATTCTGGCGTGCATGATTTGGTAACCGCTGGATTGGGGACTATTGGCCTGCGCTGTCCTGATGGTATCTCGCGACAGTTGATTTCTGAATTTGGCAAACCATTGGCGGCTCCCAGTGCCAACAAATCAGGCGGCATATCCCCGACCACTGCAGCCCATGTAGTATCTGAATATCAAGGCGAGGATTTGCTGGTGCTGGATGGTGGACCTTGTAGCATTGGTTTGGAATCCACCATTGTTGCAGTCGATGGTAAAACAATCACCATGCTTCGCCCGGGCGCAATTACCGCTGAGATGATTACGAATGCCACGGGGGTAGAAGTTGCCCTCCATCAGGCGGATGGAAAAATCTTGGCTCCCGGTATGATGAAAAGCCACTATGCGCCCAATGCTCTGGTTGAATTGAATGTCAAAAACCCCGATGTGGATTGCGCATATCTGGGCTTTGGCCCCAAAAGCCCCAAAACGAAAAACACTATTAATCTCAGTATCAAAAATGATCTGGCCGAAGCGGCTGCAAATTTGTATGCTTCCATGAAGAAACTGGATCAGATGGATGTTCAAAAAATATGCGTTCATCCAATCCCCGATGAGGGACTGGGAATCGCAATTAATGATCGTCTGGCAAGGGCCGCGGCACCAAGGGATTAGACTAAGTGACTGAAATTTCAAAAGAACTCCTGACGCAATTTACAAATATCGTCAGTGAGCAATATGCCATTGATGAAAGTGGTGACCAAACCCACTACACCCATGAGAACCGCGATATCTATATCGGAAAAACCCCATTGGTGCTTCGCCCCGCTAATACCGCTGAGGTGGCTGCGATCGTTAAACTTGCCCACGATACCTGCACCAAGATCGTACCTCAGGGCGGCCATACCGGCCACGTTGCGGGTGGTGTACCAAACGACACCAATGATGAAATAGTGATTACTCTGGGGCGAATGAACAAGGTGCGTGATCTGGATCTGGCCGGAGATACCATGACGCTGGAAGCCGGGTTCATTCTGGAGAACGCCCAAAAACTGGCCGATGAAAATGATCGCCTGTTTCCGCTGTCCATCGGTTCCAAAGGTTCCTGCCAGATTGGCGGCAACATATCCACCAATGCCGGCGGCACAGCCGTGTTAGCTTATGGCAATACCCGCGAGATGGTGCTGGGGCTGGAAGTAGTGCTGCCCAATGGCGATGTCTGGAATGGCCTGCGGCGATTAAAGAAAGACAATACCGGATATAATCTTAAAGGCTTGTTTGTCGGTGCGGAAGGTACGTTGGGCATTGTTACAGCAGCAGTCCTGAAGCTATTTCCAAAACCAAAATCGCGAGACGTGGCTTTCATCGGGCTGGATAGCCCGCAAAAAGCGCTGGACCTGTTTCAGGTTGCAAAAGCTGGTGCCGGTAGCTCGCTGACCGGGTTTGAAATAATGCCACGCATCGGGTTGGATTTCGTATTGCGCAATATGCCTGATACGCGTGACCCCATGGCTGAAGAGCATTCATGGTACGCGCTTATGGAAATTTCCTCCAACCGCCCTGATGGCGATGCGGGAGCAATAATGCACGATATTTTGGGAGAGGCGTTTGAAAGCGGCGTGGTCAATGATGCAGCCATTGCTCAATCAATCACCCAGCAAGATGAGTTTTGGGCCATTCGAGAATTGCTGGCCCCCGCACAAAAACCGGAAGGTGGCTCCATCAAGCACGATATCTCTGTGCCGGTCCATTCAGTACCGAAGTTTTTTGACGATGCAGAAACTATAATATTGCGCGAACTTCCCGATGCCAGAATTTGCGGCTTTGGCCATATGGGTGACGGTAATATTCACTATAATATCTCGGTCCCGCTGGGCGGAGATAGTAAAGAATTTCTGTCAAACCGCTTGCGAATAAATGGCCTCATTCATGAACTCGTGCTTTCCCTCAATGGCTCCATTTCAGCCGAGCATGGCATTGGCAAAATGAAAAAGAAAATGATGGCAGAAACCAAAGACCCGGTGGAGCTAAATCTGATGAAGGCGCTCAAACAGGCAGTGGACCCACAAGGCATTATGAACCCCGGCAAACTTCTTTAGATCAGCGTTCTAAAAGTGCTACCATCTCTACATGGGGTGTGTAGACAAATTGATCCAATGGCGTAACCGACAGTAATTTGTAGCCCCCATCAATCAAAATGCGCAAATCCCGCGCTAGAGTCGCAGGATTACAAGATATTGCGGCGACCTTTTTAACCTTCGATTTGGCCAATTGCTTTGCCTGCATCTCGGCACCTGCCCGGGGAGGATCAAACACAACCCCGTCGATTTTTTTCATCTCAGCTGCTGAAAATGGTCGCCGGGAAAGGTCGCGTTTTTCAGCGTTGATCATGCGCAGCTTTCCTGCCGTATTGCGCCAAGCCTGCCTAAGAACTTCAATTGAAGCTTCATCGGATTCAAGCGCGGTCACAGTGGAAAACTCTGCCAAATGTAGGGCAAATGTGCCGATGCCGCAAAATAGATCTGCGGTCTTTTTTGCAGGAGATAAATGCGACACGACCATATCGCGCATGGCGATTTCGGCTGCTTTCACAGCCTGCACAAATCCGCCCGGTGCAGGTGTTACCCTTGTGGCTCCGATGGAGAGCATCGGGGTCTTTAATTCAACCACGGTCTCGCCATTTATTGACAGGCGGCAAAACCCGCTTTCTGTAAAACGTCTAATGGCACTTTTGATTTGAGTTCCTGAAGGCTGCTTTTTGCACTCAAACGAAATATCAAGCCCGTTATCGCAAGCCAGAACGGAGACATGAGAAAGTTCGTTTGCTGGAACAAGACTGGCAATCACCTGTCTCACCTTATCGATTGCTTCAACAATTTTAGGGTTTAGAACCGGACATTGTTCAATTGCAATCATGTTGTGGGAATTACGCTCCAGATAGCCAAGAACTATGCCACCACTGGTTTGGGTCGCGGTAAATACTGCGCGCCGCCTCTTGCCATTTTTGAACGTGCGAACAGGTTCAACCGGAGTTGAGATATTTTCTGAACGTAAAGCTGACACCACTAATTCGCGCTTCCATTCCAGATAGGCTTTTTGCTCCATATGTTGGAGCTGGCACCCGCCACATTTTCCAAAATGCGAGCATATGGGCTCAACGCGGGAAGGGGAGGGCGTGACGACTGTTTCCAGATCGCGCCGCTTGCCGCTGCCGCTAACTTCAACTGTTTCGCCTTCCAGAGTGAACGGCACAAAGATATTGCCGTTGGAATTGGCAACTATGCCATCGCCCTGTGTGCCAAGGCGTTCGATTGTAAGTGTCTCGCTCATCGTTTTATTCCTGCCATTAGATATTCGTCATTGCCATCGCCACCGGATATCGGTGAGGGCAAGAAATGAGTGCATTGCCAATTGGGGTAGTCGTTCAGCCATCGCGATAGTGCCAGTGCACATTCACTAGCAGCAACTTTATCTCGAACCATACCGCCCCTGCCAATATGGTCTCGCCCCAGTTCAAATTGTGGTTTGATAAGAAAAATTCCAAGTGCCCCGCTTACTGCCATATCAAGTGCTGGGGGAAGAGCAAGCCTGAGCGAAATAAAACTGACATCGCTCACCAAAAATTCAGGAGCAACGCCACCAAGGTCATTAAGGGATAATTCCCTGGCATTCAAGTTTTCTAAATTTGTCACACGCGGGTCTTTGGCGAGTTCTGGATCCATTTGATCATGCCCCACATCCACTCCATATACATGTTTGGCACCACGTTCCAGCAACACTTGAGTAAATCCGCCGGTCGAGGCTCCGATATCCAGTGCAATACGCCCACTCGGATCAAGCCCGGATTTCTCAATTGCCTCTATCAACTTCAATGCGGATCGGGAAACATAAGAGATCGCCGGGTCATCAACTTCGACATCACTTTTTTTGTTTACGGAAAGACCAGGTTTAGCAATTGGTTTGCCAGCAATGGAAACACATCCACGCGCAACTGCATCGCGGGCGCGCGATCGGCTTTTGTAAAACCCACGTTCTACAAGTAAATTATCCAGTCGGATTTTTGTTTCCATGAAAGCTTCATGGCCGCCGGTAGCTTGATTTACAAGGAATAATTAAAACCACAAAGGGCTTTAAAGACAGGTTCACTTGGCAAATTTATCGCGAAGGGGTTTGCCGCGTTTGTTAAAGCGCTCCCAGACGACCTCTTTTTCGCTATCGTCTCCGATACCGGCTGTCGTCACCATGTCCAGCGGGTTTCCCTCATCATCCAGCACAGGGTTCGTATTTGCCAGTTCCGCAATTTGCGCCATATCAGGAAGGAACACTCGGCCGCTGAGACGATCTAAGGGGCTAGGTTTGTTCGACATGGGAGAAGGGGCTTCCGCCCAGGTTTCCATACCAATTGAGCCGCGCAATACACCAACTTTCAAATTGGCTTCTTGAGCATCAGCTACAAAACCAGCATTGGCGCTGGATATTCCAGCAATCAAAATGAGCGATGACAGCAGTAGTTTTCGGCCAGTGTTACGCATTACAATAATCTCTCGGCAAATTTGTCCACCAAGGGATAGTACCACTGGATGGTTAGAATAGCCCAAACAAACATGGTTGATAAATCGTAAACAAATGCCGAATTGGCGCAGTCTGAAACAGCTCTATTTCACCAGGTTTTTAAGCTTCTGCAATGCGCTGTCGCCGCTTTCACCATAAGCAATCGTGCCTGAAAAGCTGCCATCCGCTTTCATCAGATATATGGAAGCCCCATGATCCACTGTATATTCGTCCCCCTCTTCGGGAACTTTCCGGACATAAACACGGTAAGCCGTGGTTGCCTGTGTCATGTTTTCAGGCGTGCCAGTTACTCCAATTATGCGAGGATCAAAGGCTCCCACATATTCAGACAGCACTTCTTTAGTATCTCGTTCGGGATCAACGGTGAAGAAATAAAACACCAATTTATCCGCGTCGTCTCCCATTTGCTTCAACCAGCCACTTACTTCAAACAGTGTGGTTGGGCAAACCTCAGGACAATTTGTGAAGCCAAAGAATATGGCATGTGGTTTGCCTTTAAGGTCGTCCTGGGTAATGGGCGAACCATCCGTGCGGATAAGGTTAAACGGCCCGCCAATGCTGGCAACTACGGCTGCTTCCTTCAAACTGAAAACGCCAAACCGATCCATCGCCAGAACCGCAACGAGAACTACGATTGTGACCCAAATAAATAGTCTAAATTTTTTCATTAAAAATACCTATCAGGAGTCTAGCGGCTCCGTACCTGTAGCTGATCCATCGGCGCCAACCCGGATTTTTTCAACCTTGTCTTCGGCTGCCCGGAGCAACTTTTGGCAATGATCGCGCAGTTTTTCTCCGCGCTCATAAAATTCAATGGATTTATCCAGAGGTACATTACCCTGTTCAAGGCTCTCCACAATGCCTTCGAGCTGCGACAAAGAATCTTCAAAGCTCATTTTGCTTACATCGGGTTTATCTTCAGACATAAATTTTTCCATTTTTTGTCAGCCTAAATTCAGGCGTCTCACATGTGCCGCCGCAGAATCGGCCAGACCTTCCAGATCGTAACCCCCTTCAAGCAGGCTAACAAGCCGGTTATTACAGTGCTTTCCGGCAAGTTCCATCACTTTGCCGGTAGCCCAGCCAAAGTCTTCTTCCACTAACTTAATACCTGCAAGCGGGTCTTTAAAGTGGGCATCAAACCCTGCGGAAATCAGGATTAGGTCCGGGGCAAAATTATCCACCGCCGGAAGGATTTTAGAACTAACAGCCTCTTTGAAAGCATCACTGCCATCGCCTTCGCTCAAAGGCGCATTAAAGATATTTCCAACACCGGTTTCGTGTTTTGCACCAGTGCCTGGGTAAAGTGGCATTTGATGGGTTGAGGCAAACAATACGCTCTCGTCTTCGTAGAAAATATTCTGGGTCCCATTGCCGTGATGCACATCCCAATCGACGATGGCCACTCTTTCAATGCCATATTTTTGTTGGGCATAGCGGGCTGCAATTGCGATGGTATTTACAAAGCAAAATCCCATAGCCGTAGTTTTTTCTGCATGATGTCCCGGAGGGCGAATATTGGCAAAAACATTATCTGCCTTGCCACTCATCACCGCATCAACGCCAGCAGTCGCAGCACCCACTGCGTGACGAACCGCTTCCCAGCTTTTCGGGCTGGCGCTGGTATCGCCATCAATAATGGCAATGCCGGTTTCTGGAATTCGGTCATGCAGCATTTTTATGTGCGAAGCAGGGTGGGCAAGTTCAAACAGTTTTGTATCGGCTGCTGGCGCATCAATGCGTTCGATATCATCAAAATCGGGATGTTCCAGCGCCTTCGTCACGGCCCGAATTCGGTCAGGGCGCTCCGGATGGCCGGGCGGCGTTATGTGATCAAGGCTGCTTGAATGGGAAAATATGACGGTTGTCATTCAAGGAAATCCTCTTAATAATTCATGACCAAGAGCACTTCCCGAAAAGTGGTAACCGGTTTTCGGATAAGAAGTGCGTAAAAACAAAAGCTTAGAGCACTTTCGCGATTTAGAAAATCGCACAAGTGCTCTAACTATTAACGATGGGCAGAATAAACGCTGCCATCTTCAAGTCCAACGATAAAACGGGTTTTCTTTCCCTTACCCTCGGCAATTATAGCCTTATCGATTTTGGCCGGAAAATCTGCCTGAGCCAATAATCGCATTTTTAGCCCGGACATGCTGATAATATATAAGGATCGCCGATTTGCAGAAGGCAGGGCTAAATCTGGTGTGCCATTTCCGTCAAAATCAGCAATCGCAGAAAGGTTTTGCTCACGCGAACCAATAACATGATTGGAAAACCCGGAAGCCGCCGCAGTTTTTACCAGCTTGCCCGAAATATACTGATAAAATCGCAATTTTCCCCCAATGTGGGGTGTGATAACAGCAGCGATTTCTAAATTTTTGGAACGGCTAAAATTACTGATACCTGCAATATTCAACCACCTATGTTTAAGCCCAATGTATGGTGTTGTTGCCTTTGGCACCAGCGTATTGCCGTTAAGGCCATAAATGGTGATTGCAGCACCTTTGCGCAAAGAAGAGCGGATGGTGATAACTTCCACACTTCCATTGCGGTCAAGATCAATGAGACGAGGTGTTATATCTTCAAATACTTCTGTTGAGGGAAGCCGATAGGTGAGGGTGTGACCAAGCTTGGTTAGAACCTTGAGAGAGCCTGCTTCGATTGTATCACCCAATACGCCATGGCGATAACGCTGCGTTGGTTCAGAATACCAGGCCGCAACGATGTTTCCTCGCGCTGTGGCAATTTTCCCGTCGGGTAAGCCTTTTATCGCGGGTTTGCGCTGGTCAACAATGATTTCTTTTGGATATTTAGCCGGGTTGAGCTTTTGGATGACTAGGGTTTCAGCAGCCAATGCTGGATTGGCCAGCATTAGGAATAGCAAAGTGGCAAAAATCCTGCGCATCAAAAACTCCTATTCGGTCAATACGGTTTTGGCGATCTTGATACCAAATCCTTCAAGTCCCACATAATGACGTTCCCGCGAGGCCATCAATTCGATGGATTGGATGCCTAGATCTTTCAAAATTTGAGCGCCTAGACCAATCTCGAGCCATTCTTCTTGCCGGGATTTAGCTTCATTGTGATGCTCGCGGCCCTCTTCGGCAAGAGCCTCTTCAACGTCACTGCGGTGGCTCTGATTGACCACTCCAACAGCGCCCTCGCGCAAATAAACCACAACCCCACGGCCGCCTTTTGCCATTTCGTCCAAAATATCTCGCAATGGGCTGGTGGCACCAAACACATCATCAATCACAGATTCAATTTGCAAACGCACCGGAACATTCTGGCCGTCGCGAATATCCCCAAATACTACCGCCAAATGATGCATGGCATCCCATTTGGTCTTGTAGGTATGGGCGACTGCCGTGCCAGCAGAGGTTTCAATTTCAAACTGTTCCAGCTGCTCAATCATGCTTTCTTGTCGTTGCCGATAGGAAATCAGATCGGCAACGGAAATAACGTGCAGTTTGTTTTCTTCAGCAAATGCATCGACCTGTGGCCCGCGCATAACGGTGCCATCATCATTTACCAACTCTGAAATCACTCCAACGGACGGAAGTTTAGCCAGTCTGCAAAGGTCTACCGCTGCTTCAGTATGGCCCGAGCGCATCAAAACACCGCCAGCCTTGGCAACCAGAGGGAAAATGTGCCCCGGTCGCACAAAGTCCAGCGCGCCAGAATTGGGGTTTGCCAGAGCGCGAACGGTGGAGTTGCGTTCCTCGGCAGAAATTCCCGTTGTGGTATCATGCTTATAGTCGACAGAAACCGTGAATGCGGTCGCGTGTGGCACATCATTATCTGCAACCATCGGCGCAAGGTTCAACCGTTTGGCATCCGCTGCCGTCATCGGAGTGCAGACGATGCCGCTGGTGTGGCGAATGATGAACGCCATTTTATCGCCTGTGCAGTGAACAGCTGCAACAATTAGATCGCCTTCATTCTCGCGACCATCATCGTCAACAACAACAACGATTTCACCCGCTTCAAAAGCGCGGATGGCTTCAACAATTTTTGCCTGATCATAACTCATAAATTATCTCAATTTCTGCCGGTTTGGCCGCGATGCATCAAAAAGTGGTCTGCGATGGCGCAAGCCATCATTGCCTCGCCAATCGGTACGGCACGAATACCCACACATGGGTCGTGGCGTCCCTTTGTTCGAACGTCAATTTCTTCACCGGAGGCGGTAACGCTCTTGCGGGTCTTTAATATGGAGGAGGTGGGTTTCACAGCAAACCTGGCAATAATCGGTTGCCCTGTTGAAATGCCTCCTAAAATGCCACCTGCATTATTGGAAAGGAAACGCACATCGCCGTCCTCACCCATCCGCATTTCATCGGCATTTTCTTCACCTGTCAGGGTAGCAGCCTCAAAACCATTGCCGATTTCAACGCCTTTGACCGCATTGATAGACATCATATAGGAAGCAATTTCCTGATCCAGCTTGGCGTAAATCGGTGCACCCAATCCAGCTGACACCCCTTCGGCGACAACTTCAATAACCGCGCCGATAGAAGAACCGGACTTTCGGATTTTGCCTAGATAGTCAGCCCATTGAGCTGCCATTTCGCGATCTGGGCAGAAGAAATCATTGTTATTGACCTCGTCCCAGTCCCAGTTTTCGCGATTGATTTTTAAATTGCCAATCTGCACCAGCGCTCCACGAATTGTAACGCCGGGGATTACTTTGCGAGCAAGCCCGCCAGCAGCAACCCTTGCCGCAGTTTCGCGCGCGGATGAACGTCCGCCACCGCGATAGTCGCGAATGCCATATTTTGCGTCATAGGTGAAATCCGCATGGCCGGGCCGATAGCGATCCTTGATCTCGGAATAATCTTTCGAGCGCTGGTCGGTATTGCGGATCAGCATTGATATTGGTGTGCCGGTGGTAATCAGCACATCAGCTTTGCTTTCATGGGGCAGAACCCCCGATAGAACTTCCACCAGATCGGCTTCTTTACGCTGGGTGGTAAAGCGCGATTGACCGGGTTTGCGCTTATCCATGAAGGCTTGAATTTCAGCCAATGTGAATTCGATCCCCGGAGGGCACCCATCAACGACACAACCAAGAGCTGGCCCATGGCTTTCTCCCCAGGTGCTGACACGAAACATATGACCAAATGTATTGAATGACATGGAATTTCCAAAAATTTAATTTGTTGGATTTGTAGGTTGGATTTGTTGTTTGGTCAAATTGATCAAACCATTAAACAAATTCTTCGCTACCCTTTTGGATGACGCAAATTTTGTCCTGAGGAAATACAAACCCACCAGCTTCCTGCTTATCCATGTCCAGCAAATGGTAACGTAACACACGTCCCACTACGCCGTGGGCAACAACCACGGCATCACCTTCCAGACTTTCGTACCACTCAGCAATACGGCCAAGTATCATGGCGCAGCTTTCGCCATTGGGTGGACAAAAGTCCCACCGAATTTGCTTGCGAAGACGATGAAGGTCTGGAAATTCCAGTTTGACCTCTGGCAAGGTTTTACCTTCCCAATCACCATAAGTGGCCTCGATGAGACGATCATCAGTTTTATACCCATCGTCCGGGAGACCTAATTTGGTCCGAATCCGCTCCATAGTCTCGCGGGTGCGCTTCATTGGGCTTGAGATAAAGGGAAGGCTGTGACCTTCTGGCAGCAGTTTGGCCAGCGTTTCACCATTATGGTCAGCCTGTTGCTGACCCTTGGAATTTAAGGGTATGTCACGACGGCCCTGGAAACGGAGTTCCGCATTCCAGTCTGTTTGTCCGTGTCGGACATAATAAATAACTGGATTTGCCATGGGTTTTTGGTCGTTAGTCCTTGATGACTGAAATATCTGGTGCATCCACGGCCTTCATGCCAACCGTATGATAACCTGAATCCACATGATGAACCTCACCCGTAACCCCCCTGGAGAGGTCAGACAAGAGATACAGCGCTGAATCGCCCACTTCTTCAATTGTCACGGTGCGTTTCAGCGGAGAATTATATTCATTCCATTTCAAGATATAGCGGAAATCGCCAATGCCTGAAGCGGCCAGCGTCTTGATAGGGCCAGCTGAAAGCGCGTTAACGCGAATTTTTTTGCTTCCCAGATCCACGGCCAGATATCTTACAGATGCCTCAAGTGCAGCTTTGGCGACGCCCATGACATTATAATGAGGCATAACTTTTTCCGCACCATAATAGGTCAGTGTCAGGATTGATCCGCCATCTACCATCAATTTTTCAGCACGCTGAACAATTGAGGTGAGGGAGTAGACTGAAATATCCATGGTCATGCGGAAATTTTCAGCCGTGGTATCCACGTAGCGTCCGGTCAGCTCGTCCTTATCGGAAAAGGCAATCGCATGAACCAGAAAATCTATCTTGCCATGTTCTTTTTGAATAGCGTCAAAGACGGCATCGATGGTCTCAGGCTTGGTCACATCAACATCGCCGCCGACCTGTGCTCCCAATTCTGCAGCAAGTGGCTCAACCCGTTTTTTAAACGCATCGCCCTGATATGTCAGAATTAGGTCGGCACCAGCATCAGCGCATGATTTGGCGATGCCCCAGGCAATAGAGCGCTTATTGGCAACGCCCATTATCAGTCCGCGTTTCCCAGCCATCAATCCATTGGATGTAGCCATATCAACCTCCATATAGGGTTTTGGCAGTGATTTTATGTCTCGTGTGATAGCACATAGTCCGCACCTTAGTTGCCATCAGTTTGATTTGGTATTGCATAGGCTCAGTGGCCCCGCAAGCAATACCAAGCATATTGCTGCGCTGCACACAAGGATTGGCATATTTATGGTTAATAAAATCTGGAGATGCTACCAGCTAGGGTAGGGTTTATTTTACCGTGTCGGAGTAAAGTGCCTTTAGCTCTTCCAAACCGCCTTCAGGCAATTGGATAACGGTTTCCACCAGAAAATCTCCAGTACCGCCGCCTTTTTTCGGCAATCCTTTGCCCTTCAAACGGAAAACCTTGCCGGAATTTGTGCCAGCAGGAATTTTTAGCGAAAGCGTGCCATCAAAGGTCTTCACCTTTTCCTTGCCACCTAAAACCGCAGTTTTCAGAGGCAGCGGAAGTTGATAGCGCAAATCGGCTCCATGAACGGCAAATGTTGGATGGGTAATAAATGACAGTGTGACCATCGCATCACCAGGTTTCATGCCCGGTTGTTTGTTTCCCTGACCCTTCAAACGAATGACCTGGTCATTTTCGGATTCCGGCGGGATTGAAACGGAAATCTGTTTTCCGTCCGGTAGTTTCACAGATGCCTTGCCGCGAGCCAAATCTTCAACGCTAACTCGCATGGTCAATTTGATGTCGAGATTGACCGCTTGTCTCCTTGGGGCACCTTGAGCACCAAACCCCGGATTTGGACCGGCATTTTGCCGGTTACCACCAAAGGCTGAACCGAACAGCTCACTCAATATATCTTCTGCGCCTGCCGCATGCTGGCCGAAGCCGCCTTGTTGAGCGCCGGGCCTTCTTTGCGCTCGGTGGCCATAACCAGAGCCGTCATTTGCAAAGCCACCCTGGCCAAAACCGCCGGGGTTAAACCCTGTAAAGCGTTCCTTGCCTTCACCGTCAATTTCTCCGCGGTCAAACTGGCCACGTTTCTTTTTGTTGCCAAGAATTTCATAGGCCTGATTAGCCTCGGTGAAATGCTGTTGAGCTTTTGGGTCATCTTTATTGGTGTCCGGGTGGAATTTTTTTGCAAGTTTGCGGAAAGCGCTCTTGATGTCGCTTTCGCTGGCCTTTTTGGAAACGCCCAAAACTTTATATGGATCACGCATTAATATACCCCAGAATCACTCGGCCATCAAAACGGGCACGGTGCCTGAAAAGATGCCATTCTACATGGATATGGGGGGTATTGTGTGAAAAGTCCACAATTGCCGCAAATCTCAATTGAATGGGAATTGGATATGATGGAATTCCTGCCAGAACGTTCATTCAATGAATAGGTGTGGCAATGAATAGGTATGGTTTAGGAGTTCAGCTTTTTTCTAAAAAACTGTGAGAGTATCCAGATGCCCTTTTTCAATTCGCAGGTTTCTCCATCATAGATTGAAATACCCATGAATGAATCGACTGTGGTCTTGAATTTCTTACACTTTTTCCCTTGAGGCCCGATGAATTTTTCAATGACCAAAATCGTACCGCTATTGCCCGTATCTGGATTTTGCCATGCTAGGGAACTTGTAGGATTTGCTACCTGATCATTTTTACCCACGAGCGAATTAATAATCTGGGTGTCGCCTGTGTCTACCCCTTCAGCTTCTGCTGTTTTTGTGACGGATCCGGTGATCAGTTCACTTTGGATAGTACGTGTATCAACCGCTTTGCTGAGCGTGCATGCAGACATGCCAACTGCCAGTATTCCAACGCAAATTGATTGGAGAATCAGATGCTTTGTCCTACTATTGTGCATCTGCCGGTTTCCACGGCGAGAAGACTGTAAAATTTTGTGTGTACTTGTAACTGCGTGCATGAATGCCTCCAACGAAAAACCAATGGGACAAGTGTCAATGAATGATCGTGCATCTGGGTTAAGAAATGATGACCAGAATCAAGAAAATCCAATGTATCTGTTCACCCAATGGCTGGAACTTGCCGAAAATTCTGAGCCCAACGACCCCACTGCAATGTCGCTTGCCAGTGTCGACCAAAATGGCATGCCAAATGTAC
>JAESUH010000056.1 GCA_016763155.1 Rhizobiaceae bacterium
TATCTGCGACCCTTTTGACCAAGGGTGGAAAGATTGTTCATCCGGCCTTTGCCCCCAAACCGGCAGCGCCGCGCAAAAGAACCCCCAAAAAAGCGGGAGAAGCTAAATGAGTGATGGTCTATTCATTGCAACTGCAAGCGCGAAAACGCTTGCAGAGCAGGCCAGAGAAATTGCCGAACGGGCTGGAGCTCTAGCCGAAGAGGCCGTTGCAATTGGAAGTGGCGGTGCAGCTGTCGCAACTGCGGGAATTGACCCGTTTGTTTTTCAATTGGCCATATTCGTTTTGACGATTTTTGTTGGCTATTATGTCGTTTGGTCTGTAACGCCAGCGCTTCATACGCCGCTAATGGCGGTGACCAATGCTATATCTTCTGTGATCATCGTTGGAGCGCTGCTTGCAACGGGAATTCAGGCAGCAGGTTTTGCTGCAACCAGTTTCGGCTTCATTGCACTGGTGTTGGCGGCTGTGAATATTGTTGGCGGGTTCCTTGTGACCCAACGCATGCTTGCCATGTATAAGAAAAAAGAGCGGTAGGAACTACAATGGAAAATATTACCGCATTTTTATATCTGGTTTCCGGTGTCATGTTCATCATGGCATTGCGTGGCCTTTCTCACCCAACAACAAGCCGTCAGGGAAATATCTATGGCATGGTCGGTATGGCAATTGCCATTTTGACCACACTGGTATTGGCTGATCCAAGTATCGGTGGCTGGGCGTTGATTCTGCTTGGTTTGGCCATTGGCGGTGGCGTTGGTGCCTATCTTGCAAAAAACATTGCTATGACATCCATGCCGCAATTGGTTGCGGCTTTCCATTCGCTGGTCGGATTGGCGGCGGTCATGGTTGCGGCTTCCGCGCTTTATGCACCGGAAGCTTTTGGAATTGGCACAATTGGCCATATTCACGGGGCCAGTCTGTTTGAAATGACCCTTGGGGTGATCATTGGCGCGATAACTTTCACCGGGTCGGTCATTGCATTTGCCAAGCTGGATGGTCGCATGTCTGGCAAGCCGATCATGTTGCCTTTCAGGCATTTGATAAATGCATCTCTTGCATTGGCCATTGTTGTTTTAACAATCATTTTTGTGAACACTGAGAGCACATTCCTGTTCTGGGTTATTGCCTTTTTATCCTTTATTCTGGGTGTCCTGATCATCATTCCGATTGGTGGTGCGGATATGCCGGTCGTGGTTTCCATGCTTAATTCATATTCTGGTTGGGCTGCCGCAGGTATTGGTTTCACATTGGGAAATTTTGCCCTCATTATTACCGGCGCCTTGGTTGGTTCCTCTGGTGCAATCCTTTCATATATCATGTGTAAAGCCATGAACCGCTCCTTCATTTCAGTTATTCTGGGTGGATTTGGCGGCGATGATGCTGCTTCTAGTGTTGATGATGACGGGGTTGAGCGGAACGCAAAACTGGGCTCTGCCGAGGATGCTGCCTTCTTAATGAAGAATGCCGGCTCAGTTATCATCGTGCCAGGATATGGCATGGCAGTTGCGCAAGCACAGCATTCCCTTCGTGAGTTGGGCGATAGGCTCAAGGAAGAAGGCGTGGACGTTAAATATGCGATCCATCCTGTGGCAGGTCGTATGCCCGGCCACATGAATGTGCTTTTGGCTGAAGCCAATGTGCCATATGACGAAGTTTTTGAATTGGAAGATATCAATTCTGATTTTTCTCAGGCTGACGTTGTTTATGTGATTGGTGCAAATGATGTGACCAATCCGGCAGCGCGGGATGACCCAACTTCTCCGATTTATGGTATGCCGATCCTTGAAGTGGATAAGGCAAAAACCTGCCTGTTTGTTAAGCGCTCACTTTCTCCTGGCTATGCCGGTATCGACAATTCATTGTTTTACAATGAAGCCACAATGATGCTTTTGGGGGATGCCAAAAAGATGACGGATAACATCGTCAAGGCATTGGAATAGTTCCGACCCCGGTGTTTTTATAAAATGCCGGGGCTGGATGCCTCACCTTATCATGCTCGACATATCTCATCATGCCGGACATACGTCCGTGGCCAAGCGAATGCTGCTTAGGTCATAAAAATGTTTGGGAAACCTACAAAGGAAAGTTGGGGCAAGCTTTGGTGTGCCGCAAAGCTATTATAAAAAGTCTCTAACTTAACCGTCTTGCGCCAAAGGCGGTTGATAGCAGGTCAATTTGTTGACTGATTGGGTTGCTGGCATTGCCATCCTGAACTTGGCGTTCACCGTATAATTCGGTGTCGAGCTTGCGCACGCGGCTTTGTAGCGTAATGCTTTTCAACACGAGGTCTTTGAAATCTTCAGGCAAAAGGCTCCAGGATTCATTGTCTATAGGTGCTTTTGAAGCCTCAAGCACGACTTTTTTCTTCTCATCAAGAAGCTGTTCGCGCGTCATTTCACCTTCATTGGCAGCGCGTTGCAATAATAACCATGAGGCCAGTTGCATCAAGCGTGTGGTCAGGCGCATGGATTCAGCGCCATAAAATAAAGCTGCAGATTGGGGTAGAGTTTTTGCAGCCTTGCGGCCTGGTCCGTCCAGATAGGACGCACTGTTTTCTACCAAAGACATGCCATCATCAAATAGGGTTTTGTACCTGTCTGAATAGGCAAACCGTTCCGCCAGATTTATTGTGTTTACCAAAATCTTAATCCCGCTGCACTGAGGTTTTGTTATTTCAGATGATCTGTATTGATTGTTTTTAGTATACCAGAGGCTTTTGGTAAAGCTATGGGCTGTTAAAAAGCAGGAAATTGAGAGATTTCTGATGAATTAATTCAGGCTTGGTTAACCGATTTGGAGTTGAAAACCTGATTGTTCTCAATGACAACGGCAAAATAATTGCAAAGACATGGCAAAAAAAAGAGCCGCAAAGCGGCTCTGAAGTTGACAGGGAGGTTCAAACTAGTGGGTAGACCATCTAGGTTGAAATCCAGAAAACTGGAATACATAATTAATGACCCATAAAGCTTAACTGAGGGTTAATGGTTACCAGAAAGTTTGAATGTTGTTATTTACGTGTGTTGCTCTCATGCTTTTTTGATTAAGCATTTGCCATGTTGCTAGCAAATGGCTATGAAAGGGCTAATTCCCACACATTGTGGCCCTACTTTCCCGAAAGGGAGCCCCCCAAAACCCGGGCGGGCAAACACTAGAACTTTATTCAGGAGATCCTGCCATGGCCAAAGTGCCTCTAATGCCAAAAGCAACCGCAGTATGGCTTGTTGACAATACTTCTTTGACATTTGACCAGATTGCTGAATTTTGCGCGCTTCACCCTCTGGAAGTTCGTGCCATTGCCGATGGCGAGAGTGCCCAGGGTATTAAGGGTATGGACCCGATTTCAGCAGGACAGCTTTCTCGTGATGAGTTGGATAAAGCACAGGCTGATAGCAACCATCGTATGCATGTTGCTGAGCCGAAGGTTATTGTTCCTCCGTTGAAACGCAAGGGCCCACGTTATACACCGCTATCCAAACGGCAGGATCGCCCCAATGCAATTTTGTGGTTGGTGCGTAATCACCCTGAGTTGAAGGATAGTCAGATTATTCGTCTGGTGGGAACAACTAAAAATACCATTGAAGCGGTTCGTGAACGCACCCATTGGAACTCGGCCAATCTGGCGCCGATGGATCCCGTAACTCTTGGTATTTGTACTCAAATTGCGATGGATTTCGAAGTTAACAAAGCTGCTAAATGGGCACCAAAACCTGTAGAAACACCGGAAGAAGAGAAAGTGCAATTGCTTCCAGCTGGTGAGACCCAAGGGTACCGAGCTCCTACCGTGGAAAAAGTAGAAGCTGTTGATGCGGATTCTGTTTTTGCGAATTTTGCTAAGACTGAAAAATCTGAATAGAATTTTCCTGCAAATATTGGGGTTTCCCCATATGACCCAGGCGGCTTTGCGTCGTCTTGGGTAATTGCTTAGAATATTTTCGCGATTATCTGAACCGCGAAAACGTTCTAAGCTTTTTTTTGAACACTTCTTATTCGAAAACCGGCCGCCACTTTTCGGGAAGTATTCTAGAAATAGGTGCTAATTCTTGATAATTCCTTTGGCCTTTAGGACTTCGGTGATTTCATCCAAAATTTCAGGGTCATCAATGGTTGCGGGCATTTTCCACTCTATGCCGTCTGCGATTTTTTGCATGGTTCCCCGCAAAATTTTGCCGGATCTGGTTTTGGGTAATCTTGGAACAGACATTACCAATTTGAAGGCGGCAACCGCGCCGATCTTCTCGCGAACAAGGGCGATGATTTCTTTTTCAATCTCTTCTTCGCTGCGCTCAACGCCTGCATTGAGAATGTAAAAACCGCAAGGAAGTTGGCCCTTCAGCTTGTCTTCAATGCCAATCACGGCGCATTCCGCCACATCTTTATGAGCGGCGACAATTTCTTCCATACCGCCGGTAGATAGGCGGTGGCCAGCTACATTGATGATGTCATCGGTTCTGGCCATAATGAAGAGATATCCATCTTCATCCACATAGCCCGCATCAGCCGTTTTATAGTATCCGGGAAATTCTTCCAGATAGGCTTGGTTGAAGCGCTCCTCAGCATTCCACAAGGTGGGGAAGCAACAAGGCGGCATTGGTAATTTTAAAACTACATTGCCCAGTTCGCCAGCTTCTAGTGGATGGCCTTCATCGCTTAAAATTTGCACGTCATATCCGGGCATTGGCACGCAAGATGAACCGTATTTAACCGGTAACTTGCCAAGACCTATAGGATTGCCTGCAATGGTCCAGCCAGTTTCTGTCTGCCACCAATGATCAATAACGGGTACGCCAAGATGTTTTTCTGCCCATTGTATGGTGTCAGGGTCGGCCCGTTCGCCAGCCAGAAACAGGGTGCGGAATTTGGATAGATCATAATTGGCCAGTAATTTGGCTTCTGGATCATCGCGTTTGATGGCGCGAAATGCTGTGGGAGCGGTGAAAAGGGCTACCACATTATGTTCTTCAATTACTCGCCAGAACGCGCCTGCATCAGGTGTTCCAACCGGTTTGCCTTCGTAAAGAATGGACGTGCTGCCTTGAAGCAGCGGGCCGTAGACGATGTAGGAATGGCCAACGACCCAACCAACATCGGAAGCTGCCCAGAAAACCTCACCGGGGTTTACATCGTAGATTGCTTTCATGGACCATTTTAGCGCAACCATGTGGCCGCCATTGTCGCGAACAACGCCCTTGGGTTCTCCGGTAGTGCCTGATGTATAAAGGACATACAGCGGATCGGTGGCGGCGACGGGTTCGCAGGCAATCTGGGTGCTAGCGGAACGGGTGCGGTCGGTTTCTGTTTTATAATCGAAATCGCGCCCGTCAATCAGGTCACAAACCTGTTTTTCGCGCTGTAATATCAGGTTTGCAAGGGGCTTTTCGTCTGAAATTTCAATGGCTTCATCCAGCAATGGCTTATAGGCGATGACACGGTTCGGCTCTATGCCGCAAGAAGCCGAGATGATAACTTTGGGAGAGGAATCGTTAATTCTAACCGCCAGTTCGGCAGGTGCAAATCCGCCAAAAACCACGGAGTGGATAGCGCCTAAACGAGCGCAGGCCAACATTGAGATGGCTGCCTCTGGAACCATTGGCATATAGATTAAAACCACATCCCCTTTGCCGACGCCTTTTTCCTTCAAAACAGCTGCAAGGGCCTGCACTTCAACAAGCAACTTACCATAGGTGTAGGTGCGCTTGGAGTCGGTAATCGGGCTGTCATAAATGAACGCTAATTGGTCCGCACGGCCATTTTCCACATGGCGGTCAACACAATTATAACAGGTGTTGCAGGTGGCGCCCGGAAACCATCGCCCATAGGCACCTAAAGTTTCATCAAAGACCTTATCCCATTTGGAATACCAGTCGATCTCTTCAGCTGCCTTTGCCCAAAAGCCCTGGGGGTCATTTTTCCAGTCAGCGTAAATTTCGTGATAGGTTGAATTCATTTTGACGCCCTTTTTGTTTGGGTGGTGGATGATTGTTCAATTGTCAGGATGTAACCTGCAAGCTCGTCTGCCCAACGCTCATATCCCAATGAGCTGGCATGAAAACCATCGCGGGCAAAGTTTTCCGAGATGACTTTCCATTTGGATTTGGGAGCAAAGGCTCCGCGTTCATTGCAAAGGATTTTTCCGTTGCGATCTATGATACGTGAACGAATACTCAGGATTTTATTTAACGGATTTGGCAATGCCGGTACTTGTCCCAAATCAATAACCCCGCCCCAGATGATTTGGGCGTGGGGAAACCTTGCCTGAAGAGCATATAGGAGGGTGCCGAATTCTTTGCAGAACCGTTTGCCTGAATGGAAATTCTTGGCATCATTGGTGCCGATATTTAGGGAAATATAGTCATATTCTTCGCGTGCTAGATTTGGCACCACATGATCACGCAATGCACCGGCTGTAGCGCTGTTATTGCCACAAATATGAACGGTGACCGGTCGTTTGGATTTCTCGTTGAGTATTCTCAACAAATGCCCGCCAAGGCTATCTTCGGCGGTATCAACTCCGACACCAGCGGCTGAAGAATCGCCGACAACCATAACCCGGAGAGGTGTGCCCTTGCCCTTTATGTGAGAAGTTTTCTCAAGATCGGGCGGTTCCATGCGCTCGGTTCGTTTGCGAACTGCCAGTCCCTGCCAGACATAAACCGGCAGGGCTAACCAACTGAAATAGGATTCCGTTTTTGTGACCATAAATCAGACTAGAATACAATCTGAAATGTGGAAACGATTTTCACCAGATTGCAGGTAAATACTTAGTATTAGAGTGGCAGATCTTTGGGTAAGAACCAGCGCCTAATTATAAATATCAATTACCTTGCCCAGCATATCACAGGCATCATCCATACTTCTCTGGAACGAATTACGGCCAATAATAGAACCGTTGCCGCCGCCTGCTAGGATTGATTTAGCATCGTCAAATACTGCATCAGCGCCTTTTTTGCCGCCGCCTGAGAAGACAACCATGCGTTTTCCTGCAAAGGCACATTGTTTGATATGGGCAACCCGCTCGGCAGCGGTGCTTGTGGCGATGCCGTTATCTGCGTAGTTGGCTTTGGCTTTTTCGTCTTTGAAGTGATCGCCCGGAATTTTTACTTTGATGATGTGAGCGCCTAAAAGTGCAGCCATGTGCGTTGCATAAGCGATGACATCAACAGCAGTTTCATCAGCAGCTTTCAGATCGCCACCGCGGGGATAGGACCAAAGCACTGTAGCAATGCCGTGAGATTTTGCTTCTGAAATCAGTTCCTTGACCTCTTCCATCATGTCGTAGGATTTTTCTGAACCCGGATACATGGTGAAGCCGATTGCGGATGCGCCAATGCGAATGGCATCCTGCACATTGCCTGTGAGGGCCTGATCCTTCGGTGAACCGGCAGGAAATAGGCCGTTGGCATTGTTGAGTTTTAGAATAAGCGGTATTTGACCAGCAAATGTATCAGCACCGGTTTCAAGCAGACCGAGGGGGGCAGCGAATGCGTTCAACTGTGCTTTCAATGCGAGCTTATAAAGATAATGGGGGTCATAGGCAGCCGGGTTTGGTGCAAAACTTGCAGCAGGTCCGTGCTCATAGCCCTGATCTACGGGAAGGATAACCATTTTCCCTGTACCAGCCAGACGGCCAGTATTTAGCATTCTATATAAATTGGCTTTAGTGCCGGGATTATCGGATTCGTAATTGGCAAGAATAGATCGGATTATGTCGCTGCTCATTGGAATATCCTTGAAACATCAAATAGGTGAATTGGAGAACCATGGATTGATCCTCTCCATTTGCCCTATATATGCGCGAGGATTGATTGGCTGACAATTGCTACTATCTAATACGAACCGATTGAATTTGTGCTAAATCGATTGAATGTTGGGATAACTTGTTTGTTGGTAAACACGCAGTGTTTAGATTTAAGATTAACGAGCAAAATCTGCAGAAAGATTGTTAAATGAGTGAGTTCACCAGTGACGATTTTATGAACAATCCTTCTCGTTTGCTTGGTGCAATGAGAGAGGAAGCGGCCATTGTGCGCCGCCGCATGCCATTTATTGGCAAAGTCTGGGTGACAACTAATCAATCCAGTGCGGCGACCGTTTTAAAAGACAATGTCACATTCACCCAGCGAAAATCTGATGGTTCTGTGCCGCTGATGCGTTGGTGGATGCCGCGCAGTCTGCAATTGCTTTCAGGTAATATGCTGACCAGTGATGAACCAGACCATACAAGGTTGCGAAAGCTTGTCGATCAGGCATTCCGTCGCAAAACCATATTGGCGTTGGAACCAAACATCGAGAAGATTGCCAATGAGTTGGTGGAAAATTTGTTTGTTCAAAATGATCGATGCGATCTGGTGGATGAGTTTGCTCGGGTTTTTCCGCTTTCGGTAATTTGCGAAATGCTTGGGTTACCGCAAGAAGACAGAGAAATTTTCTCGCGGTGGGCTGAAGGGCTAACCAAGGTCACTGGCCCGATCAGTATCATAAAAGCTCTGCCCGGTTTGAAGTCCATGACCGCCTATCTGCAAGACCGGATTGAACATGTGCGCACACACGGTGGCAAGGGAATGATTGCTGATCTGGTGCAGGCAGAAGCCGAAGGAGCGAGGCTTTCCAGCGATGAGTTGGTGGCGATGGTGTTTCTGTTATTGGTGGCGGGACATGAAACCACGACCCATTTGATAAGTGGTGGCGTGCTGGCGCTGTTGCAAAACCCCAAACAAAAGCAATTGCTGCTTGAGGATTGGGGGAAGGCCGATTTGGCGGTCGAAGAATTGTTGCGTTTTGTATCTCCGGTGGCTTTTACCAAACCGCGTTATCCGCAAAAGGATGTGGAGATTGAAGGGGTGCAAATTAAAAAAGGCGAACTGATTATGCTCTGTCTTGTGGCGGCAAATTATGATCCGGCTGTCATTGATGCGCCAGAAAAACTTGATCTCATGCGCAGGCCAAACCGGCACATGGGATTTGGAGCGGGGATACATTTTTGTCTTGGCCATCAACTGGCACGACTTGAAGGTCGGGTGGCGCTGCGAGCGCTATTTACCCGATACCCGCAATTGGCTTTGGCTGATGAACAGGTCCATTGGCGCAAACGCTTTGGATTACGAGCGCTTGATAGACTTGATATTGTGTCAGGCCTTTAAGACTGCCACGCCCGGAAGTTCCTTGCCTTCCATCCATTCCAAAAATGCACCACCGGCGGTGGATACATAGGTGAATTTGTCACCCACATTGGCCTGATTAAGGGCTGCTACCGTATCGCCGCCACCAGCAACTGAAATCAGATTTCCTGCAATGGTTTCATCGGCAGCAGCTTTTGCTGCAGCAACCGTAGCGCGGTCGAAAGGAGTGAGTTCAAATGCGCCAAGTGGGCCATTCCAGACCAATGTATTGGCCTTTTTGATCCACTCAATTATGCATTTTGTGGTTTCTGACCCTGCATCAAGAATCATGCTGCCAGCAGGGACCGCGTCCACCGTAACGGTTTCATGTTTGACATTGGCGGCAAATTCCCACGCAACGACTGCATCTGTCGGCAGAATGATTTCACAATTTTCCGATTTCGCTTTTGCCAAAATGGCAAGTGCGGTATCCGCCAGATCATGTTCGCAGAGGGATTTCTCAACGTTGAAACCTTGTGCTGCCAGGAATGTATTGGCCATGCCACCGCCAATGACGAGGCAATCGACCTTGGCTACCAGATTGGACAGTAGTTCAAGTTTTGAAGAAACCTTGGCTCCGCCAACAATGGCGATGACTGGAGATTGAGGATCACCCAGACCGGATTCAAGCGCTTGTAATTCTGCCTGCATGGTGCGGCCAGCAACAGCCTGCATGTGCCGGGCAAGGCCAACCGTTGAAGCATGTGCACGGTGGGACGCTGAAAATGCATCGCTGACGAAAAGGTCACCATTGGCCGCAAGGCTCGTCACAAATTCAGGGTCGTTTTTTTCTTCACCAGAGTGAAAACGGGTGTTTTCCAACAGAACAATATCGCCATTTCCCATGGCATCAACCACAGATGATGCATCCGGGCCTATGCAATTTTTGGCAAAACCAACCGGCTTACCCAGCATTTTAGCAAGGGTTGGAACGATTGGCTCCAGTGACATTTCCGGTAAGACCTGCCCTTTGGGGCGGCCGAAATGGGCAAGAAGGATAACCTTCCCGCCCTTGTCGGAAATCTCATTGATGGTTGGCAAGATGCGAGATATGCGCGTTGTGTCTGTGATGCGACCAGCATCCATAGGCACATTTAAATCGACGCGCAACAATACTCGCTTGCCGCTGACATCCACATCATCGAGGGTTTTGAAATTAGCCATTTTGAATGGCCTAGATCAATTTGCCCATGGCGACGGCTGTGTCGGCCATGCGGTTTGAGAAGCCCCATTCATTGTCGTACCAAGTAAGGATACGGCACATGGTTCCTTCCAGAACCTTGGTCTGATCCAAAGCAAAGATTGAAGAATGAGGGTTATGATTTAGATCGATGGAAACCAGAGGCTCGTCGGTATAACCCAAAATGCCTTTCAACTTGCCATCTGCAGCAGATTTAATGGCTTCGTTGATTTCTTCAGGTGTTGTGTCACGAGCAGCAATGAAGGTGAGATCAACCACTGATACGTTTGGAGTTGGAACGCGGATTGCAACACCGTCCAGCTTGCCAGCCAGTTCAGGCAATACAAGAGAAACCGCTTTTGCAGCCCCGGTAGAAGTCGGGATCATGGACATCGCTGCAGCGCGCCCGCGATACAAATCTTTGTGCATTGTATCAAGCACAGGCTGATCGCCAGTATAGGAGTGAATGGTTGTCATGAAGCCTTTTTCAATGCCGATGGCATTGTTGAGCACATAGGCAACCGGTGCAAGACAATTGGTTGTGCAAGAAGCGTTAGAGACCACAAGATCGTCAGATGTCAGCGCGTCATCATTAACACCAAAAACGATGGTTTTATCTGCATCTGCTCCTGGAGCCGAGATCAATACGCGGCTGGAGCCATTTTCCAGATGGATGCCGGCTTTGTCGCGGGCTGTGAAAATGCCTGTGCATTCAAGAGCGATATCAACATCGGCCCATGGCAGATCTTTTGGATCGCGAATGGCGGTAACTTCGATGGGGCCATTGCCCACATCAATAGAGTTTCCATTGACGGTAACTGTGCCTGGGTATCTTCCATGGACAGAATCGTAACGCATCAAATGTGCGTTTGTTTCAACAGGTCCAAGATCATTAATTGCGACCACTTCAATATCTGTGCGTTCGCTCTCCATGATGGCGCGAAGGACATTACGGCCAATGCGGCCAAAACCATTGATTGCAACTTTAACTGTCATAGGAGGTCTCCAGTCGAGAATGTCGGGTGCAGAGACATCTGCACCCATTAAAGAATCTTTGTACTAGCCAGATTTAACAAACAGAATTTATCTAGCCAAGTTTCGATTTTGCCGCACTTACAATTGCTTCAGCGGTGATGCCGAAATGTTTGTAGAGGTCGTCAATAGGGGCAGAGGCGCCGAAACCGTTCATGCCGATGAAGGTGCCGTTTTCACCGATAAAGCGTTCCCAGCCTTGTTTGATCGCTGCTTCAATAGCGATGCGAACCGGTGCATCACCGATTATGCCTTTTTGATATTCGGAGCTTTGTGCTTCGAACAGTTCAAAACATGGAATTGAAACCACACGGGTTGGTATGCCTTCTTGTTCCAGCATTTCGCGGGCATTCATGGCAATTTCTACCTCTGAACCCGATGCAAACAACGTTACTTTCGCATCATCTGAGGCGGCGGCCAGTTCATAGGCTCCCTGAGCGCAGATGTTTTCTTCAGTATATTCCAGACGAAGAGCTGGAAGGCCCTGTCTGGTAAGCGCCAGTACGCTGGGCGAATGGATGCTTTCCATGGCTAGTTGCCAGCACTCGGCAGTTTCCATGGTATCAGCTGGGCGGAACACCAATAGATTTGGAATGGCACGAAGAGAGGCCAGAGTTTCCACAGGTTGGTGGGTTGGGCCATCTTCACCAAGGCCGATGGAATCGTGGGTCATCACATGTATGACCCGTATGCCCATCAAGGCTGCCAAACGAATGGATGCCCGGCAATAATCAGCGAATATCAAAAATCCGCCGGAGTAAGGGATCAGCCCACCGTGTAGTGAAATGCCGTTCATAGCGGCTGCCATGCCGTGTTCGCGCACGCCGTAATGGAGGTAGCGACCGGAAAAATCATCCGGGGTGATGGATATGGTCTGGCTGGTTTTGGTGTTGTTTGAACCGGTGAGATCTGCTGATCCGCCAATGGTTTCAACAACGACACCGTTGATTACCTCGAGCACGGCCTCTGATGATTTGCGTGTGGCCATTTTCGGCTGGTCTTTGGCCAGCTGCTTTTTCATTTTCAAGATAGCTGCTTCAAAGCCTGATGGCAGATCGCCGCGCATGCGTCGTTCGAACTCGCCTTTGATCTCAGGATCAAGTGCATCAAGGCGTTTTTGCCAAGCCATCCGCGTCTTACGGGATTTAAGGCCTGCAATGCGCCATGCATCAAGAATGTCTTCGGGAACTTTAAATGGTTTATTCTTCCAGCCAAGGGCCGCTCTGGTGAGGGCGATTTCATCGTCGCCCAATGGAGAGCCGTGGGCACTTGAAGTGCCAGCCTTATTTGGTGAACCAAATCCGATTTGGGTTTTGCAGGCAATCATTGTCGGGCGGTCAGATTTTTTTGCCTGAGTGAGTGCTTCAGCAATTTCTACCGGGTCATGGCCGTCAACTCTAAAGGTGTTCCAGCCTGATGCCTGAAAGCGCATGAGTTGATCGGTGGAATCTGAAATTGAAACAGCGCCATCGATGGAAATCTGGTTGTCATCCCAAAGCACGATCAGCTTGTTCAACTTCAAATGACCGGCAAGAGCGATGGCTTCCTGAGAAATGCCTTCCATCAAACAACCATCACCTACCAGACAAAAAGTATTGTGATCGACGATTTCGTTGCCAAATTCATTGGCGAGCTTGCGTTCGGCAATGGCCATTCCTACTGCGTTGGCAATGCCTTGCCCCAATGGGCCGGTGGTGGTTTCGATACCTGCGGCATGGCCATATTCCGGGTGGCCAGCGGTTTTTGCGCCTAACTGGCGAAAATTCTTGATTTCCTTGATGTCGATATCTTCATAGCCCAGAAGATAAAGCAGGGAATAAAGCAACATCGAGCCGTGGCCTGCAGAAAGGACGAATCGGTCCCGGTCTGGCCAGTTTGGATTTTTTGGATCAAAATCCATAAATTGGGTGAACAATACAGTGGCGACATCTGCCGCTCCCATAGGAAGGCCGGGATGGCCAGATTTTGCTTTTTGAACCGCGTCCATTGATAGGAAACGAATGGCGTTTGCCATTGCTAGGTATTTTTTAGTATCGGTCATCTGGGCCCGTTGTATATGGTGATAGAAATTGGTGAGGTTCGGCCAAAACGCGGCCAGTCGAAAATGTCTCTTTGAGAGGTGTTTCTTTGCTCGCGGTGAGAAATAGCCATGTGTTAGGCATGAGTCAATTGGATTTCCTATGAACGCATGTGATTCGACAGATCTGACCCTGCCACAGCATTGTTCGTGCTTTGGCTGATTTTAAGGGGCTAACTAACTGTGAAACAAATGAATAGCCGCTTGCGCGGGTGAGAATTATCGATAAATTATTGAAAATCAGACGCACTGCGAGATTATTTCATTCGCAATTGTTGGGGCATCCACGGTATTCGGTGGGATTTGTCTGATACCGGATTTGTTTGATTACCGGCATTTTGTGCGGGAGAAATTTTTATGCCTGAAAAAGGAAGTATCTCTGCGGCTGTTATTCGGCTTAACAAGGCTATTAAAACGCTGGATTCAGCGATTGATGGCCGTTTGGAGCGTGAAAACCAAATGCTGGATGCGGAGGCAGAAGTGCAGCGCATGGGTGCTGATCGTACCAGACTTGCAAGTTCACTGGATGGGGCTGAGGAAAGAGCCCTGCGGTTGGAAAACACCAATCGAGAGGTTTCACGCCGTCTGGTTGATGCTATGGAATCCATCCGGGTGGTGCTGGATGGAAAATAGAATGCATAATGATATTCTAAATAAGGAGTTTTCTTGATGCCGTCAGTAATGGTCACCATTAATGGCAAAAATTATCGCATGGCATGTGATGAAGGCCAGGAAACGCATTTGGAAGAACTTGCCAAGAAACTGGATGGATACGTCAATCATCTTAAGGGATCCTTCGGTGAAATTGGAGATCAGCGTTTAACTGTGATGGCCGGCATCATGGTGACCGACGAATTGAACGAGATGAAATCAAAGGTAAATAGCCTCGAAGCTGATGTTAGCGCCCTCCGTGCCAAGCGTGATGCGGTGCTTGGAGAAAAAGATACTATGGAAAGTAATGTTTCCGCCAGCATAATTGAGGCATCCAAGAAGCTTGAAGCAATTGCGGCAAAACTATCAGTTCCATTGGACAGCTGAGCTTACAAGCGTCTGAAATTTTCAATTTATTTTCTGGTATTTTGTCTTTGTCAGGCTTATATCAGAGCGAGGCGGGCTACGTGGTTTGACCGGGTTATCAATCCCTGGGGCCTTACTCATCCTTAAGGGAACTGTCACTGATTAGGCTCGTGGATCTTTTCACACGGTGCCCACCTACTCTGTAGGTTCCCAGGATGTCAAACACCTGACTTGCCAAGGTGGCTCGCCGCTCAATACTTGATAGTTCGATACCCTAGAAAGATGAAACCACTGAATGACGCTGCAACAACAAAAAGCCGTTATTCGGGAGGAAGTTTTATCGATACGTGATGGGCTTGCACCGCATTTGCGGATTGAGAAAAGCCTACAGGCAGCCGAATTAGGTATCAGTGAGATCGAGTTTGATCCCGGTACCATTATTTCCGGATTTTTTCCCATTCGATCAGAAATTGATGCTCGTCCGCTGATGGATATGCTTCGGGGCAAGGGGGCGCGGCTTTGTGTGCCGATTGTGCAAGATAAGACGACGATCTTGTTTCGTGAACTGATTCCAGGTGCGGAGTTGGTCGATACTGGTTTTGGCACATGTGGACCCAATAGTGAGGCAGCTGTGCTTAACCCAGAAATTTTGATCATGCCTCTATCTGCCTATGATTTGCGAGGCGGCAGAATTGGCTATGGGGCGGGGCATTATGATCGCGCAATCCAAAGATTGAGGGCCAAAAATATTGAACCCCGGCTGATCGGGCTTGCTTTTGAATGTCAGCAGGTTTCCAATGTTCCGATGGAAAGCCACGATCAGGCACTGGGAGCATTGCTTAATGAAACCGGTTTTAAGATCATTGAAGATCAGGTGAGAATATGAGAATTTTGTTTTTGGGAGATATGGTCGGACGCAGTGGTCGCGAAGCGGTTTACGACCAATTGCCCGGACTGATAAGAAGCCTCAAACTGGATTTTGTCATCGTCAATGGCGAAAATGCTGCCGCGGGTTTTGGCATTACCGAAAAGATTTATCATGAAACTATAGAAGCGGGTGCGGATGTGGTTACCACTGGCAATCACGTTTTTGATCAAAAAGAAGCGCTTGGATTTGCCGAGCGTGAGGACCGATTCCTGCGGCCGGCCAATTTTCCTAAAGGAACGCCGGGGCGCGGTGCCAATATTTTTGAGGCAAAAAATGGCGCTCGGGTGTTGGTGATGAACATTATGGGCACAGTCTTTATGCATCCTAGTCTGGATGATCCATTTGCCTGCGGGGAAAGAGAACTGGCGGCTGCCCCGATGGGGGAAGCTGCAGATGTCTGTATTATTGATTTTCATGCAGAAGCCTCAAGTGAGAAAATGTGCTTTGCCCATTTCGTCGATGGACGGGTGAGCATGGTTGTGGGCACGCATACCCATATTCCAACGGCTGACCATCAGATATTGGAGGGCGGAACAGCCTTTCAATCGGATGCTGGCATGTGCGGTGATTATAATTCATCACTTGGTATGGATTTTGAAGAACCGCTACATCGGTTTTTATCAAAGACCAATCGCGGACGGTTTGAACCGGCTACTGGCCCAGCCACTCTTTGCGGTGTGGGCATTGATGTAGACATTAAAACCGGATTGCCCAGCCACATTGCTCCATTACGAATTGGGCCGAGATTAGAACCTGTTTTACCTTGGTAATAATGGCATTCTAGGCGTTGGCCCTAAGTTTTAACATCAGGTGCTGTTCGTCCAGTGAGTTCTTCTAAATTGCTGATTTGGCTTGCTGTTTTTATTATATCGGCAAGAGCGTCTTCTGGTTTTTGATCCAGGTTTTCAGGGCCGGGTTCGAAACTCTCCAGATAGACGCGAATGGTTGCGCCCTCTGTCCCTGTTCCAGATAAGCGGAAGATGATGCGTGAACCACCGTCGAATAATATGCGTATGCCTTGTGCAGTGGCGTTCGAACCATCTACGGGATCGTGGTAGGAAAATTCGTCAGCGTGGATGATTGCCAAACCGTTGATTGTGTGGCCGGGAAATATAGCAAGTTTGCCCCTTAATCCGTCCATTAAATTGTTGGCAGCATCGCTTTCCACCGCTTCATAATCGTGGCGGGTATAATAATTACGGCCATAGGTTTTCCAATGGTCGGCCATAATCTCCGCCACGGATTGTTTGCGGTTTGCAAGAAAATTCAGCCAGAACAGGACTGCCCAGAGGCCGTCTTTTTCGCGGATATGGGAGGAGCCAGTGCCTGCACTTTCCTCGCCGCAAAGGGTGACCTTGTTTGCATCAAGAAGATTGCCGAAATATTTCCAGCCAGTGGGTGTCTCAAATGCCGGTATGTCCAGTTTTTTAGCAACCCGGTCTAGGGCCTGGCTGGTGGGCATGGAACGGGCAACGCCCTTTAGGCCTTTTCGGTAACCAGATACAAGTTTCGCATTTGCAGCCATTACTGCCAGACTATCGGATGGTGTGACGTAGCAATTTTTGCCAACAATCAGATTACGGTCTCCGTCTCCATCGGATGCGGCACCAAAATCTGGCGCATCGTCGCCATACATGATTTCCATCAATTGATGGGCGTGAATTGGGTTAGGGTCCGGGTGACCGCCGCCGAAATCGGGCAGGGGTACCGCGTTGATAACGCTATCTTTTTCTGCGCCTAATTGCCCTTCAAGTATGGCCTTGGCATAGGGGCCTGTAACCGCATGCATTGCGTCAAACTTAATCCTGAAACCGGATTTGAAGAGTTCGCGAATTGCGTCAAAATCAAACAGGGTTTCCATCAGCTCCGCGTAATCGGCGACTGGATCGATGATTTGAATTCTGGTCTCTGCTATCGTTGTTTCGCCGATGGTTATGATATCGATGTCGTCGAGATCAGCGATTTGATATTGGTCAATTTCCAGCGTATAGGCAAAAATTCTATCGCTTACTCTTGCCGTGGCCGGGCCACCATTTGGCAAATTATATTTGATGCCGAAATCTTCGTCGATGCCGCCAGCATTATGGCTGGCAGAAAGGATGATTCCTCCATTGGTTTTGAACTTGCGAATGATCGCAGATGCCGCCGGAGTGGACATGATGCCTTCAGCGCCAATGATCAAATGGCTAGCGCCGCCGGCAATTGCCATTTTTACAATTGTTTGAATGGCTTGCTGGTTGAAATATCTTCCATCGCCACCCAGCAGCAGGCTTTTTCCTTCAATGCCGCCAATTGCATTGAATATCGACTGGACAAAATTCTCCAGGTAATGAGGTTGCATGAACACTCTGGTTTTCATGCGCAAACCGGAAGTGCCAGGTTTCTGGCCCTCAATCGGGGTGGTGGAAACTGTTTTGATATGCATGGATTAGCCCAATTCGTTTATTCTGTTTATCAAGCCACTGGTCGAGGAATCCAAATTTTCGGAAGGCTCCCCACGGACCACTGGAACCAGTGCTTTTGCAAGTTGTTTGCCTAATTCCACACCCCATTGATCGAATGAATTTACGCCCCAAATGACGCCCTGCACAAATATTTTGTGCTCATATAATGCGATCAGGCGGCCCAGTGTAAATGGGTCAAGTTGACGGTGGAGGATGGTTGTAGAAGGACGATCACCAGGGAAAGTACGGTGGGGGCTGAGTCTTTTGATTTCGTCATCAGACTGACCGTCTGCTTTCATTTCTGCGGCCACTTCATCTTGGGTTTTTCCGAAAGCTAAGGCTTGCGATTGGGCCAGACAATTGGCCTGCAGTAATTCATGTTGGTCGGTGAGAGAACTGCCTGATTTTGCACCAAGAATGAAATCGACTGGAATGACGTCTGTACCCTGATGGACCAGTTGGAAAAATGAATGCTGGGCATTGGTGCCCGGCTCACCCCAAATGATTGGACCGGTCTGGATGGCGACACGGTTGCCATTGCTATCGGTTTGCTTGCCGTTGGATTCCATGTCCAGTTGTTGCACATAAGCTGCAAAACGTTCCAATCGCTGGTCATAAGAAATTAGTGCCACTGTTGGATAACCCAGAATATTGCGTCGCCAAATGCCTATCAGCGCAAGCAGAACTGGTAGGTTTTTTTCTAATGGAGCCGATTGAAAATGTTGATCCATTGATCTTGCGCCAGCCAGAAAGGCTTTGAAATTTCCAGCGCCTATTGCAATGGCAATTGGCAGACCAATCGCCGACCAAACCGAATAGCGGCCTCCAACCCAGTCCCAAAACCCAAATACCCGTTCAGCTGGAATGCCAAATTCTACAGTGCCTTCAAGATTGGTTGAAAGCGCCGCCATATGTTGGTTTGCACCCTTATTATCCATCGCATCACGGAGCCAACTTCTTGCAGCCTTAGCATTGGCGATGGTTTCTGCGGTGGTGAAAGTTTTTGAAGCGATCAGTACCAGGGTGGTTTTTGGGTCTAAATTGGCAATTGTGTCACTTAAATGCGCGCCATCCACATTGGAAACAAAATGCAGATTAGGGCCGCCATCGCGATAAGGCGAGAGGGCGCGGGTGACCATTGCCGGGCCTAAATCTGAGCCACCAATGCCGATATTTATAACATCGGTAAATTTAACACCGGTAGCAGATTTGATATCGCCGCTACGAACACCCTCTGCAAAAGAGCACATGCGCTCCAGCACTTCCGAGATCATTTCACTTAACGGTGTTCCATCTGCAACAAATTGATCTTCTGGCTGGCCACGCAGGGCTGTGTGAAGTACCGCGCGGTCTTCAGTGAAGTTCACATGTTGCCCGCTAAACATCTTTTGGCGAGAGGCTTCAATGTCTGCGAATTTTGCGAACTCAACCAAAGCTGCCAGTGCCTCAGCATCCACTTTTTCCTTGGAAAAATCTATGGTGAGATCATCTAGTGAACAGGAAAACTGCCCGAACCTGTCCGGATTTTCTGAAAATAAGTCACGCAATGTTGTGTTTTTCAAACGTTGCTGATGGGTTTTGAGACTTGTCCAATGTTGTGAATCGAGTGTCATGATGATCTCTGCAATTGTTGAATTGTTTTAGTGCTTGTCCTGGCGATGCAAGTTTGGGTGGGAATTGGAATCATAATTCCCACGTTATCGTTTGTTGATTAAAAAGCCCATTGTTGTCGGCTTATTTTCGACAAAGATAATGGCGAGCCATATATTGGCTAGTCTTCTATATAGACGACCAATAATTGAAAAGGGTTGGATAGAAAACGCGATTTGAAATATTGTTTGCCTGACAGGGCAATTATTAGTGTTCCATTCGTTGAATTTGTGCCATTGAAAACTGATATATCTGATTATCACAGTTTATTTGAGCAATTTCATGAATGTACCCGTTATTTCAGCTGAATCAGCAACCGAACTACCCAAGGGCGTCGTTGGCCTAAAGGTTCTTTCCGTCAAACATTATACGGATCACTTGTTCTCCTTTAAGGTGGAACGCCCGGCCAGTTTTCGATTTCGTTCAGGTGAATTTGTCATGATCGGCTTGATGGTTGATGGCAAAGCTCTGTTACGCGCCTATTCGATTGCATCTCCATCGTGGGATGATGAATTGGAATTTTTCTCAATTAAAGTGCCAGACGGTCCGTTAACCTCGAAATTGCTACATATTCAACCAGGCGATCAAATTGTAATGCGGCCAAAACCTGTGGGGACGCTGGTGCATGATGCATTGCTGCCTGGAAGCAGGTTGTTTTTGTTTTCAACCGGTACAGGCATTGCACCTTTTGCCAGCGTAATCCGCGATCCGGAAACTTATGAAAAATTTGACCGGGTGATACTTACTCATGCCACCAGAGAAGTGAGCGAACTTGCCTATGGCTATGAGGTGGTGGGCGCGACACTCGATAATGAATTTTTAGGTGAAATGGTTGCCGGAAAATTGGAACATCTGGCCTGTACTACGCGGGAACAATCAGAGCGCATGGGTCGGATCACAACATGGATCGACGATGGCCGGCTGGCAGAGTTTGCCGGTGGACCGCTAAACCCGGAAACCGACCGCGTGATGATTTGTGGTTCCATGGATATGCTGAAATCTCTCAAGGCCATTTGTGAGGAAAAGGGCTTCATTGAGGGATCAAACAGTTCACCCGGCCAATTTGTGATTGAAAAGGCCTTTGTCGATTAGGCTTGATCCTGCTTGTGGAGGCGAAAGATGTATATGTGTTGGGGTGAGCGGCGCTCTTGCAATATTACGTTGTAAAATGCAATAAAGACTGAAAATTATAGTTTCACAATTCCAATGCAAGAAAAATTGCTATAGACAGTGAATTGGGGCTTTTATTTGGTGTTATTTAACACGACAATATTTTCGGATATTGTTTCAGGCAAGACGAGATATTGTGATTTGCAGCTTTTTGTGTGGTTAGAACAGTGAAATTTTCCTTGTTCCATTCACTATTTTCTATGCCTCGCTGGATGAAGCGCGTTGTATTCGTCATTGGGGATATGATTGGCGTTTCCATCTGCATTTGGCTCGCCATGGCTTTGCGCCTTGGTGATATATGGCCCTCTTACAGACTTTCTTCAGTTTGGTATTTGTTCTTAATATTGCCCCCATTAGGGTTTCTCCTTTTCTGGAGGCTGGGACTCTATCATAATTTTGTCAGGCAGATGGGGCGCGAAGGTTTTAATACCATCGTTCTTGGCTCTTCCATGTTAATGGTGGCTTTCGCACTGTTGACCAATTTTATTGCTCCATATTTTATCCCCAATGTACTGGTTGCACCGCGTTCCTTACCCTTTATTTTCTTTATGGCTGAGTTATTTGCGGTTGGTGGCCTACGTATGGGCGTTCAATTGCTGTATTTCTGGGTGGATGATCGTCTCAGCAACCGGCAGCCAGCGATTATTTATGGAGCCGGGATCACGGGCGTATCTCTTGCCATGTCACTGCAATCCAGCGCGGAATTTAAGCCGGTTGCTTTTATTGATGATGATACCAGATTGCTCAACACAGTGGTGAGAGGCCTTAAGGTTTATAGCCCGAAAAGAACCAAGGAAATTGCTGCTAAACACAATGTGAAAAATATCCTTCTGGCTATTCCTTCTCTCAAGCGGCGGCGGCGAAACGAGATTTTATCTGACCTGGAGGAATATGATATTCAGGTCCATACGGTTCCTTCAATTCAGGAACTTGCCAGCGGCCAGGCCAAGGTCGATCAATTGCGTGATTTGGATGTGAAAGACATTCTGGCACGTGATGTGGTGGATTTTGTGAATGACGCGGTTCATGAGTTCGTTTTTGGCAAATGTGTAATGGTAACTGGTGCCGGGGGATCAATCGGTTCAGAACTGACACGGCAGGTTGTGGCGGCACGACCAAGTTTGATTATTCTTTTTGAACAGAACGAACTGGCGCTTTATAGAATTGATCAGGAAATACGAGCGATTTGCGCTACTGCCAATCTGGATATTGAGATCCGTGCGGTACTAGGCTCTGTATGCGATGAGCGGCGGCTGAAGAATGTGTTGGGTGACTATAAACCCAGAATTGTATTCCATGCTGCGGCTTATAAACACGTGCCAATCGTTGAAGATAATGTCCTGGAGGGTATTCGAAATAACGTAATTGGCACCAGAACAATCGCTGAAGTTTCCGCAAAACTTGGTGTGGAACGCTTTATTTTGATTTCCACCGATAAGGCTGTTCGTCCCACTAGTGTAATGGGTGCCAGCAAAAGGTTGGCAGAGTTGTTTTGTCAGGATATGCAAAAGTGCTATCCGGACACCATTTTTTCCATGGTGCGGTTTGGTAATGTCCTGGGTTCTTCTGGATCAGTCGTGCCACTATTTACCGAGCAAATTAGACGCGGTGGACCGGTTACGGTCACGGACCCTAATGTCACCCGCTATTTTATGACCATTCCCGAAGCTGCCAAACTGGTTATTGAGGCTGGAATTATGGCCAATGGTGGCGATTTGTTCATTCTGGATATGGGTGAACCGATAAAAATTGTCGACATGGCGCGCAACATGATTGAGCTGAGCGGATTGGAAGTGAAAGATAAAAACAATCCATTCGGCGATATAGAAATTGTATTTGGTGGATTGCGTAGTGGCGAAAAAATGTATGAGGAGCTGTTGATCGAAGACAGTTCCACCCCAACGGCACATCCCAAAATCATGCGAGCTGTGGAGCACAGCCTTAGTACGGACGAGTTGAAAAAAACCCTATCCACTATGAATGATGCTATTCGTGATTATGATCAGGATGCGGCGCTGGCTTGCCTGTCAAAGGCTGTGGAAAATTTTAATCGATACGAGATACCCAAGTCGTAGAAAAATTTTGCAACTCAGCCTCTGGGCAGAGGCGGGGCAATTTTAAAATTCAACATTTCCGGTGGCAGGCAGATTTGGTCCGAGCAGGTCTGGATTTCCAGTTGGATGTGGCTGGTTTTTGAATTCAAATTCTTTGTTTCAACACGGATATCAAAAGTGCCTTCGTAAAGTGCCAGTGGTTTTTCGCTGAAGCCTAGCTTTTTGATTTCTGCTTCAGGATAAATAATTTTTGCAATCTCGGGTTCTTTCAGCGTCTTCAACGTCACTTTTGTCGGAATAAGGTAATTTTCCAGCGGTTTGTCGGCGTTTATGTGCCAGCCCGGAGCCATTTTGATTTGAAGCAAGATGGTTTCATCCTCCATTTGTTGGGCGTGGACACGATACGCACCACTGCCACCATATTGTACTGGGCCGGTGCCTGTTCTCAGGAATTTGTCAGCGGCCTTTAAAATAGATGTGCCGCCTGCAGAATTTGCAAATCCGGATAAGGCTGCAATCAGTTTTTCTGTTCTTCGTTTGCTCTCTGGGCCGAGGGTGCGTTGAGCAAGGTTTGTTGCTACTTCGAGGGCTGTTCCATTAGCTGAGGCAAGGTCGGAATCTTGTCTCGATTTGAACCTGCCAAAGCCACCGGTTTCGTTTGTGGTGGAGCTGGAACTGGTGGAGAAAAAATCTCCAACTTCTTGATCGGAGAAGTCATCTTCCATGGTTTGAAAAAGTATATTCGCCCTCTCCAGCCAAAGCTGTCCTCCTGTCAAATCGTGCAAATGAAGGAAGGCGCGAGCGAGGAAGGCGTAGTCGGTCAGCTTTGCTTCTATCGAGGGGGTTCCTTCGAAATAGCTACGGAATAATTTGCGTTCCCCATTTCGCATATTATCCCAGATGAACTGCGCAGATTTTATGGCTGCTTTTTCATATGCTTCATCACCCAGGATCATGGAAGTTCGGGCCAGGGCGGAAATCATCATAGCGTTCCAGTTGACGACGAGTTTCTCATCGCGCTGGGGTTTTTCTCTTTTTGTGCGCGCAACGGCCAATTTGTCGAATATCTGCTTAACGCGCAGATTATCCTTCGCGCTAACATTATCGAGGTTTAAAACGAGCTTTCCGGCCAATTCTCCTTCGGAGATGATTTGAAATTTTTCGATGGCGTAAGTGGCTTCGTCAACGCCTAATGCGCTTACTAATTGTTCGTCGGTCCAGACATAAAATGTGCCTTCTTCCCCTTCAGAATCTGCGTCGCGGGTGGCATAGAACCCGCCTTTAGGATCGGTTAAATCTGCCAGTACATAATCTGCAATTTTCCGTGCCATATGGCCATATCCTGGTTTTCCGGTAATGCGGTACGCTTCCGAATATGCTTGGGTCATCATGGCTTGATCGTAGAGCATTTTTTCAAAATGCGGGATGCGCCAACCGGGGTCGACTGTATAACGATGCAAACCACCTTCTATGTGGTCGTGGATGCCGCCAGATATTATCGAATTCAAAGTGAGTTCAACCGCTGCCAAACCTGCCTTGGCTTCAGGACCATCGCTGCGTTCTGCCTGATGCAACAAATACATCAAAATGGACTGCTGAAAAAACTTGGGCGCACTGCCCATGCCGCCGGAAAATTCGTCGAATTGACTGGTTAATTCCGCCGCGGTTTTGTTCATAAGTTCCGGAGTTATTTCGGCAGCTTCTGCTTTCCTGGTCATGAAGTTTTCCAGCAATTCAGAAAGCCGTTCGGCTTCTGCAATCAAATCCTGTTGCTGGGATTCCCATCCATTCAAGATGTTGCCCAGGATTTCGCGGAAGCTGTCGGGGGCTATATATCCGGTTCCGTAAAATGGTTTGCGTTCCGGCGTAAGAAATACGGTATTTGGCCACCCGCCACGCCGGGTGAGGGCTTCGGTTACCAGCATATAAGCTTCGTCCAGTTCCGGGCGGCGCTCGCGGTCGACGATTACGGGGATGAAATTTTCGTTTATGGCTTTAGCGATATCGGGCACATTGAAATGAGTTTCCTGCATCACATGGCACCAATGGCAGGCTGTATACCCAAAAGAAGCAAGCACCGGCAAATTGCGCTTTCGGGCAAGTTCGAACGTGGCTTCCTCCCAAGGATACCATTTTACCAAATCGTTTGCATGAAGCCTTAGATAGGGCGAGGGGGCCTTGACTAGTCGAGGATTTCCCTGTGCTGCCAAAGCTGGCGCAATTGGTACTGCGAGGGCCGTTGCAAAAATCCAAGGCAATATGTTCACCGTCAATCTCCTACCAAATCATGATTGCCTGACTATACAGGCTTCAGGGTAAAGCCAGAATCACAATCATGTGCAGGTGGTTTCGTGCCTGTTTATTTTTTGTTGTCTGGTTCCAGACTGTGCAGGGTGAACCAGCTTAGAACAATCAAGGGAAGCCCAATGCCGAAGGATGTGCGGATGCCAAAATGTTCGGCGATAAAGCCTAAAAGTGGTGGGGCAATCAAAAAGACAAAAAACGATAATTGCGCCAGTGCGGCCACATTGGTTGCCGCCGGGCGGTCTGTTCTTTGAGCTGCAGCGGACATGGCAAGAGGGAACACCACACTGGTGCCTGCTCCCATTAATGCAAAGCCAATAAGGGAGATGACCGGGTGAGGTGAGAATACTACCAAAACCGTTCCGAACGAAAGGGTAGCAATCAGGGTTCTGGCAATTTTGACCGGGCCAAAGCGATCAACAAAACCATCGGCGAAATATCGAACGATTGCCTGGGTGAGAGCGCCGGCAGCTAATGCAAGTCCGCTGACAAAGGGCGAAGTTTGAAAGACATCGCGCATATATATGACTGACCAATCAGCGGCAGCGCCTTCCAGCAGCATGGCAGAAAGGGTGAAGGCAACAATCAGCAATATGGCTGAGGTGGGTTTGACGAACCCATGATTGGCGCCTTCTTCACTTGTTCGGGCAGGAGCTGGCGAAAAATCATAAAACAACATTACCGCAAGAAGCGACGTTATGATGGTCATGCCCAAAAGGTGGGTGGGAGGAGAAATACCCAATTGGGAAAGGGCAGCAGCAATTATTCCCGCAGCGAAAAAACCGAGGCTCCAAAATGCATGGGAGCGGTTCATGATGCGTTTCCCGACCTGATGTTCGGTACGGTCCGCTTCCAGATTGACGATGATTTCAATACCGCCAATTGCCAGTCCACCAGCCATCAGGCAGAAAAAAAAGGTAATGGGAGTTGGGGCAAGACTGGCTGCAAATTCTGCAAGGCCAAGCAGCGGTATGGAGATTATGAAAATCAACCGAAACCCGAACTTCTCTATCATTGGGCCAGCAAACATCAGGGATATTTGTGCGCCCAATGCCAATCCGATTAGCGCTGCTCCCAGAACACCCTCGCTAATACCCATTTTCAGTTGCAGGTCTCCCAGCCGTGGAAAAATTCCTGCAAGGATTAGCGCGTATAGAAAAAAGGAAAGATAGACGCGGTGTTGGGGTGTAAGGGAAAGGATTCGCATTTGCTTTCATCCTGCAGGTGGGGGACAACTTTCACGCCTACACCACAGCCATGGGCGTGTCTACAATCCAGATATAGTAAAATCAGACGGTGATATCTGTCGGAAAAAATCAAAGGGTGCCGCAGGTTTCTTGACAAATTTAGTTAAGTTTTGAACGGCTTTAAGGCGTGAGCATAATTTAATCGGTTTTTTTGAAACATAATCGCAAAAAATTGCGAACTTCGCGTGACATTCGAGCAATTCTTGATCTAATATACACGTTAAGAACAAAAGCCAATTTCAGGGAGGAATAATTATGAAACGTAGGCTTATTTTGAAACTTGCAGGCGCCATGCTTGCCGGTTCAGTTGCATTCTCGGGAGCAGCACTTGCAGCGGATGTAATTAAATTTGGTGCTGTTGCGCCAAAAACAGGACCACTTGCCGGTGGCGCCGTGGTTACCCATTGGCCCAACATCAAATTGTGGGCAGCTCAAATCAACGCACGCGGTGGTTTGAAACTCAAAGATGGTCAGAGAAAAATCGAGATCATCGAATATGATGATCAAACCAATCCGGGCGAAACCATCAAGGCTGTTCAGCGTTTGGTTACTCAGGACAAGGTTGATTTTCTCATTGGCCCATACGGCACTGGTTTCAACCTTGCTGTGGCACCGGTATTTGCAAAATACGGTTACCCGCTGATTGCTATGACCGCTATTACCGATCAAATTCCTGATCTTGCCAAGAAATTCCCAGGCATGTTCTTTACGCTTGGTTCAACCACCCCGATCGTTCAGGGCGTTGCCGACATTTTGTCCGAGCTGGTTGCTGATGGCAAAATTGGCAATAAAATTGCCATGGTCAATGTGGCTGATGCTTTCGGTATCGAGCTTGCCAATGCGGCACGTCCGATCTTTAAAGCTGCTGGACTGGATGTGGTTTATGATAAATCCTATCCGCTTGGTACACAGGATCTTTCGCCAATCGTGAAGGGTGCAAAAGCTGCTTCTCCGGATGCGTTTATTGCTTGGTCCTATCCGCCAGACACATTTGGTCTGACTGGTCAGGCTATGGTTCAGGGTCTTGATGTGAAGGTGTTTTATACCGCCGTTGCAACAAGCTTCCCTGCCTATGGTGGAAAATTTGGTTCTGCCGCCAATAACGTTATGGGCACTGGTGGTGTGAATCCTGATGATCCTGCAATCAAAGCTTATATGAAGGCTCATAAGGAAATCACTGGGCTTGACGCTGATTTCTGGGCTAGCTCTTCAGTCTATTCTTCATTGCAAATTCTGGAGCAGGCGATTGAAGGCGTTGGTGAAGTGGACCGTGCCAAGGTTACTGAATACATAAAGAATAACAGCTTCAAGACTATTCTTGGTGATATCACATTCGATGAGAACAACAATAACGTAAATTTCTGGACCGTTGGCCAATGGCAGGACGGTGTTTACCAGGGCGTTAAAGCTGTTGGTCGTGATGGTGCAAAAGAAGTGCGCCTGAAAAGCGGCTGGAAATAGGCTTAAATACGATGCTCCCGGCAGTTTTTGCCGGGAGCTTTTTCGTTTGAGCGGGGCATAAAATAATGGATATCCTGATCACTGGCCTGTTGCTTGGCGGCATTTATGCGCTGATGGCTATGGGGTTGAGTCTGCAATATGGCGTGGCCCGGATTATGAATTTGGCCAATGGCGAAATGTTGGTCGTGGGAGCCTTTGCGGCGTTCTGGTTTTATACCGTTGCCGAGATCAGCCCCCTAATATCCGTATTCCTGATTTCACCTGTGGTCTTTTTCGCAAACTGGCTGATCTATCGCTTTATGCTGCAGCCGCTGGTTAAGCGGTCTAAATCACAAGGGCAATTGGAGGTGGACAGCATATTGGCTACCTTCGGGATGAGCTTCATTCTGGTTGGCCTGATGGTCGCGGTATTTGGTGGCGACTATTTCAATTACACTTTCCTGGCTAAACCGGTAGATATTTTGGGCAACACCTATGCCGCTAATCGGCTGGTTGCTTTTGGCATGGCTATATTGATTGGTAGCCTGCTTTATTTGTGGCTGAATTTCACAAGGCCGGGCATGGCCATGCGGGCTGTATCAGTTAACCCGGATGCTGCCGGTCTGGCGGGAATAGATGTGCAGCGCATGTCGGCGCTGGCCTTTGCTCTTGGGGGAGCAGTGACGGCAATTGGCGGTGGGTTTATTTCGACCTTTCAGACCATGGATGCATCCATCGGAATTCTTTTCACCATGAAGGCGTTGATCATCGTCATTATGGGTGGGGTTGGAGATATTCGTGGCACAATCCTTGCAGCCCTTGTGCTTGGGTTGCTGGAAACCTTTATTGCCACGGTCATTGATCCGGGGCTCACTTTAGCCGCCGCCTATCTGGTGTTTATTCTTGTATTGTTATTTAGGCCGCAGGGCATGTTCGGGAGGAAACCTTCATGAACAACAAGGATTGGCGCAACCTTGGGCTTGCCGCATTGGGTCTGGCGATAGCAGCCTGTTTGCCTCTGTCGGGTAATGGGTATTATCTGACCATCGGCGTTACCATTGCAATGTATACGGTGCTTGCCACAAGTTGGGCTTTGTTTTCAGGACCAACACACTATATTTCGCTGGCAACGGCAGCGTTTTATGGGTTGGGCACTTATGTGGTGGCGATGGGCATTGATGATGTTCCCTATGTCATATTGCTGGTAATCGCGCTGGGGGTTGGGGCGATTGCCGCAGGCCTTGTTGGGCTGGCGACCCTTAGGCTCTCGGGAGTTTATTTCGTCATCTTTACCTTAGGTCTGGCGGAAATGACGCGTCAGGTTGTCACTTGGATTCAAAGTAATTGGGGCGGTCATCAGGGCAATTACGTGCTCACAGATATCACCGAAGAAATGATCTATTGGCAATTGCTGGCAGTCGCGGCTTGCGTCTATCTGGTCGGCTGGCTGATTGGTCGTTCAAGGCTTGGGTTTGCCCTGAAAATTATTGGCAATGATGAGGTTGTTGCGGCCCATTCAGGCATTAATACCGCGCGCTCAAAAGTAATTTTATTCATGGTATCCGGCATGGTTGCTGCCCTTGTTGGCGCGATCCTTGCGCCGCGCTGGACCTATATTGAACCATCAATGGCCTTTTCGCCGATGCTGTCATTTCAGGTGGTGATTATGGCGCTGCTTGGCGGCGTAAACCGACTTTGGGGACCACTTGTAGGGGTGATCCCGTTCACTCTGCTTTGGGAGGCGGTTTCGATTAGTTTCCCTAATCAGACGCTTCTATTGATGGGGGTAGCCTTCCTGCTGATCGTCTATGCGATCCCGCATGGTTTTGTCGGGCTGATTGAAAAATACAATGCTCGTTTCAGGGGAGATGGATGATGGATAAACGCAAAATCCTTTCCGTTCGAAATCTCACCAAGCGCTTTGGTGGCCTTGTTGCGGTCAATGCCATGAATTTCGATGTGGGCGAGCATGAGGTGCTTGGCCTGATTGGCCCTAATGGTTCGGGTAAAACCACCATGATGAATCTAATCTCTGGTGCGCTAAAACCGAGTTCTGGTGAAATTTCTCTTCAGGGCAGTCGCATATCTGACCTTCCAGCTCAGGATATTAACCGCAAGGGGGTGGCCAGAACCTTCCAGCTTGTTCGTTTGCTGCCATCGCTAAACGTTCTTGATAATGCAATTGCTGGCGCCGTATTCGGCCATCGTCAACGCTGGGGACAAGAAGCCGAAGATTATGCCATGCAGATGTTGGAGCGTGTGGGGCTTTCCGAACAAGCCCAAGCACCAATTTCAAAGCTCACCTATATCGATCAAAAACGATTGGAACTTGCGCGGGTTTTGGCTGGTGATCCAAAAATACTTTTGCTGGATGAGTGGCTTGCAGGGCTTAACCCGACCGAACTTGAAACGGGTATTGAGCTGATCCGTGATTTACGCGGAGAGGGGCGCACGATCATTTTGGTGGAGCATGTGATGGATGCCATTCGCTCCCTCTGCGATCGTTGTGTGGTTATGAATAGTGGCGTGAAAATTGCGGAAGGGACGCCGGCTGAAGTGCTGGCGGATCATGAGGTCATCCGGGCCTATCTGGGGGATGAGGATGCTTGAAGTTCGCAATCTCTTTGTTAGATATGGCCAACACCGGGCATTGGAAGATTTGTCCATACATGTAGCGCCGGGTGAAATCGTTGTCATTTTGGGGGCTAATGGAGCGGGGAAAAGCACTCTGCTCAAGGCCATTGGCGGCAATTGCGAGGGACAGGTGGAAGGCTCGATCGAGATGGATGGGCAACCAATACTGGGCTTGCCATCTCATAAAATTGTTGAAACAGGAATTGCTCTGGTGCCTGAGGGACGCGGTATTTTTGCCGATCTTAGCGTTTATGATAATTTGATGCTTGGTGCCTATCCAAAACGAGCGCGGGATGTGAAGGAAGAAAATCTTGAACGCATTCACGAGTTGTTTCCAAAGCTGATTGAACGCCGACACCAGATCGTGCGCACCATGAGTGGTGGTGAACAACAAATGGTGGCCATTGGCCGCGCTATGATGTCGGCTCCGAATATCTTGATGCTGGATGAACCCTCGCTGGGGCTATCGCCGCTTTTGTGTAAAGAGCTGTTTCGGAATTTGAGCGAAGTGCGCAAGACCGGGCTTGGCATATTGCTGGTTGAGCAAAATGCCAAACAAAGTCTGGCAATTGCTGATCGCGGATATTTGCTGGAAAACGCAAAAATCATGCATGAGGATAAAGCGGCCAGTCTTGCCAGTGATCCGATGGTGCAAAAGGCTTATCTGGGTGCCGGGGCGGCAAGCAGTTCTAAGCCGGCGTCAAAGGTTTCTTCGAAGCCGGAAACAAATCCTTCAGATATTGCCGCAGCAGCGCTGGAAAGCTTTGCGCCGAAGGAAGCAAGTTTTGCGGTGCCGCCTTCTATTTATATCCCATCAAAGAATGCACCAACCCGCTCAGCTGATGAGTTGCTCGGCCAATCTGTGACTGATCTGGTTGCACGGGCTACAAGCCAGGCGGGTGAACCAACGAATATTGATGTGCCGATTGCACAAAACCACAATGACAGACTTAAATCGGTGCTTGCAGAGATTGAAGCCGCCGCCGCTAGTGCGCGCGGTAGACCTGCAAGAACCAAAAGACGCTCTTCTTACAGAAACAAGGAATAAGACTTAAATGGCCAAAGAATTTAAAGGCATGTATATCGGTGGAAATTGGGTCGGCAATGGCCGTACTTTTGATGATATGAACCCATCGGATGGGTCTATTTGGGCGCAGGTGCCAGATGGCGGCCTGGCAGAGACCAAAGACGCAATTAATGCGGCACAAGCAGCATTTAGTGAATGGGCGGATTTGCCGTTTCACGAGCGCGCCCATTACATGTTGAAAATTGCCGATGAACTTGAGCGGCGACAGGGCGATATTGTCGAAGCGCTACAGGCTGAGGGCGGCGGCTGGTTCGGTAAGGGCATGTTTGAATCTGGATATCTGCCCGAGATTTTCCGTGCAGCGTCTGCTGCTTGTTATGATTCAATCGGTGAAGTTTTGCCGTCAGAGCACAAGAAATTCTCTACTGCCGTGCGCGTTCCGATGGGTGTTATTTCCGTGATTAGCCCATGGAATTTTCCATGCATTTTATCCGGGCGCGGATTTGCATTTGCCATGGCGGCGGGTAACACAATCGTTTTGAAACCATCAGAAGATACGCCCTATAGCGGCGGCATAATGTACGCCGAAGTTTGTGAAGCTGTAGGCGTTCCTGCCGGGGTTTTCAATGTCGTGACCTGCTCGCGTGATAATGTGGTTGAGGTCGGAAATGAGTTGGTAGAAAACCCATTGATCAAGGGAATTTCCTTTACCGGGTCAACTCCAGTTGGCCGCCAAATTGCTGCAAAAGCTGGCGCTCACCTCAAGAAGTGTTGTGTTGAACTGGGCGGTAAAGACAGCCTGATCGTGCTTGAAGATGCGGATATGGAACGCGCTACCCAAGCTGCCAATTTTGGCAGTTTCATGCATCAGGGCCAGATTTGTATGTCTGTTGAAAAAGTGTTGGTGCATGAGAGCATTTACCCTGAATTTTTGCGTAAGTTTGTGGAGCGTGCTTCCAAACTGAAAGTGGGGGACAGCATGGATAAATCCAATGTGATTGGCCCGCTAATTAATGATCGTCAGGTTGAACGGGTTAAAGCGCAGATCGATGATGCTGTGGCTAAGGGCGCAAAAATTGCGCTTGGTGGCGGTGTAAATGGCCGGTTCGTGGAGCCGACAATTTTGACTGGCGTCACACCTGATATGGATATTTACCGCGACGAAACATTTGGTCCTGTGGTGCCGGTGATACCGTTCAAAACCGATGAAGAAGCCATCGCGCTTAACAACGATACTGAATACGGATTGTCTTCAGGCATTATTACCCGCGATGAACATCGCGGTCTGGAAATGTCGAAGAAACTGGCAACAGGCATGTGCCACATCAATTGCTCATCTGTAAATGATGAACCGCATGTGCCGTTCGGTGGAGCAAAATCTTCAGGCCTCGGACGCCATGGCGGACGCTGGGCGATGGATACATTTACCGAGACACGCTGGATTACTATGGAACGTGGCGGGCGCAAATTCCCTCCTGTTTTCTAGGACGTTTTTGATGAATGTGATCTGCGCTGCTATAGTGAGAATAAGAGGGAAAATAACATGACCAACGTAATTTTATGGGTTATCGCGGCTGTAATTCTGCTGGCAATTGTCATTGCGATTTTTGCTTGGTTTTACGAACGAGCGACCAATGAAGTGAGCCTGATCAGAACAGGCGTTGGTGGGCGCAAAGTCGTTTTGGAAGGGGGGACTCTCGCTATTCCCTATTTCCATGAAATATCACGAGTGAATATGCAGACCTTGCGTTTGGATATTAGTCGCACTGGTGGTGCTTCTCTCATTACCAAAGATCGTTTGAGAGTAGATATTGGCGCAGAATTTCACCTTTCTGTTATCCCGACAAGGGAAGGCGTAAACCGCGCCGCTCAAACTCTTGGGCGACGTACTTTTCAGCCAGATCAATTACGTTCGCTGATTGATGGCATGATGGTTGATGCGCTGCGTTCGGTTGCTGCCAAAATGACCATGGATGAAATCCATGAAAACCGTGCCGGATTTGTGGGCGATGTTCGCGAACACATGGGGCCTGTGTTGGAGCGATATGGACTGCAACTGGATTCAGTTTCCCTGACGGCAATGGATCAAACGGCATTTTCTACGCTTGATGAAAACAATGCTTTCAATGCCGTTGGTATGCGAAAGCTTGCGGAAGTGATTGCGCTTTCAAAGAAGGAGCGCGCAAAGATTGCCGGTGATGCAGAAGTAGCTGTTCGCAAAGCGGAGATGGAAACGTCCAAGCGCAAACTGGAAATTGATCTTGAGGAACGCCGCGCGGAAATTTCTCAACAACAAGATATTGAAGTTCTGATGGCTGCTCAAATTGCTGAAGTAGCACGTCAAAAAGCTGATAGTGAACGCGAAGCAGCGCGGGCTCGTATTCAAATGGAACAGCAGATACAAATTGCAGAAATTGAACGCGAACAGGCGCTGGAAATTGCTGAACAAGAAAGCAACATTCTGACGTCAGAAAAATCACAGGCTGAAAGCAAGGCACAAGTTGATGCGGATGCAGCTCTTGTGGAAGCTGTAAAATCTGGCGAAGCGGTTATCACTGCGCGTAAAATTGCCAAGGCAGAACGCCAGTTGGAAATTGCAGTTGTCGCGGCTCGCCAAAAAGCAAAAACTGCCGGTGAAAAAGCTGATGCCCGACGTATTAGCGCGGATGCTCTGAAGCATGAAAGCCTCGCCAGCGCCGAAGGCATGCGCGCCCGGATTGAAGCTGAGAACAAACGCTCGCCGGCAATCATTGCCATGGAAGTGGAAAAAGCTCGGTTGAAAGCTGTTCCCAAAGTGGTTTCAGAAATGGTGAAACCGGCGGAGAAGATCAAATCGATCAATATCAACCATCTCTCCGGTGGCTTTGGACAAACCGGTGGCGGCTCTTCTTCTGGCGATAAACCGGTGATTAATCAGGCGATAGATTCCATCATGGAAATGGCTGTGCAAATGCCAGCGCTCAAATCAATCGGTGAATCGATTGGGGCGAGCCTTGAAGAAGGCCAATCGCGCAACGGTGCGAAGGCTGCGACGAAACCCAAAAAGAAATAAGCAATTCATCAATTCAGTGGAGAGTGGCATGAGTATTCAAAATATTGATTCACCTGTTACCACGGGAATTTATATTGATGGCGAAGTACGGGAAGCGGCGGGCGGTAAAACATACGCAATCCATAACCCCGCCAGGCCCGATGAATTGGTGGGGCATGCAGCCAGCGCCACGGTAGAAGATGTGGATGCTGCGATGAAGGCGGCACACGCAGCCTTTCCCGCATGGGCAGCCCTTTCATACGCTGAACGCGCAGCAATGTTGATGAAGATTGCTGATGAATTGGTAGCAGATCAGGAAGAGCTGGATTACCGCTCCCGACTATTTTGCCGTGAACATGGCAAAGTGATCAAGGAAACTCAGCTGGAAATGACGCGACTGGGGGATCGGTTCCGCTTATCTGCTTCCTATGCGGAACGTTTGGCTGAAGATGAACACCTACCTGGACCTCCCTTTGATACGATAATCACGCGGCAACCAAGAGGTGTTGCCACTTTGATTGTGCCATGGAACTGGCCGCTTTCTATTTTGGGAGCGAAGCTGCCGCAGGCATTGATTGCGGGAAATACCGTGGTGATCAAGCCATCCCACAATTCGGCTTTGGCACCCTCCATGACCATCCATAAAATTGCATCCCTATTGCCGCCCGGCGTGGTCAATGTTTTGACGGGAAGTGCCTCGGAAATTGGAGATGCACTGGTTACCCATCCGCTGACCCGGTTTATAAATTTCACCGGGTCCGTTGGGGTTGGGCGTCATGTGATGAAAATGGCAGCAGATAATATCACGCCTGTTACGCTGGAGCTCGGCGGCAATGATGCGGCAATTATTTGCGAAGATGCAGAACTTGATGCAGGTGCATTCATGCGTATGTATATGGGCACCTTCATGTCCTCCGGCCAGATTTGCATGGCGTTAAAGCGTCTCTATGTTCATCGTTCCCGCTATGATGAGGTGGTGGACGGATTGACGGAAGTTTGTGAACGAATGGTAATTGGTGACGGGCTGTTGCCGGAAACCAATATGGGGCCAGTGAACAATGAAAAGCAGCACCGTATCATTAAGGGCATGATCGAGCAGGCCCGTGCCGCCGGACAGGATGTGCGTGAATGTGGTCAGGTTCCGGATGAAGAACTTTATGCCAAGGGATATTTTCAAAAACCAACATTGGTTTTTGATCCTGATCAATCATTGGATATCGTGCGCGAGGAACAGTTCGGTCCAGCTTTGCCGATTATGCCTTATGACACCGATGACGAGGTTGTGGCCAAAGCCAATGATAGCAATTTTGGCCTATGCTCATCTGTCTGGACAAAGGACCGCGACCGGGCAACTAGCATCGCAAGACGGTTGGAGGCGGGTTATACCTATCTCAATGCTCACGGACCTGCAGCACAAGATGGACGTGGACCGTTTGGTGGCTTCAAACAATCGGGTATTGGCCGTAATCTGGGTTATGAAGGTGTGTTGCAGTTTCAGGAATATCACTCGATTTCGAGTCAGCCGGGCTGGTTGCTATAGCGCTTTAAGCGTTTATCCGGAGTGCCTGTGTGCAGTTCAAACATGCAATTATCAATCCGGCAGGATTTTGATATTCAACAGGGCGCAGCGCTTTTCGGTTTGAACTACTTCAATTGCTTCGCTCAATGCATCCATCACGTCATCGGGAGATGTTACTTCCTTCGTCCATGCACGGCTGGCTTTGGCAGTCAGGGTGAAATCGGGCGATGGTTTTAGCGAGGTAAGCGGCATGTCGTTGGATTTGGAGGCGTAGCCTTTTGGATAAACTCCATCAACGGAAGCACGAACGGCACCCCATTCCTCATTGTTGAGAATGACAATCAGGACTGGGAGTTCAAGTGCTTCTGCAATTTGGTGACAGGCGGTTGGGTTGGCAAACATATATGAGCCGTCGCCAAGTGTTGCAATGCAAATGCGTTCAGGCTCTGCCAATTGCGCGCCTAATGCGGCTGGAAAGGACCAGCCTAGACCGCCGGAATGAGGTTCCTGAAACCATGAATTTCGTTCGGTGCGTTCTATGAAACCAAGTTTGGTGCCAAGTTCAGAAAAGACAGTGGATGTTTTGCCTTCCAGTGCCTTACCCAAACAAAGGCTGACCCATTCCTTAGTGATGCCGGCAGCGTTTCTTGCGGAGGCTTTTTCCAGCAATGTTTTGCGGGTGGCATTGGATGCAAGGGTGAGCGCATCAAGGCGCTTTTTGTTGGCAGTGCTATCATGATCCAGGTTTTCCATTGCGGTAATGAGCGCTGGAATAGTCAGGGAGTTTTCGCCGGCAATCGAAATATCCGACTGGAAATTACGTACGGGGTAACGGCTGAATAGTGGGTCCGGCCCCATGTGAATGACCTTTGCACCATCTGCAAGCTTGTGCATATCTGGCCACCATGGTGCAAGGCTATCAAGCACCAGAACCACATCGGCTTTCGCCATCCATTTGCCAGGATCTGTACCCACATGGCAGGGGTGGTTTGTGGCTATGGCAAGATGGGTTGCCCACCAGGAGCAAACGGCAATGCCCCATTTTTCTACCCAATTTGAAAACGCCTCAAAGCTTGCTTCATCACCGGCTCCACGCTGGGCAATGATGAGCGGGTTCTTAGCATTGGCGAGCAATTTTGCGGCTTGCATTATTGCTTCCGGGTCGGGAGCTCCTCGTACAGGAGCCATGGAAATTGGGTCGCTCAAACCTTCGGCTGAAATTTTTTCGCATAAGGTTTCGCGGGGCAGGGATAGATATACCGGGCCCTTCGGAGTGGAATTTGATATGGTGTAAGCGCGGTCCAGCAGTTGGGATATCTGCTCGGGGAATTTCAGTTCATATTCCCATTTTGAAGCTTCGCGAACCAATGCGGCCTGATCGCGCATCTCCTGTCCCCAACCGATAGGCACAGTTCTTGCGCCAAAGCGGTCGCCTTCCATCACAGGTGTTCGCCCGGACATTAGCAACATAGGTATGTGTTCGCAGGCTGCGTTAATGGCACCCGTGGCTCCGTTTGAAAGGCCAACATTGGTATGCAGCATTACGGCTTGTGCTTTGCCGGTTAGCAGATAATACCCGTGTGCCATGCCAAGGGCTGCGTGCTCGTGAGGGATTACAAGCGCATTCGGCAGGTCGATATCTTTGGCTTTGGCTTCTGCCAGGCCCTCGATGATCGGCGGGAAATCAGTGCCTGAATTTGCAAACACGTAGTCGATGCCCAAGGCTTTTAGACGGGCGAAAATTGCGCCGCCCGCTGTTATGCTTTTATCATTTTTCATATTCGTCAACCGGCCAATAAGTGAGGTAGCCACAGAGTGATTGCAGGAAATGCAATCAGGATTGCGATGCGAACCATTTCTGCTGCAAAAAACGGCATTACGCCCTTAAATGTTTCGCTCATGGGGACATCCTTGGAGAGGGCTGAAATCACGAACACATTGAGACCTACTGGTGGCGTGATAAGCCCCAGTTCGACTACAATGAGCGCGAGAATTCCAAACCATACTTTGAGATCGTCAGTGCTCATGCCGAAGCCAGAACCATCTGCGACTTGGGCAAGGCCACCATTCATATCTACGAGTACCGGCCAGAAAAATGGAATGGCCAGCAAGATCATGGAAAGGGAATCCATTACACAACCAAGCAGGATCAATGAGAGCAGCAATAAAACCAGGACTGTCATCGGGGCGAGGCCGGAATTGACCATCCATTCAGCCATGGCTTGGGGCACGCCTGCGCGAGACATGAAGATTTTTAACATTTCCGCACCGAGCAGGATCAGGTAAATCATGCCAGCAGTTTTTGCAGTATCACGTAAGGAATCTGCAAGTTCTTTCAGGCCAAGTTTTTTACGAAATGTGCCAAATACCCAAACCAGAAATACCCCAATGGCAGCCGCCGGCGTGGGATCAAAAAAGCCTGCATAAATGCCACCGATAACGATGGCGAAAATACTCATTACCGGAATAGCGCCAATGGTGGCTGCGACGAATTCAGTGCGATCTGGTGTGGATCCGGCAGGGCCGGATTTCGGGAAGACTCTAACGTAAATTGCAATGGTCAGGATGAACATGAATACTGCCAGAAAACCTGGAATAAACGCTGCCATGAACATGGAGACGATATCGGCTTCTACAATGATGGAATAGATGATCAACACTACGGAAGGCGGAATGAGGATGCCCAATACGCCGCCAGCTGCTAAGGTACCCGTTGCCAGTGCACCGGAATAATTGAGGCGCTTCAGTTCAGGTAGTGCCACTTTACCCATGGTGGAGGCAGTGGCCAGTGATGAACCACATACGGCGCCAAAGCCTGCACACGCTGCAATTGCCGCCATGGCCGTGCCACCGCGCATCCAGCCAAGCCACGCATTGGCCGCGCGGAACATATCCCGACTTAGGCCAGCCTTGGTTGCTAAGGCCCCCATCAGCACAAACATTGGCAGAACGGACAGGCTATAAATTGAGAATTGACCATAGGCCAGTGTCTTCAACTGGCTCATGAAAATTGATGGACCGTTAAGCAGGGATACTCCGATCCCTCCCACAAGTATCATGGCATAAGCGATTGGCATTCTGAGTGCGATCAGCGCAATCAAAGCTGCCAGACCAGCGAAGCCGATTAATAGGGCGTCAGCCATTATTATTTGCTTTTCTAATTTCGGAGAAAGTTTCAGTGCCTGTAATGAAAGCCGCAATGCTTAATAAGAACAGTGAAAACAGGATTGGGATATAGGCGATCCAATGGGGAAAGCGCAGTACAATTGTGGTGTACTCATACTCTTTTTGATCGAGCATTCCATAATACATGCGCCATGCCAGAAGCAGGCTGAAAGCCAGTGCAACCAGTGCCGCAACGAATGTGAATACTGCAACCAGACGGTCAGGCGCGCGGGCCGTAAAAATATCCGCCGTGACATTTGAGCGAGTTAGCTGACAATAAGGCAGAAATGCAAATACTGCGATTGCAAGTCCCACTTGTGTCATCTCGAAGTCGCCCGCAAAGGGTTTCCAAACCACGGTGCCAATAACGGAATAAACGTTCATGGCAACAACCGCCAAAAGCAGGATGCCGCCAAGCATTGCCCAACCTTCAATGATAGAACGGGCGAAGCCAAATGACTTCGCCCGTTTTGTGTTGTTTGTATCTGACATCGCTATCTAGATTACATCTTTGAGTGTTTGGCGATGAGTTCGCGAGCGCGCTTAACAAGGCCAGCTCCGTCAACACCTTTAGATGAAACATCTTCAACCCAACGCTGAACCACTGGCTCCAGTGCTTTGTCGAAAGCTGCTGTTTCTTCTTTGGTAAGTGTGATGTGGGTGTTACCTGAATCAACGGCAACTTTAATGCCATGCTCATCGCCAGCACGCCACAATTTGCCAATTGTTTCCAACCAAGCAGGAGTAGATGCGTCTTTGAATGCCTTCTTGATGTCGTCCGGCAAAGCGTCCCAACGGCCCTTGTTCATGGACACCTGGAAAGTAGTGGTGCCAAGACGGGTTTTATTAAAGCCTTCGATCTGGAATTTGGTGTTTTTGTGGATGCCCAACGGCGGGATGATTTCCCATGGGATCAATGCACCATCGACAGTGCCTTTTTGAAGCGCTTCTGGAAGCGCTGGAACTGGCATTCCTTTTGGAATGGCACCAAGGGCTTCAATCACCATAACACCGGTACGGCTTGGAATACGCAGGATCATGCCTTTCAAATCAGAAGGCTTGCGCACTTCTTTTTCGCGCATGTGGATGGCTTGTCCAGCATGTACGTGAAGGAACATGACTTCCAGGCCTTTATATTCCTGACGAAGCGTATCTTCGAACATGTCATACATGGCAAGGTTTGTTGCGGTAATGTTGCCTGTATAGACTGTTGGCAGCTCAAAAACTTCGGTGCGCGGGAAAAGGCCAGGTGTATAGCCATTCACGGTCCAGATCAGATCAACCACGCCGTCACGGGCTTGTTGAACGAGTTCTGGTGGTTTGCCACCAAGTGTCATGGATGGATAGATTTCGATGTGGACGCGGCCACCAGAATTTTTGGCAACTTGCTCTGCCCAAGGTGTCAGCATTTTTGTATGTGCTGGCGATTTTCCTGAAAGCAGGTGATGCATTTTAAATTCAAATTCAGCAGCGGCTGCTCCAGCCACTCCCAACGCGCTAAGTGCCAGCCCGATGGCTGCACTTTTCAATAGATTCATAGATTTCATGGTAGTTCTCCCGGTTATAAAAATCTGCCAGACACTCTTGGAGTGGCAGATCGTTGCTTAGGTCTAAATTTTGTTTCCCCGAATATCAAGCACCTTTTTAAGGTTGTAAAAATATCATTAACATGTGGCGTAATGTCCAGATATTGATCCATTTTATTGTTGCTTATAATTGGCGCAGAGTCCAATCGCGCAAACAAATTTTGCAATTTTTTGATAGAATTTCCTAACCAAGGCAGATAGTAGAACCTATGACATATTTAATGCAGATATTTTGGGGCAGTGTGGTGCTGGGCACATGCTCACTGGTTCATCTGGTGATTTTGGTCTGGTCAGTCGACTTGGTGAAACGTCTCAACGATCTCACGCAAAAGCACCGTAACAGCTTGCGCTGGGGTATTATGTTTGGCTTGGCTTTTGGCATGGTGGTGCTTGCCCATACAATTCAGGTATGGATATGGGCCAGTTCATTTATGTATCTTGGGGTGTTCACTGAATTGGCCGATGCAATCTATTTTTCGCTGGTGACTTATACGACTGTTGGGTATGGCGACGTTACTGCTGGCGATGGGTTTAGAATTTACGCGGCTATGGCGGCGGTGACCGGGCTACTCAATTTTGGTTTGAGTACAGCATTTCTGGTTGGGCTGTTTAGTAAACTGATGCCGGATTACAGTTAGGGTTTGCCCCTGAAGTTCATCCGGCACCAATATTGCTAGGCAGCGCTGAGTTGCTCAGCAGCCATTGTATGTTCGTTTATCAATTGCGCGTTCTTATTCAGTTGTTCCTGCAATTCGATGTTTTTTGCTCGCAATTCTTCAAGCTCGTCATTGATGCGTTCGCGCTCTTCGTCAGTCTTTTTGCGCTCAGCAGCTTCAATTTTCTCGAACCGCTCCTTCATGGTGTCGTTTTCCAACCTAAGCGAATTGTAATTTTCGCCGAGATAGGTTTCTACCTTGCCTTCAACCGCTGCAATTTTTTGTTCAAGAATATTTTTTAACTCTTCCGTTTCAGCCACAGCGGCGGCACGGGCGGCGGCTTGGGATTTTGATTTCGCAAATGGGCCAAGTGCGCTTGCCAGAATAAGAACCAATAAGGCTGGTGCTGCAAATTTTTCAAGGGTGTGAGTGAGATCAATAACGCCAAGATTGTAAATGCCAGCGAATAAAACCACTATTGCAACGAGGCTGAGTACCGAGCAGACAATGCCCAGTATTCCCATTATCATGGCACCTTTGCCAGATTTACCCTTTTCAGCGTCTTTCGCCTTAGCGTCTATTTTCTTAGCCATGATTGAGTGTCCCTCGTCAATACGCAGTCTTTTATTATGATCCCGAAATTGATTTCCGGTTATGATTATTCAGATAGATATTCCAGACATTGTCTGGCCGAGTTTGCATCATGCATCAGGTATATTTTCCCGCTCGATCAACAAATACTACGATATCAACTTTAAGATTTCGCAAAATGAGTTGGTAAATTATTTATTACGAGAAAATGCCGTGGCCAAAGGTTTTCATGAATTTTGGAGCGGGTATTTTGGCAGGCTTTGGGCTACATATAAGCCTTGTCGGCTTTACCCATAATCAGCACCCAATAATGGGTGAAGCGGGGATTTCTGCCCGAAGTGTTGAAACCATAAGCCAGACCAGCAAGGGTGTAACCGCGTTTCATCATGTTTTTCCGGTGGCCGCGTGAACCCAGCCAACCTTCCAGCGCGGCATCAACCGAACCGTAGCCGACGCCGATGTTCTCGCCTGATGAATTGTTGTATCCAACGGCGAAGATGCGACTTTTAAAGTCTGTTCCTGGTCCGATTTCATGGCCGTAGAGACCCCGCGATCCCATTAGGTTAGCGTAGTCCTGAGCTGCCTTTTGCAAGCGCCGGTCTTGGTTAAACTCGGGCAAATAATGACTGCGGCGAATGGCGTTGAGTTTTCTAAAGCCATCGGCAACGTCAAAACGGAGCGGAGTGGGCGTTTCCTTGGGAATCTGACGCCGTTTATTTCCCTGACCACCGACACCATGGCTGGAGCTGCCGCGGGCACATCCCTGCAACAGAGCCGTACCTGCCAGCAAAAACATGGAGCCGGTAAAGACTATCCGGCGGCGTGCAGGATCTATGGGAGTATCGTGATGGCTGTGGATGTCTAATGTCATGAGGCCATTCTAGGGGTGAACGGTTAATCAGGCATTTTTAAGGGTGGTTAATGAAACCTTGTCATGCTCATTTGGACAGATATTGTTTTTGCCTGATGGTTTGGCTCAACCACTGCTGGCACCCTAAGTACAGATATTACCTGTCGTTATCGCCAACAGTGCGGTTTCTACCTCTGTTTTTAGCTTCATAAAGTCTTTTGTCGGCGCGTTTGACAAAAGTTTCAGGAATGTCGTTGTCGCGCAACTGAGTAACTCCAAAAGATGCAGTGACAGTTCCAATAGATTGGCGGCTTCTGGAGAGAGAGAGCTTGGCGCTCTCAAGCTGGGTGCGAATGTTTTCAATCAGAACTTTTGCATTGGCGACTTCTGTATTAGGCAGGATAGCGGCGAATTCTTCTCCGCCATAACGGGCAACAATATCGCCCCCTTTTACGCTTTTTTTCAGTAGCGAACCAAAGAATTTCAGAACCTGATCGCCAATAACATGACCATAGGTGTCGTTCACCCTTTTGAAGTGATCGATGTCAATCAATGCCAGGCACATAGGCGTCTTTTTTTCTCTGGCTACGGCAATTTCTTTAACCAGGCTTTGCTCAAACCAGCGGCGGTTTGAAATATTAGTCAAGGAATCGCGCATTTCGTTTTCTTGCGCTTTTTTCAACTTGGTTTGCATGGTTTGAATTTGTTTTTTCGAGCGTTTCAGGTTGGTCGCCAAGTCCGAGGTTCTGTCCCGCATTTTTGTATTTTCGGCAATGAGAAATTCAATGATCTTCTTAACTTGATTAGGGTTTTCTGCGTCTGAAAGTTCACCCATAGTCTGATTGAGAGTTCCGGAGTAATCTTCTCCGGATTTAATGTGAGACTGCATCAGGTCCAAAATACCAACCATTTGCTTTTCAAGTTTTACACTTGTCTCGCCGCCGGAATTATTTCCCTTAGTAAGTGAAGAAAGAAATTCGCTGTGAATCAGTTCTATATCATATGGACCAAAGGATGATTCTCCATTGATAAGTTTGTCTATTTCGGTTTTTACTTTAAGATCAGTTCCAGATGCATAAGTATACCATACCTCATAAGCTTTTGGCACGGGGGGTATGCTGTGTGTATTGGCTAGTTCCAATGCGGTATTGGCAAACTTTACCGTAACTTCGTAGTCTTTATTAGTTACAACCTTGCTATCAAAAGCCGACTTTGAGGCCGTTTTGGAAGTATCAGGAACGTTCATTTGGTTGAGCTTTGTTATGAGTGTGAAAGTGATTCCTCAGAATTCCATATTTATATGTGGAATCCTATATGTCCAGCATATCCGGTCGGTTTTTTGCGATTTTGCTTGGTTCACGGCCGAATACGGCCACTTTCACTGCAAAAAAGCAATTTCAGCGCCGTGTATACCGCTACGTGCCAATTTTAACTATGTAAAGTTGGCACGTCTAAAAATACACCCGGGTGCCTTTTTGGCTTGATTCCATCATGGCTTCGATCACACGTAATGTGTTGCGGGTTTCTTCTACGGGAACCGGTACGGGGGTGCCATTGGTGATGGCCTTTTGTAGCTCAATGTAAAATTGGTGATAGGAGCCGGGAATGCTTGGAACCTGGCGGGTGGCCGGGTTGTCATCATCATGGGTGGTCACAGTTGCCCAGCGTTCCTGCGGCTCTTTTCCGTAAGTGTCATCGGCGGCCGTGAGGCCCGCAATCAACTGGTCTTCCTGGCAATCCATGAAAGATTTCATGTAAGAGGCTTTGGTGCCGTGAATGGCGTAGCGGGTGGTGCTGTCTGGCACGTAATAAGCAGCAAACAGATCGATGCGTGTGTTTCCCTTTGCCATGCGGGCGTGAAATACGTCCTTGATTTGACTGTTCTCGCGCTGGGTTAGGATGTCGCCCTCAATCCAGTCTGGCAGACCGAACAGGACCAGCATTTGATCGATCAAATGGTGACCAAGGTCATAGTGGATGCCGACAGCGGGAGTAGCGGTTTCCTGCCACACGCTACCCACATTGGGGCGGCTGAATTCAAAATGGGCACGGTAGGAGTTTATCTCGCCCAGTTCACCACTTTCAATGAGCTGGCGCAGGGTAAGAAAATCGCTGTCCCAGCGGCGATTTTGAAAGCAAGTGACAATCCTTCCGGCTTTTTTTGCAGCGGCAATGATCGCATCCACTTCGTCAACGCTTGCGGCAAAGGGTTTGTCTACCACCACATGTTTGCCTGCAGCTAACACCTCAAGAGCTTGTTCGGCATGAAAGGATGCTGGGCTGGCAAGAACCACCAGGTCGATATTGGTGTCTGCGCAAAGCTCTTGAATGTTTGCATGAACTTTCAAATCAGGAAAATCTGCGTGCACCTTGGTAGGGTCTGAAGAGGAAATTGCGGCCAGTTCAACGCCTGCAGGTTTTAACAAAGGGGCATGAAATACTTTTCCTGCAAAGCCGTAACCGACAATTCCAACTCTTAGTGCCATAATAATTCTCTTTCAAAAATAAACCGACCGGGCGGTTTGTAATATACTAATAATGCGTAATGCCATTTAAAAATAAATCACAGGCAGTTCTGGCATAGTCCATACGCGATTGCCTGCTGGCACGGCCATTCCACATATAATACCAGTTCATCGCTCCAAACAAGGACATGGTGATGGCGTGCAGTTCATTATCCTTGCGAAATCTATCCGGGCGAATGGCGATTATGGCTTCACTGACCATGTTCACTACCTGCCGTTGGCGTTTTAATAATATTTCCAGCTTTGGTTTTGAGAGCTCGTTTTCAGCAATAATCTGGGTTCGGTGCTGATCTTCAGCATCGGAATACACGGTTAGGAATGCGAGGATAATTTCATAGAAATAGTCTTCTGGTGAGTGATCTAATTGTTTGATCTTGCTTAGTTTTTGCACTAAATTTTGCATGTGCTGGTCCAGCACTTCAAACAGTAATTCGTCCTTGCTGGCGAAATAGTGATAGATAGAGGCTTTTGAAATGCCGCATTGGCTGGCAATGCTGCTCATTGAGGCGCGATCGAAACCGGTGTTGGCAAAACTTTTCGCGGCGGTTTTTAAAATCGCGTCACGCTTTTGGTCGTGGTCTTCGGCGATGGTTCTTGCCATGATTTGGCCCTTGTGATATCGCTTCATTACATAAACCGACCGGAAGGTCAATAATACGCATTGCTGAAAGGTCTGGTATGGGCAAGAAAATTAATCCATTCGAGGAATATCAAGCGCGAGGCTATGCGAGTGAAAACTTCAACGCCTATGATGTGGGGCTTTCGAACAGAAATTCCGGGCTTGCACTGGAAATGTTATGCCATGATGTAACCCCGATGGGTATGCATTATCTGTTGACGCATTTTGATGTGCCTTTTGCTGATGGTGACCAATGGAATTTGTCACTTGAAGGCAATTTCAAAAATCCGATGACGCTTTCGATGGATGAAATCAAAAAGCGGGATAGCGTTACCATTCCAGTCACCATGGAATGTGCTGGCAATGGCCGCGCCACCCATGAAAAACGCAGTCAGAGCATGCCCTGGTTTTATGGCGCAGTGGGAACTGCCGAATGGAGCGGCACGCCCTTGGTAGATTTGTTGGAAGAGGCGGGGATTGGGGATGATGTGGTCGAGATATCATTCCTGGGTGCTGACCGGGGATTTGACCATGCGGTGGAACATAATTTCGGGCGCTCTTTAACGCTCAAACAAATTGCCAATCGTGATATTTTACTTTGCCATTCCATGAATGGCATGCCGCTTTTACCCCAGCATGGTTTTCCTCTTCGATTGATTGTGCCGGGTTGGTACGGCATGGCGAGCGTTAAATGGTTGAACCGGATTGAAGCGCTGGACGAAGCATTCACCGGTTATCAGCAGGTGGGCACTTATCGTTACCGCCAGTTGCCGGAAGATGAGGGTGTGAGAATTACAGATATCCGCGTTAAATCACTGATGACGCCGCCGGGTGTGCCGGATTGGTATTCAAGACGACGCTTGGTGGATGCGGGGCCTGTAGAAGTTACCGGCCGTGCCTGGTCTGGCGCAGGCGTGCCGGTCGAAAAGATAGAATTCAGTAGCGATAGCGAAAATTGGCA
>JAESUH010000057.1 GCA_016763155.1 Rhizobiaceae bacterium
AGGCACCAGATATGCCTTATAATCTGCCCGTTGAGCCTGTCGCCAATCAGCCCAGCGTTCTTTGCCATCGCCATCTTCAATGTTTTTCGTGGCTTCAAAGAAGCCAACAGAAGTAGAGGCAATTGCCAGATCCGGCGCATAGACATGGCCGAGCTCTTCTGGTCCGGGATTCACATGCACAAAATTCATTTGTGGGTTTGGAATATTTAAAAGCTCATAACCCTGTGTGGTCATTTCGCCCATCCGAGCACCCACGACAATAAGCAGGTCTGCTTCTTCTTGGATACGTTTGCGTAAATTAGGCACTGGCGCAATGCCAATAACGCCCACGTAATTCTCACTGTTATTATCAACATAATCTTGACAGCGAAGCGATGTGGATACGGGTAGCCCTGTGCGCTCTGCAAATGCCAATGCCTGTTTGGCTATATCTGCAGACCAACCCGGTCCACCAACAATCATGAGCGGCTTCTTAGCCTGCTGCATCATTTCGCCAAGCTTTGAAATAGCAGATGGTGTCGGTGCACTTGTCGCCACGGGGGTCGGACGAAGATCTGCCACTTCCACCACTTCCGTCAACATATCTTCAGGCAGTGCCAAAACCACAGGGCCGGGTCGACCGGAAAGGGCCACATTCCATGCCCTGTTGATATATTCTGGGATGCGTTTTGCGTCGTCAATTTGAGCCACCCATTTGGCCATCTGGCCAAACATACGGCGGTAATCCATTTCCTGAAATGCTTCACGGTCCATCATGGAGCGTCCGACCTGACCGATCAGCAAGATCATCGGGGTGGAATCCTGAAAAGCAGTGTGAACACCGTTTGAAGCGTTCGTTGCACCTGGTCCGCGAGTAACGGCAACGATGCCCGGTTTTCCTGTCATTTTGCCATAGGCATCGGCCATGTTTGAAGCGCCGGATTCATGACGGCAGGTAATAATTCTAACGGAGTTCTCATGGTCGTATAACCCATCGAGAAGGCCCAAATAGCTTTCGCCTGGCACACAAAAGATAGTATCTACACCGAGAATTTTTAACTGGTCGGCCAGTACATGCCCACCTGTGCGGGGTTGAAATTCAGACGTGGACGAACTGGCCATATTTTTTTCTTTCATTCAAAAATTCACGAAAATATCCGTTAGGACATCAACTTTGTGGGAGCATCAATATTTACTGTTTTGGCAGCATCAACAATTGCCTGCCATGCATCTGCAGAAAGGGAGATACCATTGCGGTTGCGCTCTTCACGTCTCCGCATTTCTGGTTCCCCAGGCACAAGTACCTCGCCACCTTTTACAATGGGAGAGGCACTTTTGAAATAGTCCACATAGCGTTTGATCTCATCGGCATAGGTGCCATTGGTATCAAAATGGTCAACGGACATGTAGATTGACAACATACCATTATAGACCCGGCTGTAATCGGGGCCAGTGGCACCCGAGCCGGTCAATGCTCCAGCGAGTAATTCACAGATCAACGCCAAGCCTGACCCCTTGTGGTCACCCATGGTAGTTATTGCGCCTTCACCGACCCGCTGATCAGGGGTAATTGCTGCATCAGCTTCCCCGTAAAGCAGCACAGGATCGCAGGAATATTTGCCATCGGGTCCAATCAGTGCTTTATCGGGCAGTGGTTTACCACCCTTTGCCGCAATCAAAACTTTGCCTTCAGCCACCAATGAAGTTGCAAAATCCAAAATGACAGGCGCGCCTTTTTCAGATGGTACGCCAACAGCAATTGGTGCGGTTGAAAGCCGTCGCTGTGTTCCCCCATAAGGGGCAACCAAAACACTTCCCGCCACATTGACAAAATGCACCGATACCTGCCCCGCTGCCGCAGCAGTTTCAGCAAATGCACCAATGGGCCTAAATGTCCCGCATGTCGGAGCGCTACAATGGAAATCCCATGCTTGGCAGCACTTTCAATGCCAAGCTTTACCGCTTGCGGGCCAACTGTTTGGCCAAACCCAAAATTACCATCAAGGATGAGCAATGGCCCATTTTCGCTAACGATGGAAACGTCCTGATCAGCTGTTAGTTTTCCCTCTTTCAACCAGACCAGATAGCGCGGTGTGCGGATTACCCCGTGGCTGTCATGGCCGGTTAAATTAGCCTCCACCAGATTAGAACTTATTCTGGCAGCTTCCATGGCAGAGCATCCAGCAGAGCTGAAAATATCTGTCAGAAAACCAGTGAGTATCTCCGGCTTAATTATAATGTCGGAATTCATGAAATGGCCTTTATTTATCACTGTCAGGATCGAGCGGCTCGCGGGTAATGCGCTCACCGGGCTTGTAGCTCTTGATGATCACGCCAACCACAATAACGGCAAGACCGAGCAGGATAAACTGGAAGGTTTCAAAATTGCGCACATGCATTTCGTTGATGCCCAGATATGCTGAAATTGCAATAACTGCCGCGGTGAGCGCCCAATATATTGGGCGTCCTAGGAAAAAATCATTCAGTTTCATGACGCAGCTCCTTCAGGCATTCCGGGGCCTTGTGGTCGTGTACGTGAATAAGCGAACACCAATATGCCTATAAACCCAACAATAGGTAGAACGTAACTCGGTATGCCATCAATTTGGGCAATTAGGGGAGGTAGCATTGCCATGATGGACAACACGCCAATTCCCAGTCGCAGGAATATCGAAAGTGGCCCTCTGTACCAACCCTCCAGAAATACAGATAATCCCCACAATCCAACAATTGCAGATCCGGTGGAAACGACGGTGAGCCATAACGGACCTTCGAACAACAATGCCGGAGAATATACAAAGATGAAGGGGACAAGGTATTTGGCAATGCCGATGCGTGCTGATTCAACCGCCGTTGCCATGGGAGAGGTCCCGGCAATGGCCGCCGCTGCAAAGGACGCCAAAGCAACAGGCGGGGTGATGGTTGAAACCACGCCAAAATAGAAGGCAAATAAATGGGCAGACATAGGCACCACATCTAGCTCGATCAGGGCAGGGACGATGAGTGCTGCAACAGTGATATAAACCGCAGTGGTCGTCATTCCCATGCCTAAAATAATTGCAGCAACGCCGGTCAGGCAAAGCAGTATAAACAGATTGCCATCGGCCATGGTGATCACGATATTGGTGAATTTTAGTCCCAGACCAGAGACAAAAATCGAGCCAATGATAATGCCGGCACACGCACATGCAATTGTCACCGGCATGGCTGCACGAACGCCAGATTCCATTGCCGCAAATAGATCAACCGGGCTGATCCGTGTGGTTTTCTCACGAAAACTTAGCAATATCAGGGTCACGATGGCCCAGAATGCGGATAACATCGGCGAGTAGCCATAGGCCAGTAATCCAACCAAAACCGCCAGAACCAGCAATTGATGCCAGCCCTTTTTCAATACGTCTCTTACTTTCGGCAAGGTGCGTTTATCAAGCTTTTTGATGCCTTCCTTATCGGCTTCAATATCCACCATGAAATAGATGGTGGCAAAGTAGAGTACCGTCGGCAGGATGGCAGCGGTGATGACGGCAAAATAACTCACACGCATGAATTCAGCGATAACAAAAGCGGCAGCACCCATGATTGGTGGCGTGATCTGCCCGCCAGATGAGGCGCAGGCTTCAACGGCTGCTGCAAATTTTGCACGGTAGCCTAGCTTTTTCATCAGCGGAATGGTGAAGGAGCCGGTGGTCACCACATTGGCAACTGCTGAACCAGATACAGTTCCAAGAAAAGCACTCGCCACAACAGAAGCTTTGGCTGGTCCACCAGTGCGGTGGCCGGTGAGGGCGATGGAAAGATCGATAAACATCCGTCCGGCACCGGTTCTAATCAATATGGCTCCAAAGATAATGAACAATACGATATAGGTCGCGGCCACCGATATGGGGATGCCAAACACCCCCTCGGAGCGGATAAACACGATATCGATATATTTGGTGAACGACGTTGGTGGCCCATACATAAAGCCAGGAAAAACGGGAGCGTATAGGGCGTGTAAAACAAAAAACAGGGTGACCAACACCATGGGCAGTCCAACGGTGCGCCGCGTTGTTTCCAACACCATCAAGATGAGAGCAGAGCCAACCCAAAGGTCGACCTCCATCACTTCGCCTTCTTTCATAGCGAAGGCATCGATATCCCACATGGTGAAAATCTGTACACCCAGGACGACACAAATCAGAACGAAATCCAGACCAAAGGCTGCCCATTGAAGGGGGGTCTCCGGTTTAACTTTCCAGCTCTTTCGACCTGTTGGAAACACCAAAAGGGCAATGACCATCATTACGGTTAAATGGGTGGAACGAAAGGAACGGGATTCTGGAGTGCCAAACACGGCAACAAACAGGTGAAACATTGCTAGCGCGATAGCTAGGGTAGCAATGATCAACGCAACCCATTTGATAAACCCGTAGGTTCTATCCATCAACGCTGTTTCAAGTACGGTAAACTCGCGTTCTTCGTGGTAAACGAGTTTGTCCGGTTCTGTCGTGGATTTGCTGTTCATTCCGCCCCTCAAAAGGTCGTCATGACCTTGTAACTGCACCTTAGCGAGTGCTTTTGCAGCGCTCAACTCAAAGATGTCTTGGATTATTTGGTAGAATAGAGAGTGGCGCAACACATAAATTGCTGCGCCACCAATTCATTGTGACAAGTGAATCGTCTTACTTAACGCCGTTCTCATCATAATATTTTTTGGCACCAGGATGCACAGGCAGGGCAGCACCCAGAAGCGCATTTTCAAGGGATACGCTTTTCCAAACGCCTTTTACTTTCACCAAATCGCCGTGGTTTTCCCACAATGCTTTAGTAATTTTGTAAATGGTTTCTTCGGAGACATCCTTATGAGTAACCATGATGGTCACAGCACCAAGCGTTGAAATTGGTTTCTCAAGGCTTTTGTAGTGATCTTTGGTTATGTCAATTTTGATGTAACCAGGATTGTCAGACATAATCCCTTTCAGGATCGCATCATCCACACCGATGAAGCGAATGCCGGGGCTGAATTCCAGATCAAGAAAAGAAGCCTGCGGGAAGCTGGTCAAAGCAGTGAAAGCTTCGAAGTGCCCATCTTTCATCAGGGATACAGAATCTGTGTAACCCACATGGTGGACTGTTCCGCCGCTCTTCTTCACATCAGCAACGCTGAAGCCATACTTATCAAAGATAAGCTGAGCTGCTGCATAACCGGACCATTTCAATTTGCCCGGGCTGATGTTTTTCGTTTTCAGATCGCTATAGGTTTTAATGTCTGAATCCTTCGGCACTACTGTTTGCAGAGCGGCAGGATAGAAAGTGGCCAAATGACGGATATTTGGATTTGGCTTGCCTTCGAATGTCGGTCCTTGACCCTTAAAAGCGTCATATGAGGTGTGGCCATATGTCCAACCCAATTCGGCTTCTTTTTTGTTGGTGTCGAGTACATTGCCAACGCCGCCACCCGGGCCGCTTGAAACGGAAATACCATCGATTTTGTCGAAAATTTCCGCCATTTTGGCGCTAAGAGGGTACCAGCTTCCGCCTGATGGGCCAGATGCAATGCGTACAAATTCATCCGCAGCCTGTGCTGAAAAATTGCCGCCAAGCAACAGCGGAGCCGTTGCCAAAAGAACCTTGAATAGTTTTCTCATAAGATTTCCTCCCAGTTTAAAAAGTTTCTCATGCCAATACCAAATTAATCGGGGCGCAAAGGCAGAGAACACGCCTTGGTTAAATTGTTAGGGCTAATTATCTAATTCGTCAACATAAATGACAAATTGTGATATAGTATGGTAGATGGTATCAAATGTTGTTTGAAAAACATGCTGCGGGAACCGATGGCTGATAAACCAAAAACGACTTCCAGGATTGGACCGGAAAACGGCTCAAGCCTTGTGCTGATCAGGGGTAGTCGCCAGTTATTGAGCGATCAACTTTATGGGCAGATACTGGACCAGATTGTTTCCGGCTCGCTAGCCGAAGGGGATCGGCTTCCTTCAGAAAAAGAAATTTGTAGCATGTTTGCAGTATCGCGCCCTGTGGTGCGCGGCGCGCTTTCACAATTGCGCGCTGACGGGCTCATTCAAGCGCGTCAGGGTAGCGGAACTTATGTTCAGCGCCGACCAGCGGAACGAATTACAGAATTTGGAAATTCTGCTGATTTAGCTGGTTTTTTACGCTGTTTAGAGGTGAGAATGCCGCTTGAGGCCGCAGCAGCAAAGCTTGCAGCCGAGCGCAGGACGCAAACTCAACTCGATAAGATCAAGGAAGCGCACGCCAAACTGGAGAAGGATGTTGCAACCGGGCACATCACCACCCAGAACGATGTGGCTTTCCATGAAGCGATTGCAGCGGCCACTGGCAATGATTTTTTCCTTCAGGTCCTGAGACCAATACACACCTCAATAACCGGATTTATGGATGTGTCTCTAAGCCTCACCCGAACCGGATCACGTGAGCGCATCCTTCATGTATTAAACGAGCATACGATGATACTGGAGGCAATTCAGGATCAAGAACCTGAAGCGGCAAGCGTTGTAATGCTGTTTCATATTGAGAGGTCCAGACGTAGGGTTACAGACAGGACGCAAGACATTTAAGTCGAAGTTGTCAAGTAGTGTTACATATTGGCAAGTTCAACGAACTATTTCGGCAATGATCCCTGATAGGCTAGACTTTTAATTGCCTCAATAATTGCACTGAAAGCTGCACCCGCAGCTTTGCTCATATGCCGTCCGCGCAGGAATGCGTGTACCAGTAGTTTTTCCTCTCGAACCTTTGCCGGAATACCAGCGCTTCGCAATAAAGATGCGTATTGTTCGCTATCGTCACAGAGCGGATCAAAATGGGCAGGCGAGAGAAATGCCGGCGGCAGTCCGGAAAAATCGGTCTCCAACAGAGGAAACGCATATTTGTCAGTATAACCCGGCACGCCGACATCACCGATGAACAGTGTTTTTTTGAAATCAATATCTTTGGCAGTAAGCGCTGCTTTTCCCCCTCGGGAAATATACGACCCCTTGGATGTGTCGCCACCAAGTCCCGCATAGACTAGGACTTGCCCCTTGATTGCCGGGCCATTCGTATCGCGTGCATATAGGCAAAGTGCGGCGGCAAGATTGCCTCCGGCACTATCTCCAGCCAGCACCAAACGATCGCTATCGAAATTGAAGTCTGCAGCAAATCCATCAATTGCATTCAGTACAGATTTGCAATCGTCATATGCTGCCGGATATTTGTGTTCCGGTGCAAGTCTGTATTCAACGCCAAACACAGTAACATTGGCGCGCTCACAGATTTCTCCGCAAATATCGTCGTGGCTTTCCAGATCTCCGACCACAAATCCTCCGCCGTGAATATAAAACACCACCGGCGTCTGCTCTTTGGTATCCGGCGAATAAATGCGGATTGGGATCTGGTGATTATCACCGGCAATTTTATGATCGCTTACACGAACGCTTTGCGGGCGGGGCTTGCCAAAATGCGCGCTCAAATCATTATATTGAGCGCGTTGTTGTTTGGCTGTCATGTGGATTGTATTGGGCGGGTTTAATGCATCCGATTCAATCAACATACGGCGGATGCCTTCATCCTCCAGCATCGGATATTTGCATTCGTTCTCGCTCATACTATCTCTCTGCCTGAATGACGCGGGGGTCATCATCGCTATATATTGCCTCTACCAGATCAGCGCGCAGCCGAAGGATAGCTCGTTGGTTGACAGAGCCTTTATCCGTCACTTCGCCCTTATCCAATGACAATGGCTCGCTAAGTATCATTGCCCGCATCACCCTGCTGGCTGAGCCGGTTGCCTGTTTCGCATGTTCGCTTAATCGTTGGCGTATGGCATCGTTGACTATGGGGTGAGAAATAATTGCTTTATCGTCCAGCTCTTCTTCGCCGGGAACAATTGCGCGCAATGCCGGCATGAAAGGAACGAGCAGGGCGCCCAGTACCATTTGGTTCTCGCCTGTCAGGACGCAATCACGCGCCAATCCGCCGAGTTGATCCACCAATTTTCCCCGTAATGTTCCAACGGCTACCCATGTGCCAGTGTTCAGCTTGAAGTTTTCGGCAATTCGCCCGTCAAAGAGAAATCCTTTTGATGGGTCTCCAGGCACCGCATAACGAAGTGCATCGCCCATTTTATAAAACCCTTCATCGTCGAAGGCTTCTTGGCTTAGTTTTTCGTTACGCCAATAACCGGGCGTAATGTTTGGTCCTTTTAACCGGACCTCCAACTTGTCGCCGGTCGGAATCAGTTTCAAGGTTATCCCGGGGGAGGGAACGCCAATATTGCCAGACTCAGATTGTTCTTCGGCACAAAACAGCGCGAATGGAGCGGTTTCGGTTGAGCCAAGTCCCGTAGCCAGCAAAACGCGTACGCCAAGAGTTTCCACGGCTAGTTCCAACAATCGGTCCCAGGTATGTTGCGCCATTCCCGCACCAGCATACATGACGAGTTTAATGCGGCTGTAGAAATTTTCGCGAAGAACCGCGTCTTTTTCCATCGCCTGAATTAGCAATTCATATCCGGCTGGCACGTTGAAATACCATGTGGGCGCAATTTCACGTAAATTGCGTACTGTTTCTATCATGCCTTTCGGGCTTGGATTGCCCTCATCGAGGTAAAATGTGCCGCCATTATAAAGCACCATATAAAACACCTTATTGCCGCTGGCTGTGTGGTTCCATGGCGCCCAATCCACAACCACTGGCGGTTCATCACGCATAAATTCATAACAATTGGCCACCATCTCTTGGTTGGAACAAATCATCCGATGATTTTGAATGACAGCCTTTGGAGAACCCGTAGTGCCCGAGGTAAACAGAAATTTCAAAATTGTATCTGGGCCAACCGCGTCATAAGCTTTGTCCACTGCTTCTGTGGGTTTCGTTGCAGCAAGTTCCGCATAGGTGGCGTTGTTGGGGCCTTCCACTGAATTTCGTGTGGATATAACGCCGATATCCTTTTCAAAGGCAGCGCTGATTGCCTTTTCGAATAATGCGCCATCGGCAGC
>JAESUH010000058.1 GCA_016763155.1 Rhizobiaceae bacterium
CGCAATTTTCATTCCTGATTTCCTTATTTGATTTTGTTGTGGGTCTTCAAACTCTGTTGCTCCGGGGAGCAAATATTTTAATTAGTCAATGGCAAACAAGAGCTGCAGGCGAGCATTGCGGGCATTATCAATATGCAGCCTTGCAGCCTGTTCTGCCTGATCTGCATTGCCCTTTTCAATGGCCTTATAGATATTCTCATGCTCAATCTTTGCAGCTTCTGCACGACCGGGAACGGAAAATGTTGTGTCACGAAGCAGGGCCAGCGAATCGTTGAGGTCTTCGAGCATTTTGATCAAATAGCGATTATGCGTCGCCTCATAAATAGCCTCGTGAAATACCTTATTTACCTTCGCAAAATCAGTCGCATTCCCCTGATAATTGGAAAAAAGACCGCATACATGCTTTAGGCCAGCCACTTCACCAGCGGAGGCGTTTTCTGCTGCAAATCGTGCTGCCGCCCCTTCCAGGTTTGCCCGCATTGCATAAAGTTCCATCGCCTGCGGGCGATTTAATTTGACTATCGCCAAGCCGCCATTTGCATTTTCAATCAAGCCACGCGCCTGTAATCGGCCTAAAGCCTCGCGAACGGGGGTGCGGCTAACATCAAGCAATTTTGCCACATCTTCTTCCCGCATCCGTGTGCCCGGCTCCAGCTCACCACAACGAATTCGCTCCAGCAACGCCCTGTAAACCTGGCTGCCACGAGAACCCGCGCCCCGACCACGTTCAACTGGCTGATCGCTCGCAGTCATATTTCACTCCCTGTTTGATGATCCCGAAGGTTTGCCATTTCGGAACAAATATAACCTCATCAAGATTCCTAGTCTACATGACCAGATATCAAATTATTTCGCAGCACTAATGCCTGCTGCGGTGCCTGCCTGTCGGCCGAATACAGAGCCAGACATCAATCCTGTGCCGCCCGGATAGTTAAAGAAGAAAATACCGCCCACCAGTTCTCCTGCAGCATAAAGGCCAGGTATCGGTTGTTGATCGGTATCAAAAACCTGACCGGTTGCTGAATTAATTCGCAACCCACCGAAGGTAAAGGTTACACCACAGGTGATTTGATAGGCCTCGAACGGCCCCTCATCGATTGTATTGGCCCAATTGGATTTTGGAATGTCGAGATTATTGGCATTACGTCCATCTTTAACATTCGGGTTGAACGGAGTATCGGTATTTACGGCTGCATTATAGGTTTTAATTTCCTTCAAGAACGCTGCCGGATCAACGCCCTCCAATTTGTTTGCCAGCTCTTCTAAAGTGTTGGCGCTGACCTTACTAACTCGCTTGATCCGGTATTCGTCCCGCAATAAATGCGTGACCTTCTGGTCAAAAATCTGCCATGCGAACTGGTCAGGTTGTTCCAGAATTACCCGTCCATATTTTGCATAGGTATAGTTTCTGAAATCTGCGCCCTCATCCACAAACCGTTTGCCATCTGCGTTGACCATGATGCCAAATGGATAGGAGTGTTTCTGGAAATTATCGCCAACAGTTAAATCACCAAATTCGGGCGCGTTATAGTCCCAGCCAACGGCGTGACAGCCGGACCAGTTGCCGAATGGACTGGCTCCGATATCCAGCGCCATTTTGATACCATCGCCTGTGTTATATTTACTGCCGCGAACTTTGGCCATTTCCCAACCGGCGCCCAGATAGCGCGTGCGCCATTCGGTGTTTGCTTGAAAACCACCACTGGCGATGATTACTGATTTGGCACCAATAGTGAAGATTTCTCCACCCGATTTTACACGAACTCCGGTGACCGCGTGGCCATCATATTCAAGCCCGATAACCCGGGCGCTATATTTGATGGTAATTCCTGATTTCTGTGCAATCTCGGTTTGCTTGTCGACAAGACCTTCACCGCCGCCCCATGTCTCCAGCGTCAGACCGCCCCAGAATTTGAATTTTCCATCTACCTTGAAAGCCTGACGGCCATATATCGGTTGGAATTTTATGCCCTTATCTCTGAGCCATTTGAGAGTGTCGAACGACTTTGTTACCAGAGCTTCGCACAGATCCGGATCGGTTCTAAATCTTGTAGTCTTGAACATATCATCAAAAAACTGGTCATTGGTATAGGTACCAAAATCTGTGATTGCCACTTCGTCATCGGTTAGATCGGTGGCGATCTGTCTGATATCTTCCACTCCGTCATAGGCGAAGCGAATGGCCCCTGCAGTAAACCTGGAATTTCCACCATTCTCTTCTTTTGGCGCACACTCTAGCATCAATATGTTGACGCCCTGCTCTTGGGCAGCAAGGGCCGCGCAGAATGCTGCATTGCCAGCTCCGATTATGACGACATCATAGTGTTCGGCAGGGATTCCCATTTTCATTCTTTCTTATGATTAGTTTTGACAATTCTTCGTCAAATTTCGGCCGGTTTCTGCGTTGTTCAAATCTTGCCGCCATTTGGCGGTCGATACGAAATCCGGACGCGTTGTGTTTTCAATTCAAACTATAATTCAGTGAGTTTGGCGAAATGCCATACCAATGATTGCACCACCTAACACAAGTTGGTTTTTTTGTATACAAGCGTACACTTTTAAAGTGAGCAGCACGAAATGAAACTTGGGTAATTTGATTTTCGGGCTACAATTCCTGCACTGGGGGATGTAGCGTGGACCAATGTTACAAAATAGTCTGATTATCTTTTCTACAGTTATTGTTGGCGGAATACTGTTTCTTCCAAGAGTTGCAAACAACTCCTATTGGCGTGCAACAATCACCCCACTTGCTTCCATAATTGGCAGCGGGTTTCTCATTCTTGGGCCAATCCTCAATCAGGCCTATGGCGGGTATGCGCCCTTGGCGATGCTGGTTTTATGCATTGTGGCTTTTCTTTTTGGGTCGGCTATTCGGTCAAATATCGCCTCACGCATTGAACCAAAGAATGCCAAAGCCTTCGCCAATCTGGAAACTTTATCCTCTTGGATACTCGCCTTCGCCTACATCATATCAGTGGCCTATTACCTCAATTTGTTTGGCGCATTTGCCATCAGGCTGGTCTCGGAGGCAGACCCGACCAACGCCAAAATTCTCACCACTTGTATATTTTTGCTCATCTTACTCGTCGGGTGGTTCAAAGGTTTTTCTGCACTCGAACGCATGGAACAGATTTCCGTCAGCCTAAAACTGGCAATTATTTCCGGATTGATTGTTGGACTGGCATATTTTGCCGGGGAATATGCAATTGCTGGACAATTGGTATTTAACCCAGCGCCGGAACAAGGCTGGGCTGCCCTGACATTGGCATTTGGTCTGATTATTACGATACAAGGGTTTGAGACATCCCGTTATCTTGGCGATGAATATGACGCGCCGACACGCATATCATCGATGCGATTTGCCCAGTTCATTTCCTCAATCATATATGTAGTTTATATCGGTTTGATTGCCTATATTTTTCGAACAGATGATTTCAGTTTTAGCGAAACAGCCATCATTGATATGATGAAAGTTGTGGCCCCCATATTGCCTGCCTTGCTGATAGCTGCAGCACTGAGCGCGCAATTCAGCGCTGCTATTGCCGATACCGAAGGGGCTGGTGGCATCATTTCAGAGCTCACCAATGGCCGCATTAAGACCCGCTATGCCTATGCAATTCTCGTATGCGCAGGTCTTGCGCTGACCTGGTCGGCAAACATATTCGAGCTTATCAGCTACGCGTCACGCGCCTTTGCGCTCTATTACGGATTGCAGGCTGCAATTGCTGCATTCCTTGCATCCAAACAGCCGAAAAACGAAATGAAGATGATTGGCTTTGGCCTTCTGGCATTGCTTGGTATCTGCATTGCCGTTTTTGGTACTTCTGTCGAAGTGTAAGTGTTGTTGAAAGCGCCCCAAAATCAACTTCGGAATTTGGGGCCTTATTCTTCTACCGTTTGATAACTTTGCATCACCGTTTCAGCGGCGCTACGCACATGGGCTACTGCCATTTTGTGAGCCTTTTTTCCATCCCGTTCATCAAGGGCGGCGATCAGGGCCTTCAGTTCCTGCAAGCTCTTTTCGGCACGCGCAGGCATTTGCAAGGAACGTCCGCGCAATATCATCGCCCGTGAATTGAGCATAAACAGGGAACTCCCCAGTGCCTCATTGCCTGCTCCATCGATTAAACAATCGTAAAACCGGTTCTTGGCTGAAAGCCGCATTAGCACATCACCAGTATCATAGGCCGATTGCACTTCGCCAAAAGCAGTATGCAAAGCCGCACGGTGATCATCATTGGCGCGAATTGCAAATTGTTCTGCCGCAAGCCCTTCGAGAACTTCGCGAACCTGATAAATTCCGGCGGCTTGCTCGGCGGTAATAGTCGCAACAACCGGCCCCTTATGGGCGATAACATGTATCAGCCCTTCCGATTCAAGTTGACGCAATGCTTCACGCACCAAAGTGCGGCTTACCCCCGTCATATCGCATAGATCACGTTCAGGCATTCGATCACCTGCATTGAAATGCCCGGTAGCAATTGCCTGCCGGATACTCTCGGTCACGCTACGTCGTAGGGTTGCCGCGGGGCGATCTACCCGGAAATCATGTTTGGTTTTCGCGGTCATGTTTGCCTCGTTCCATTGATTTCGTCACGTATCGATTAAGTGACATTCACTCCGACTATCATTCAACTGTTGCTCGGCTGCCGTTCGACTCTGGCCGCAATATAAAAGTACACAAATTTGACGTTGCTAAAATCAATATTCGTCATCCCAAGCGCTTTGTGCACTAATAATAATGCGCCGCACAAATAGCAATAATACAATCATATTTTAGTATTGTATAATTGTTTTTCCTGGTCTAGCCTAATTACAAATGTGATGAGCTAAAAACAGGCGGCATCATCCAAACCGAAATGGCGAGAGATTTCAAAAACATGGCACAACAGGCAGGCAGATTGGCGGGCAAAGCTGCGTTTATTACCGGCGCAGGCGGTGGTCTGGGCGAGGCGATTGCGAAAGCAATGGCTGATGAAGGCGCAAATGTCGGGCTGCTTGATTATAATGGCGAGCTGGTCGAAACCGCCGCCAGTAATATTCCTGAGGGCCGAGGCACGCCTTATACGGTTGATGTCAGCGACCGGCTTGCTGTGAAAGCTGCGATTGATGATTTTGCCGAGCGTCAGGGTGGTCTAAACATCCTAGTGAATAACGCCGTTAGCTTTAATTACGGCACCTTGCCCGACATGGCTGAAGATGTGGTGGACCACATGCTGGATGTGGGATTGAAGGGCGTTTTTTGGTCCCTGCAAGCAGCGACACCTCATTTGATTGCTTCAAAAGGCGGCTCAATTATCAACCTTTCTTCGATTGCAGTATCGTTCGCTATCAAAAATGCAGGAATTTACACCTCCATTAAGGGAGCCATCGACGCATTGACGAGGCAGCAAGCTGGAGAACTTGGTGAATATGGCATCACGGTCAACGCACTTGCCCCTGGCTCCGTGGTTACGCCTGGAGCAAGCTCTGTGATTAGTGCTGAAAGCTGGAAAGATCGTGCGGCGAGCACCATGCTCAAGCGTCTGGCGACACCAGAAGAAATTGCAGCAGCGGCGGTATTTCTAGCATCTGATGATGCGCGATCCATTACCGGTGTCACCCTCAAAATAGATGCGGGCGTGACAATTGCAGGGGTCTAACCATTGATGGCTGGGAGTATGCCATAATGGCAACCATCGAAGAGAAGAGAGCAAACAGCATCGCCGGTCGCATGATCGTGCAAGCCATGAGTGCTGGCGATTTTTCTGATGAGGTTTATCAAAAAGCTCAGCTATGTTTGCTCGATTATTTTTCATGCGCATTGGAGGCGCGTGATTTGCCATGGGCAATGCAGGCCGCATCACTGGCAACGCGAGTAAGTTCGGGTGCAGCATTAATTGGCCGAGAGGGTTTTGCAAACCCACATGACGCTGGATTTTCAAATGGAGTTGCCGGACACGGTCTGGTGCGAGAAGATATGCATACTGGTGCCATTGCCCATCTGGGCGTGGTAATCTGGCCCTCAGTGCTAGCGGTTGCAAAACGCGAAATGATCAGCGGCCAAGAGATGCTCGATGCGGCAATTGTGGGTTATGAAGTTGGTGCAAGGTTGGGCCGTTCCATCATGAGCGCAGAGCTTGCCCGGCTGTTTCGCCCCACCGGATTGATTGGGGCTGCAGCAAGCAGCGTTGCAATTTCAAGATTATATGAACTTTGTCCTGACGAAGCACTTAGCGCTTTTGCGTTGGCGATTAATACCAGTAGCGGGCTGAACCAA
>JAESUH010000059.1 GCA_016763155.1 Rhizobiaceae bacterium
ATTATTGTATTGATTGCCTCAGCTGTATCTGCCCTGATTGTTCTTATTCGTGTACGGCATCTGGATATGATTGCTGTCCTGAAGACAAAGGAATGAAAATGTTTTCAATATGGATAAAGCGTCTTGGTCTTCTAACTATAATTCTGGCGATTGGCGCCGGAGGTTATTTGATGATCAGGCCCCAACCGGTTTCCGTGGATGTGGTGGAGATTGTCCGGGGAGACATCGAAACGACAGTGGATGAGGAGGGCAAAACCCGAGTTAAAGACGTATATAGAATTTCTGCGCCCATGACCGGCAAGCTTGAGCGCCTTTCCGTTAAAGTGGGTGACTATCTGGCCGCCGGAGAACGCATTGCCAGAATCAGGTCAGTCGACCCGCCAATTCGTGATCTTCGCACCAGAAGAGAGCTTGCCGCTGCAACCAAGGCAGCGCGTGCAATGGTGCTACTTTCAGGCGCTGAAATAGCAAAAGCAAATTCATCACTTTCCTTCGCCAGGTCTGATCTGGAACGAGCAAAACGTCTGGTGAAATCCAAGACCATAACCGTGCGACGGCTGGAGCAAGCGGAACTCGAAGTTGCGGTGAAGGAAGCTCTGGTTACAGAAGCAAATGCCAATCTTGAATTGCGTAGACGCCAGCTTGAATCTGCTCAGGCAAGACAGCTACAACCAATAGACCTTTCGACTGCAGTCACCGAAGATCAATGCTGCGTTGCTCTTGTAACACCTGTTGCAGGCTCCGTGCTTCAGCTATTCGCAGAGAGTGAACGAGTGGTGCTGGCAGGAAGTCATATTCTGGATGTTGGCAATATTAAAGATCTGGAAATTGTGGTGGATCTTCTATCCGCTGATGCCGTGACCATTACTGCCGGCACGCAAGCGCGCATTGAAGACTGGGGCGGAAAAGAAATTTTAAACGCTCGGGTAAGAAGCGTAGACCCCGCCGGTTTCACCAAGATCTCAGCGCTTGGTATTGAAGAGCAACGAGTAAACGTAATTTTGGATATCACCGATCCCAAAAAGGCTTGGGAAAAGCTGGGCCACTCTTACAGGGTCACAGTTCGGGTGATTACGTCTCATAAAACGGACGTGTTACGCATCCCGATCAGCGCTCTCTTCCGCGTCGAAAACAATTGGGCAAGTTATGTTGATGAAAACGGCACCTCAACCCTGAAGTTGTTGAAGCTTGGCAACTTTTCCCTTACCCACGCCGAGGTCTTATCCGGCCTTGAACAAGGCGAGAAAGTCATTGTTTTCCCAAGTGACCAGATTACGGACGGCAGTATGATCGAGATTCGATCAAAGTAAAATATGCTTGAGAGAGGTTCAGGGTTTGAACCTCTCTCAAGATAAATTGTCTGATTACATAATAGCTTCGAGAAGCGCTTTTGTGTTTTCAAAATTCATCTCAATCGGATTTCCACCCGTGCTTGGGTCCCGAAGAGCAGCTTCTGTAAGCTTGTCGATATCCGGGTCTTTAACTCCCAGTTCGGTTAAGGTCTTTGGAATGGACATTGATGCGTTTAGATCATCCACATAAGCGCAAAAACCTGCAAACCCGCCTTCAATTCCCAGATAGGCAGAGACTGAATCAAAGCGATCAGAAATCTCACTCTTATTAAATTGAAGAACCGCAGGCATACAAACCGCATTGGTTGTGCCGTGGTGGGTGTGATGTACCGCGCCAATTGGGTGGCTCAATGCATGAATTGCACCAAGACCCTTTTGGAATGCAGTTGCACCCATGGCTGCGGCAGCCATCATATGAGCACGCGCCTCAATGTCGGTCCCATCGGCATAAGCGCGCGGCAAATATTCTTTCACAAGCCGCATTCCTTCAAGCGCCATGCCCTGACTCATTGGATGATAATGCGGGCTTGAATAAGCCTCCACACAATGGGCAAAGGCATCAAGGCCTGTGCCAGCAGTGATAAATTTAGGCATCCCCACGGTAAGTTCAGGATCACAAATTACAGTTACTGGAAGCATCTTCGGATGAAAGATTATCTTCTTTTCATGCGTTTGCGAATTGGTGATGACGCTTGCGCGGCCAACTTCGGAACCAGTGCCAGCAGTTGTGGGGACGGCAACAACCGGTGCAATTGCATCTGCATCTGCACGCGTCCACCAATCTCCAACATCTTCAAAATCCCATAGCGGACGAGTTTGGCCAGCCATGAAAGCAATGACTTTTGCAAGGTCGAGACCTGAACCACCGCCAAAAGCAACAACACCGTCATATCCACCTTCGCGATATACAGCGATACCATCTTCAGCATTTTTATCCGTTGGATTAGCATCAACTTCTGAGAACATGCCACGTCCCAGTCCACCTGCCTCAAGCAGATCGAGGGTCTTTGTGGTAATTTCCATGCTGGCCAAACCTTTGTCGGTCACCAGCAAGGGTTTGGTTATGCCAGCAGATTTGCAGGCGTCAGCGATTTCAGAAATTCGTCCTGCGCCAAAGCGCATAGCGGTCGGATAAGACCAGTTACCGGTAAGCAACATCTTATTAAGCTTTCTTCAAATGATAGGATTTCGGGCGGGTTAAATTGTGATAACCGATGACAGACAGGCCGCCGCCACGGCCTGTATCCTTGCAACCAGTCCAGCACAGGGCCGGATCAAGATAGTCACAACGGTTCATGAAGATGGTGCCGGTCTCGATTTGATCACCAATCGTTTGTGCGCGGACAATGTCTTTCGTCCAAAGCGATGCAGTCAAACCAAAATCACTATCGTTCATTAACGCAATCGCTTCAGCATCATCCTTGACCTTCATAATCCCAACAACCGGGCCAAAGCTTTCATCACGCATAACCCGCATGTCATGGGTGACATTGGTTAGAATTTGTGGCGACAAATAGGCTCCGCCATCATCTTCGCTTGCTACTTCAATATGGGCCTTGGCACCCATGGCAACAGCCTCTTCAATCTGGCTACGCACTTCTTTTGCAAAGCGCACATTGGCCATTGGGCCGATTGTGGTTTCTTTATCCAATGGGTTGCCGAGTTTATATCCATTGACGATTGCAACCGCCTTTTCGACGAACTGATCAAACAAGGATTCAACCACATAGATGCGTTCAATACCGCAGCAGCATTGGCCCGAGTTAAACATGGCACCATCGATCAGCGTATCAACCGCTGCATCGAGATCAGCATCTTCCATCACATAGCCCGGATCTTTGCCGCCAAGCTCCAATCCAATGCCGGTAAATGTACCAGCAGCAGCGATTTCCATTGCCTTGCCACCACCGACCGAACCAGTGAAATTGATGAAATCAAAGCAACGGTCAGCAATCAGTTTTGAAGTCGTATCGTGATCCAAAAAGACATTCTGAAAAACAGCTTCAGGAATGCCCGCAGCATGGAAAGCCTTGGCCATGCGCTCACCCACTAGAAGCGTCTGTGTCGAATGCTTGAGGATGACGGTATTTCCAGCAATCAAGGCAGGTGCGACCGTATTAATCGCTGTCATATATGGATAGTTCCACGGCGCAACCACCAAAACCACCCCATGAGGAATGCGTTTAATATAACGATGAAACTCTTCATCGTTGGAAACTTCAATATCGCCGAGAGCTTCTTTGGCGATGCTTGCCATATGGCTGGCGCGTTCTTCGAACCCACCGAACTCGCCGCCATATCGAACAGGCCGTCCCATCTGCTTGGCGAGCTCCAGAACGACCTCATCGTTCATCTCGCCAATAATTGCCACACCGGCCATGACCAGATCAACGCGCTCTTGCAAGGGACGTACTGCCCATGCAGCCTGTGCATCAGACGCGCATTTGGCAGTTTTGCGCGCTTCTTCATAAGTTTTCGTTGGCCGTTCAGCAAAGACTGATCCGTCAATCGGAGAAATGCATTTTAGTATTTTAGCCATTATTTATCCAATCACGCCCTCTCAAATCCGCGGGCAATTTCATAATCCGTAACAACTTTATCGAACTCTTCCTGCTCCCATTCAGCGCAACGGTAATAGTGGTCAATCACCCCATCTCCCAATGCGCTCCGAAGCATTTTTGAATTCTTCAGCGAAACCATGGCATCGCGCAAATTGGCCGGGATATTGCCGCCTTTTTTGCTCGAATATGCGTCGCCGTTCAGCGGCGCTTGAAGTTCCAGTTTTTCCTCAATGCCGGCAAGACCCGCAGCCAATTGTGCAGCCATTGCCAGATATGGATTTAAATCAGAGCCACCAATCCGGCATTCAACCCGGACAGCCTTCGTATTCTCGCCACATAAGCGAAAGCCAGCTGTTCGGTTATCGATAGACCAAACAGTCCCTGTCGGCGCAAAGGTACCTTTTTGAAACCGCTTATAGCTATTCACATAGGGCGCCAGAAAATAGGTCACATCGGGTGCGTATTTGATGAGCCCCGCCATATAGTGGCGCATAAGGTCTGACATGCCATGTTCAGCATTTTCGTCAAAGAATACAGATTTGCCGTCTTTCCAAAGAGACTGATGAATATGGCTGGATGAACCAACACGGTCACGATGCCACTTTGGCAGGAAAGTGGCTGCATGACCTTGCTGCCAGGCGATTTCCTTAACCGCATGTTTTGCAATCGTATGGTGATCGGCACAGTTTAGCGGCGCATCATATTTGATGTTCAGCTCTTCCTGACCAGCTTCCGCTTCACCCTTGGTATTCTCAATCGGGATACCGGCTGCGTAGAGATGGTTACGGATCGGCCGCATCACATGCTCTTCTTTGGTGGTCTGGAAGATATGATAATCTTCATTGTAAGAGCTGATGGGCGTCAAATCCCGAAAGCCACTTTTTTGGATTTCTTCAAAACTCTTTTCGAAAAGAAAAAACTCAAGCTCGGTTGCCATGGCGGCCTCAAAACCGAGCGCGCTCAATCGGGCAATCTGCGCTTTGAGAATTGCACGTGGAGAATGGGGAACCGGCTCGTGAGTACGGTGATCAAGAACATCACACAAAATCATCACAGTCCCTTCGAGCCAGGGAATGGGTCGCAGTGTCTCCAGATCAGGCTTCATCACATAGTCGCCATATCCTGATTGCCAACTGGTTGCGGCATATCCATCAGGCGTTGCCATTTCCAGATCAGTTGCCAAAAGATAGTCGCAGCAATGGGTTTCTTCATAGGCGCTATCAACAAAATGTTGAGCAAGAAAACGCTTGCCCATAAGACGGCCCTGCATATCAACCAAACAACAAAGAACCGTATCGACCTCTGCGTTAGCTACCTGCTTTTTCAATTCTTCAAATGTCATCTTTGCGGCCATTGGCTCAATTTCTTTTCAGTTGCACCTTGCAATGGGCGCCGCAAAGCAGCGCCCATCAAACTCATATCTGGGCTGATTAGCCGTAACGGTATGGACGACCGGCTTTGACCATGTCCTCATTATATTTCTTGATGATGCCCACAACTTTCGCCTTGATTTCAGACTCAGCTGCAATTTCATCCCAGAACTTGACCGCTGCAGATTCCACTGTGGCCCATTCTTCATCAGGAATTGTTGTCAGTTCCATTTTAGGACCATTGACGCGAAGAGATGCTTCACCGCCCCAATACCACCACTGACGGTAATAATGGCTTTGATCCATGCAAACCCTCAACAATTCTTGCAAATCTGCTGGCAACTCATTCCAGCGATCCATATTAGCAAAGAATGACCCAGCCCATGCACCGGAGATATTGTTGGTGAGGAAGTAATTTGTCACATCCGCCCAACCAACAGTGTAATCCTCGGTAATGCCAGACCAAGCAATGCCATCCAGCTCGCCAGTCTGCATTGCAACTTCGATATCTTCCCAAGGCAATGTTACCGGAACAACACCAAACTGGCTCAAGAAGCGACCAGCGGTTGGGAATGTGAACACTCTTTTACCTTTGAGATCAGCCAATGATCTGATTGGCTCTTTAGTTGCAAAATGGCATGGATCCCAGGCACCGGCAGAGATGTGTTTTACACCAACTTTTGAATATTCAGAATCCCAGATTTCATTCAATCCGTACTGGTTGAACAATACCGGCACATCAAGCGAATAGCGTGATGCAAACGGGAAGTAGCCGCCAAACACTGTAACTTCTGTTGGTGAGGCCATTGAATCATCATCAGACTGCACAGCATCGATCGTACCCTTTTGCATGGCACGGAAGAGTTCACCGGTTGGAACCAGCTGATCTGCAAAATATAGTTCAATTTCCATGCGGTCGCCCGCAATTTTGTTGAAGCTGTCAATCGCAGGCTTGATCACATGTTCAGCCAATGCCGCACCGGCATAGGTCTGCAAGCGCCATTTGATTTTCGATTGTGCAAGTGCCGGTGTCGCCAATCCAGCGGCAGCAACTGGTGCCACAATGGCAGCATTCTTGATAAATGTTCTTCTATTGGTAGTCATTGGTATTCTCCCTTTGTTGTTTTCTTTTTCCCCTGTTCACTTCACTTTGGAAGTCTCGGTTAATTCCCGTAAACATATTTTGGCAACCACATAGCAATTTGTGGAAATGCCATTACGAGAATAAGTGCAAACACCATCACCGCCACGAATGGACCGATAGAGGCGTAAATATCTTTGATCGTAATCTCTGGCGGCGCCATCGCTCGCATGAGAAACAGATTATAGCCAAATGGCGGCGTCATATATGCAATTTGAGTGGTGATCGTATAAAGCACCCCATACCAGATAAGGTCAAAACCAAGAGCATGGACAAGCGGCACATAAAGCGGGGCAACAATAACCAGCATCGCCGTATCATCCAGAAATGTACCCATTACCAGGAATGATAGTTGCATCATGATCAAGATTACCCAAGGGTCGAGGCCCAATTGCTGGGTAAACAAATTATCAATTGCACTGACAGCACCCAGCCCATCGAAAACCGCACCAAACCCAAGTGCCGCAAGGATGATCCACATAAACATACAAGATATCGCAAGCGTCTGGCGAACCGATGCCTCAAAAACCTTGCGGTTCATGCGACCCTTGAAAACAGCTGCCAAAAACGCGACGACTGCCCCCACTGCCGAACTTTCAACCAGCGATGTCCACCCGTTTACAAATGGAACCATCATGGAGGCAAATATGAACAGTGGTAACAAGCCGGCACGCAACAATTTGTACTTTTCGGCTTTCGAAATATTGCGCTCTTCTTCAGGCAAAACTGGCCCAAGCTCAGGTTGAATCCGGCACCGAATGTAGATGTAGAGCATAAACATCGCAGCCATCATCAGGCCCGGAAAAATACCCGCAAGCCACAATTGCCCCACAGGCTGGCGCGCGATCATGGCGTAGAGAACCAGCACAACTGACGGCGGAACAAGGATGCCAAGCGACGATCCAGCCTGGATGACCCCGGTCACCATGCGTTTGTCATAGCCCCGTTTTAATAGTTCCGGCAAAGCGATGGTTGCCCCGATGGCCATACCAGCAACAGAAAGACCATTCATCGCTGAAATCAGAACCATCAAACCAATGGTTCCGATTGCCAAGCCGCCACGAACAGGCCCCATCCAGAAATGAAACATCTTATAAAGGTCATCTGCGATCTTCGATTCCGACAGGACGTATCCCATGAAAATGAACAATGGCAGCGTGAGCAGTGGATACCATTTCATCAACTTCATTGCGGCAGTGAACGGAATATCCGAACCGCCAACCCCCCAAAGCGCCAGAGCAGCAAGGGCACCAACAGCGCCAATTGCACCGAATACCCGCTGCCCTGTAAACAGCATCAGCATCATGGACGAAAACATGAACATTGCGATTAAGTCAGGAGACATTATTCAGCCTCCTCTTCGCGCAGTTTGATGATATCTTTGAGCAACTCAGAAATTGCTTGAAGCAACATAAGAAAAATTCCAACACACATGGTTACCTTAATTGGCCACAGCACGGGTCGCCAGGCTGTGGGGCTTCGCTCCAAACGTCCAACATCTTCAAAGCCGGTCGCAAGGCCGAGCAGAAAACTGAATGGTTCTTTGCCATAATACCCAAAGGAATAGGCTGTTGAGCCTAGGGCGCCATAAAGCAACACACCAAGATAGAACAACAAAAACATGACGGTCATGCAATCAATTTGAGCTTTGCGCCGCGTCGTCCATTCCGCATAAAACAGGTCCATGCGTACATTCGAGCCCATTTGGATAGAATAGGGGCCGCCCAACATATAGTAGGCGACCATTGCAAACTGAGCGACTTCCAAAGTCCAACTCGAGGGCATAAAAAATAACTTGGAAATTGAAGACCATAGCAAAATGCCAATCATGACAAAAATGCCATACATGACCACTCGGCCCATCCGGTAATTCACCGCATCAATAAATTTGATGTAGCTACGCGCGAAAATCATCCGGGCGCCCTCTCATCAACAAGCGTAGAATGCACCTTACCAACCGCATCAGATAATAATGATGTGAGCATTTCGCTCACCGCATCGGTTTGCGAAGCGGATTGAATAAAATCGCTGCGGATTTCCAGCATAACATTCAACAATCCGCGACTAAGGCCATGCAGTTTCAATGTGTGCGTCACACCATCCTCAGGTCCATAGGGCTGATTTCTTTCCACTTGCATCTCTGTATGACTTCCTGCCTGAGCCAGAATTGAATCAGCCATTCTGGCATCTTGATCATGCAGCACACCCAATTGAACAGACCTGCTTTTCCCATTGTACACAGGCGCAAAGCTATGGATAGTCACAAGAACAGGTTTGATCGCATGAGTATCCAGAACACCGATAAGCGCACGTTCAAACGGGCGATAGTATTTGACAACGCGGTCTGCAATTTGGTCCAAACCAAGATCCCTATTGCCAGGAATATCAAAGGCTTCGCTTCGTGAAGGGATCGAATCAGGTGCTTCTGGAGGACGGTTGCAATCATAAACTATACGAGAAACACATCCCACGACTGCAGGCGCATTAAATGCTTTTGCTAAATTAAGCGTTATATCCCGTGCACCAGGGTCCCAGGCAATATGACTAAATCTGGCTTCATCGCTCACGCCAAGATCATTATATTTCTCAGGGATATAGTGTGAAGCATGCTCACAAACAAACACAAACGGGGCCATTGTGCCACCCGACACCACATCAACCACTGTTTCCTCGCTCATGCAATACATCCTCTTTTTAGCATTATGTAAAATTCTCTTCAACTGGAGGCCATTTGTCAAGAAATTTTCTCAGACCACATAAAAAAATTTATGTAGACTGCAAATCAACAAGAAGGAGAATGGACGTGACAACAATTTCGGTTGCAGAAAGGCTGCGAGAAAAGAACGATGAGCTAACCAGAGCTGAGCGGCAACTTTCTGATACAATATTGCGAAATTATCCCGCATCAGGACTTGGAACCATCACGACAATTGCAAAAACAGCAAAAGTTTCCACGCCAAGTGTTGCCCGCCTCGTCCAAAAACTGGGATTCAGTGGTTTCCCTGATTTTCAGGCCCATCTTCGCCAGGAATTAAATGAGGAACTGTCAGGCCCGATAGCCAAGCGCGAACGCTGGGCAAACGACGCACCCAAAGGACATATTCTCAACCGCTTCACAGAAGCGGTGATCGACAATATCAGCCAGAGCCTGCGAGAAATTGACCCCAGTGAATTTGATGAGACCTGCGCACTCCTGAGCGATCCAAAACGCCGCATATTCATTGTGGGTGGCAGAATTACGCATAGTCTTTCAGACTATTTCTTTCTTCATATGCAGGTTATGCGCAAGAAGGTCACCCATATCACATCCAGCTCAAACACCTGGCCTCATTACCTTTTGGATGTTGAGGAGGGCGATATTGTGGTGATATTTGACGTCCGACGCTATGAAAACAGCACGCTAAAACTCGCTGAAATGGCAAAACAAAAAGGCGCCGAAATAATTCTGTTCACCGATGAATGGAACTCACCCATAAGCCAACATGCCCGCCATTGCCTCAAAAGCAGAATAGCAGTTCCCTCAGCATGGGATTCAAACGTCAATTGCATGCTACTGGCAGAAATCGTCATCGCATCGGTTCAAGAGCACCACTGGGATTCAACCAAAGAACGCATGCAAGAACTGGAACATATGTTCGATCAAACACGTTTTTTCAGAAAATTTTCATAGCCCGGAGAAATTCCCATCCCGGGCAACACTAAATTTGGTTAGGTTTTGTCATTTTGTTTTTGGCATAGATAGTGGCAGGCAAAACCAAACGCTCCAAATGCAATCATGAAAGATTCGCCAATGGCCAATCTATGATTTGAATTTGTAAGGATAGAAATCAGGAACAGCGAAAGAATGCTGAAAGAAAAATAGTAAGCTAACCTGTCAATAATTCCGCGATCCGCGCAAATTCTAATTTGCCTTGTCACCCAAATAAACAACGCCCCATAATAAAGCAGGCCAACCAACCCAAAGCGCATGGCAACCGAGAGGTATCCGTTGTGAACCAGCGTGAATTTATTATAATCGTCTGATTGCTGTACCCAAATATTTTCCCAATAAATTCCCATCCCAAAGACAGGATTCATAAGCCATATCTGAACCGCCTTCATCCAAAGGTGAAACCGCACGGTCATGTTTTTCGGCAATTCAGATTGATCAATTGTCGCCTTCAATGCCTCCATTGAAAACTGGTCCATAGAGCCAACATTTTGAACAATTTTCAAAACGCCAGCTATGTTGCCAGCCACGTATTCATTGGTAATGTGAGGAAGAAAAAAGAAAACCCCGACTCCGATACAGATGGCAATTCCCGCTATAGCAACTTTGAATATTCTTCTTATTGGCAGCACCAAAGAAAATATTGCCCAACAAAAAATTAGAACGCCAACAGATACCCAAACACCTTTTGAACTGCTTCCGTAAATTCCGATAAGGCACATAATCACGTTACTGGCAGCGAGAAATAATCCGGCCAACCGAACGCGCTTAGGCCGCAATTTCCACGCCCATATAAAGAAAAACACTGATGCAATTAATATGAACGCAGCCCCTAAAGACGCGTGAATTGTGTTTTTATGGAATAGAATGGGTATACGTGTACCCAAGGGCTTTTCGATGACATCCAACGGACTGATGGATGCAAGCAACAAACAAAAACTAACAATCATAAACGCCCAGATTATTTTATCGAACGCATTTCGATAAACATATAAAAAATAACCAATGCTTGGGTACAATAAGGGAAACAGATAAATCCCCTCTGCTGATCCACCAGTAGCGTCTGGGTGGGTGAGCTTAACGTAAATATAATAGCCAACAACGAATGCCGCCCACAACGCACCCACTTTACCCATGACCGGCATCGGCGGTTTCTCAACGGCTTTGGAATAAAGAAACATACCAATCAGAGCGAGCAAAATTGCAATAAATCGATAACCGTCACTCTCTACCCACACGGGAGAAACCAACACCAATAATGCCAAAACAAATGCTACTTCAATCTTCTTATTCATAAAACTAACGATATTTGGCCATAAATTTCAACGCGTAAAACAATCGGGAAAACACCTCTTTCACGCGAAAAAACAGTGCCGAAATACGAAGATAGAATGCATATTTAGAAGCCTTATAATTTGTAGCAATTTGAGAATCCTGTGTCTCGCTTGAAAACGATAACCAGTTATTTTTCACACATTGAATATTATATCCATTAGCCCAGCCTCGTTCCAAGGCGTTGTCATAGGGTAATGTCATAACTTCCAAAGATTTTCGCACTTGTTTAGCACCTTCTGCCGAAACTGCATATGCAGCAGCAGAACCAAGCGGCCCAAAAAGTGTATAGCCCACCTCTCGATTCGTTGATGTACGTGCCACACCTCTAAACCCATGACATCGATGATTTACAAGCTTTAAAACATCCAAATCCGGTTGCAACTCAAATATTTCTTCGATGTTTTGAATAAGCTCTGAGCTAAACAAAACATCATCTTCACAAATCAAGGCAAGGCTTAAGTCTGACGAGATAATTTTATCGAGTGCCATTAGATGGCTTTGATAACACCCATACTCTCCAGGAAGTATGCGTCTTCCATGAAAAATAGAAAACCAAAACTGTGAAACATTGATCCAGCTATCTCGTGGCTCGCTAGCCCTAAGAGCATCTATACGAGTTAGTTTGATCCCATTTTCATTTGCGGAAGCAGTACAACTGTCCCATCTGGATATAGCACTTTTTAAATTTATAACGAAAATAGGGAGCATTCCAACACCAAAACATTATTTAGTAGCCTGTTAGTAGGCTGAAAATATACCTCGATTCAAGTCTTTGATTGTGCTGGACGTTAGAAATTAAAGCAACAATACCAGTTTAAACCGTCTTGCGACTAAGTTAAGAAGCATGTCGATGGTTTTTCATTCCTCAAATTTCAAATCATCTGAAGCCGAAATTCCTCTCATGAAATTGCAGCTTTAGAGTAAATATACAAATGTGCCGCAGGAACTGCGGTGCCACGCCTATTCAATAGGCTTCCAAAGTTAGTGTAGGTGCCAAAATTTGCGTTCGCCAATCGAATCCACTTCAAGATCTGCCCGATGAACCACCCGCATAGTTTCTTCCTTGGGTTCAACGGGATGATGACAAGAGCAGCCTCATCCTACCCCAAATTGCAGGCATGAGCCGCCGTGAGATCAAGTTGAACCAACTTCTCTACTTAAAACCCATTGTTGAATGTCGAAGGGATTGAAATAACTGCAGAATTTTATACTGGAAAGCTGGCTTGACAGCTATCGCAAGTTACAAATGTGTGGTGTTTATATTTATAGAATGAAAACCCGCCGCCTTAGGATCGGTTTCCAAGGATAATTATGATGAATATCAAGACCCTGCTTTCGAGCCTTGCCGTAACACTTTTTGCAGTATCAGCAGCTACCGCTGCTGATATTATTAGCGTTGAACCGGAGCCGGAGGAATATGTGCGTGTGTGCGATACATATGGAGCAGGCTTCTTCTACATTCCTGGAACCGAAGCTTGTTTGAGCATTAATGGTTATATCAGATTAACCCTCAACCATGCCACAAAAACTACTGGTGGGATTGAGGATGGCAACCATTCTGATTGGGTCCATCGGGGTCGACTGAATATTTATGTTTTTAGCGAAACTAATTGGGGAACGCTACGTAGCGAACTTCGCCTGCAGAGCAATGGCTCAGCTGCCAGTGACCCCGTAAATGGTCTGGACCGTGCACTAATCAGCGTTGCCGGTTTTCGCGCAGGTTATGGCACCACCTATTGGGAATCCGCACATGGAGGCGGGGTCGATACACCCGCCGTTCAAGATGGGATGTATAACATTGATCAGTCAATTTTCTTTGATTATTCCACTTCCGTAAGTGACGTTATATTTACGTTCGGGTTTCAGGATACAACTGGCCTTGTCGCAGATATGGAGGCGCCGGATTATTACGTAGGCGCTAGATATGGTGGCGACTGGGGCTGGGTTGCGGCCACTTATATTTACGATCAAAACGCCATAAGCGCTGGCGCAGTTCCCGCTGATGGAGCAGGCGCATGGAAAGTGTCGTTCCGCCTTGAAGATATGTGGGATTCGAAATTTAATATTGGTGCGTGGTATATGGCAGATGGCGAAGCTGCAACAAGCTATGTAACCGGTGATTACGGCGCTGACGGTACTTTGGTAGATTACCAATGGGGCCTCGCAATGGAAGCGGCCTTCACCGACAAATTGACCGGATATCTCCTATATTCTGCAGCCGAAGGCACAAAAACAAGCACCACATACCTCAACACAAAACATCTTGCTGTTGGTTTGGTATGGAAGGCCATTGACGGGCTAAACATCCAAACAGAATATTTTACCAATGAATCAGATTACGTACTTGCAAGCAGCGATACCGACACAAATGGCATCATTCTTAGAGTACTGCGCTACTGGTAATTTTTGCTTCCTGGCGCACCACGTTTTAGCAGGCGGATATCGGAATATTTCCCGTTAATACCCAGCCGCATGTATGCCACCGAAAAACACAATAATAGCAAACAGGAAAGTGGTGCTCCCCCGCCGGAGGCGTAATTTATCAACGTAACTATTTGATATATAACATAATTTAACTTCGCATTAGAATTTTTGTGTAGCAGTTTGTGTGCCAGAAGATCAAATGCAGAATAGAACTCTCATGGTCGAGAGTTCGAGCAAGGTATGCATCACAAAAAGGATCCGTTTATTGTTTCACTGATTACTCACCTAAGATTCCAATAACAAGAATGGGAAAGGCAGTTATCTACGGGAATTACATGTTAACTGATTTTGATCAGCTAAACCGATGTTGAAAAGAGCTTCAACTATGGGTGTTGCAACGGTGCTTAAGCAAACAGCCAGTTCACCGAAGGGCAAATAACGAATGTTTGCAAGCGCGCGGCTATTCTTCCTACACGATATATTCAATGATCGGCATGATTAAGGCCTATTTTCCCTTTAATGCCCCACTATGGTTTGCATTCTGGATTGCAAGGCGGTGGTCAACTCAATGCGCCCCTGATCATTGTCTAAGTAACGAACATAACGGAGATGGCGCAGATCAAAAGGAACATCCTCCTCGGATTGTGTAATCAAAATAACCTCGCGACCAAGTGTATGGGCAATTCCTGCTTCATAAAACACGTTGGGATTTCTCCCAGTGCAATCACAAACTACAACACGTGATTGATCGATGAGCGAGACTACATCTTGTATGACTGCTGGATTTTCCCAAATATTATCAGCTCGCCTACAGCTTAGCCCAACATTCGCAGATGCTTGTTGAATGCTCTGGTATACGGAGTCAAAACTCGCAAGAAATGGCATCATAGCCGAAACAAGGCTCGGTAGTATGTTTTCATGCTCAGTAATTTGAAAAACCGTCGGTCTTTGACGTCTTGGTCTATCAGTACGGAGCAAAAAACGATACAAATCAACATCCTTTACTGCCCAATGGTTGCGTGAAAACTCAAAATCATGCGGCATGTCGAGCGATGCCCGGTTGGTATAAATAAATCCGTTTTCAAGCGGTCGCACTTCCGTGTCGAGAATATATTCAAACACCACTTCATCACCTACAATACGTGCACGTATGATTTGTCCTGAATAAGCAAGTTGATTATCTTTACCTTCCTGCATAAACAGACAAGGAAGACGAATCAAATCATCTAAAATCAGGTTCCCATCACGAAGAAATTGGTCTTTGAGATGTTGCTGCGTATATCCGAATAATCTGTCCATTGGCATGGTCGCGTTTCCGGTATCCCATTCAACAGAACGCATAATGAGATTAAACATAACCACTCCTGAAGGTTAAATATCAGTCACCAGACTAGCACCGGCAGAGCAATCACTGCCAGCGCTATCTATGCAAAACCACAGTATACAATATTATAGATTGTCAGAATTTCTCACTGTACCGCCAGCAGACGGGCTTGTTTGTCTTATGTCGATATCCGAATTCTTCCCATACTGAAGGGGCGATGCCTGTTTGTTTTCCTTTAGATCAGCAATGCGATGCTCGTTACGTACTGTCTTGAGAAAACCGGCGAGCTTGTTGATGTCACCTTCAGATTCGATAACATCAAGATAAGGCTCATACTTCGGTTTTGGACGAGGATGGAACTTCCAGAGAGCGGATTGCTTGTATTCCGATTGCAAGAACTTGAACACGCGTTCACGCATGTCGAGCTCAGCGGTCTGAACTGCTTTGAATTTATCTGAGTAAATTCGCTTGATGTCATATGCAGAAATTGTTGGCGATGGGTTAGCTTGAGACGATGGTGCTTGCTCATCTCTGTAGCGATCAAAATCAGCTTCGATCTCTGACAAAACATCAGGAAAGAGTTTCAACGCGACGTTTTGATCCTTAGTTCGCAGAGACTTCTGGATTTCTTTTTTACCAACCTTCTCAACCAAATCTTCAGGCACACGTTTGCGCACGTAATATACGCCGTTTCGGTTTACTAAATTGGCAATGTCCATCAGCTCGCTCATGCCACCATTGTGTAGCAGTTTGTGTAACAGCGAGTTAAGAAATAGTGTTTTATTTCAATTAGTTAATAAATAATAAACACTTAAAAGAAAATGGTGCCCCCCGCCGGAATCGAACCGGCACTCCATAGGAACGGGATTTTGAATCCCGCGCGTCTACCAATTCCGCCAGAGGGGCTGATGGAAGGCTGCATCTATACCAAGGTGCCAGATAGGGTCAAGGTGTTTATGGCACATAATTTGCGATGGGACGAAACTGTAGGCACGCGCAGGTGGATCTTGCGTATATCGCGGGCGCGCAGCTTTACACCGCAGCCAAAAACCGCCAGAAAGACTTTTGGTAAGATTTATCATAAATTTTGGAATATTTCATGCTTCGAAAGCTCTATGATTGGGTTTTTAAACTTGCAGAACACAAACGTGCCACCTGGGCTTTGGCTGGGTTTTCATTTGTGGAAAGTTCGTTTTTTCCAATTCCTCCCGACGTTTTGCTCATTCCCATGGTCTTGGCAAAAAAGCATCGATGGATGTTTTATGCAGCAATTTGTACCGTCGCCTCCATTCTCGGGGCATTTTTGGGCTATTATATCGGTGCCGTGCTTTATGAAAGCATTGGCCAGCCAATTCTGGCTTTTTACGGCAAGGAAAATGCGTTCGATTCTATCGCTGCCTGGTATAATAAATGGGGCGGTTGGGGCGTATTATTTGCTGCCATCACACCCTTTCCTTACAAAGTTTTAACTATTTTTTCTGGCGCAACCGGGTTAAATTTTGCCACATTCGTCATTGTGAGTATCGTCGGGCGCGGCTTGAGGTTTTTCATCGTGGCAGGGCTTCTCTATAAGGTCGGAGATCCCATTCGCGAGTTCATCGAAAAACGGCTTGGGCTGATGTTCACGATCGGCATGGTGTTGCTCGTAGGTGGTTTTGCCGCAGTTAAATTTATATTCTAGAGCGCTACCCGAAAAATGGTAACTGGTTTTCGGATAAGAAGCGCAAACGCAGACAGGTAATAAATTGGTAAACAAACATTTGGGAATAGAGGCTGCCGGATATTTCTTGATAGCCTGCGCGGTAATTTTAACAGCACTGGGTTTTGAACATATAGGCGGGTTTATCCCCTGCAAGCTTTGCCTGGGTCAGCGTATCCCCTATTATACCGCAATACCACTTGCAGCAATTACCTGCCTCATGGTCTGGCGCAACGCATCCCCCAGCATGCTGCGTCTACTTTTTGCCGTACTCGCCCTGATCATGGCATATTCTATTTTTCTAGGCATTCGCCATTCAGGCGTTGAGTGGAATTGGTGGGAAGGCCCAACAGATTGTGGCGCAGTCAGTGGCGGCCTGACAATGGATGCAGGCAATTTATTAGGCCAATTGCAAGCCATAACCCCTCCCTCATGCAATGAGGCAGCCGGGCGGTTCTTGGGATTGTCTTTTGCAGGCTGGAACGTGCTTACAAGCATAGCTCTCTTCGCAATTGCCCTGCGCGCCATATTCAAGAAAGCCTAACCAAGGCAGAACCAGCAAAAAAGTTAAAACTTCCCCTGAACCTTCCCCTCCGCAACAATCCCGCCAAAGGCGGGGAGCGAAGAGCGACCGGCGCTAATGCGCCGCCCCTGCGGAGGCCCAAGCAAAGCTTGGATACGCCGTGAGCAAAAATCAAGGCTCGAGTTCTGAATCCCAATAGAGAAAATCCATCCAGCTTTCATGTAGATGGTTTGGGGGAAACTTGCGTCCATTATGATGCAGGTCATAGACTGTTGGAACAAAGGGGTGCCGGGTTGGGAACATGCGCGCTTCCGCAGGCAATTTATTGCCCTTGCGTAAATTACACGGTGAACAAGCAGCACACACATTTTCCCAAGTGGTCAAACCACCCTTTGAGCGCGGAATAACGTGATCAAAAGTTAGGTCATTGGGTGAACCACAATATTGACACTGAAATTTATCGCGCAAAAATAAATTAAATCGTGTGAAGGCAGGATTTCTGCTGGATTTCACATAGGATTTTAAACTTACAACACTTGGAATGCTCATGGAGAATGACGGGCTGGATACTTCCAAATCATATTCAGCGACAATATTAACCCGGTCCAAAAACACAGCTTTGATTGCATCCTGCCAGGACCATAATGAAAGTGGATAATAACTTAAGGGCTGAAAATCAGCATTAAGCACTAGAGCCGGATGGGCATCAGACGACACAGATATTCCCAAGGTCTTTCCCCCGTTTACTTCTGACAGAATCGCAACGCGCTACCATTGCCGAACCTGTTGCAAGTATTATTGTCGACTATGACAGCCGTGTGAAGGTTTCAATTGATTGCCCACAACTATATCTATTTTGTGACCAATTAATTTGCACCTATCAAACGGGCGTGCCTTCCCGCCCATCGCGCAAAACTGCATAATAGGACCAAAATAACCGGGCAGCGATTCCCTGCCAGGGCGACCATTTTTTTGTGATGGTTCGAAGTTTCTTGTCATCCGGGCGCTCGCGCATATTGAAGGCCTTACGCACTGCCTCTTGTAAGGCCAGATCACCAGCTGGAAATATATCCGGGTGACCGGCACAAAAAAGCAGATATACCTCCGCTGTCCACGGGCCGATTCCCTTGAGGGCGGTGAGTTGTTCAAGGGCCAGTTCAGCCGGTAATTTGCATAGCCCGCTTAGATCAAGCACACCTTCATCAATGGCACTGCAGATACCAGCCAGCGTCGCTTGCTTTGGTCGTGATAACCCGGCAATTCGCCAGCCCTCTTCGCCTGCCTTCATATAATTTTCCGCAGTAAAGGGCGATACCTGCTCACACAAACGCCCAAAGATCGCATCCGCACTCGCTCTGGAAACCTGTTGCGATACGATGATACTTGCCAGCCCTTTAAAATCCGGCGGGGACAGGCGCAAGGGCACTTCAATCCCGGCATTTTCCACCCTCTCAATGATTATACTAAGACGCGGATCACAGTTTTTCAGATATTCCAGTCCTTCTTCAATATCGGATCTGTTGCGTATCGGCTTCATGGACAAACTAATCTCATTTATGAAAGATACTTTAATAGTTCCTGACCCTAGCCTAGATTGCATTTATGGCTCAACCAATATTCAGATTTGCTCCCTCTCCAAATGGAAAATTACACCTCGGCCATGCCTATTCTGCCCTGTTAAACCAACAAATGGCACGCAAATCCGGTGGAAAACTTTTACTGCGCATCGAAGATATCGATATAATTCGGTGCACACGGGAATTAGAAACCCAAATGCTGGATGATTTGAAGTGGCTGGGAATTGAGTGGGATGAGCCACCAATGCGCCAATCTGAAAACCTAGAAAATTATCGTGGCGCGCTGGATGAACTGGCGAAAATGGAACTGGTCTATCCAGCCTTTATGAGTCGCGGCGAAGTGAATCGCCAAGTGGCCGAAGCCGAAAAAGCAGGTGCCACTTGGCCTCGCGACCCCGATGGCACGCCCCATTATCCGCCCCGTGACCGAGATAATGCAAAGGCCCGGAATGCTCAATTGCAACACTCGGAAACCCCAAAATCCTATCGGCTGGATATGACCAAAGCGCTGAAAGTCACTGGCAACGGCCTTACCTGGCAGGAACAGGAAACCACCATAGAAGCAAACCCTCAAATCTGGGGGGATGTGGCGCTTGCCCGTGGGGATATCTCAACAAGCTATCATCTGGCTTGCGTTTTAGATGATGCGCACCAAGGGGTTACCCATATTGTGAGGGGCAAAGATCTTTATTTTGCCACTGCAATTCATCGCCTATTGCAAGAATTACTGGGTTTCAATGAGCCCAATTATTTCCATCACGACCTGATTTTGGACGAGACCGGCGAGAAACTTTCCAAAAGTCGCAAGGATACCAGCCTTGCCGATTTGCGTAGCAGTGGCGCTACCACGCAAGATATCAAAGACCTGATCAGTTTTTCAGACGGTTAAAAGCAGGCTCAGTTGCTGACAATCGTTTTGATAATAGCCGAAAACACAAGCAAGGTGCATGAAACACCGGCAACCACGGCAATCGTCAATTGAGGGTCCCAGTGGAACATCTGCCCGAAGCTATTGAAACCATACATGCCAAGATAGCAGCCCGCCAATAATAGCAGCCAGTTTCCTAAGGGTCCAAAGCCAGAATAGCCCATAATGCGATCAGCAAGCCAGCCGCAGATAAACGTAAAAGTGCCGATGAACGAGAAGGATAGTATCCATTGCTCGGTTGTCATGTTCCACAACATCAGATTTCTCCAAAATAGTGCTACCCTTTTGTCAGAATAAGTTGCAAGAATTACCAAAATCAAAACCAATCTGGTCAATGAACCGTCACTGCAATAGATTGCATTTTAAATATTCAACCCGGAAACATTCGAAAAAGATTATGGCTCAGTTTTTCCAATACCTAACCCCTTTGCTGATGGTCATTGTTGCCATTATTCTTGGCCTTGGCCTGTGGAATATGGCCCGTGGCGGCAGTCCCAACCGCTCACAGAAATTTATGCGATATAGAATACTCGCCCAGGCCGCTGCAGTCATTGCAATGGTTGCCGTCCTCTATTTCAGCCGGTCATAAAACGTAATGGTGATCCTCAACAAGATTTACACCAAAACAGGCGATGACGGCTCCACTGGCCTTGGGAATGGTGAGCGACGTCCAAAATTTGACCTGCGCGTCAGTGCCTATGGCAGCGTGGATGAAACCAATGCAACCATAGGGGTGGCACGCCTGCATACGGGCGAAATGTCTGATCTTGATGCCGCGCTATCGCGTATTCAAAATGATTTGTTTGATCTCGGCGCTGATCTAGCAACCCCTGAAACCGACAAAAACCCCGAATACCCACCCCTGCGCATCATTGAAGCCCAAGTGGTTCGGTTGGAAAAAGAGATTGACGGTTACACTTCCGAACTAACTCCGTTGCGCTCCTTCATTCTTCCTGCAGGCTCACCCGCTGCCAGCCATTTACATCTAGCCAGAACCGTTGCAAGGCGCGCCGAGCGCCTGATCGTTGAACTGGCAGCAGATGAAACAGAAATTGTAAATACAGCAGCAATTCGTTATATAAACCGCCTCTCAGATTTCCTGTTTGTTGCCGCAAGAATTACCAATAATGGCGGCAAGGACGATGTTTTGTGGGTGCCCGGAGATAACAGGTAGAAAGCGCCGCCATGTTCATTCCACTTCACGATGCCAACACTCTAAAAACAATCCGTTTTCCCTATGTGAACTATGCATTTATCGCAATCAACATCATCGTCTGGTTGTTTTTTGCCTCTACCACTTTTATCGATGCCGAAACCGCTAAATGGGCAGCCATTTCATTTGGCTTCATCCCCTCCGTGGTCAATAACATCGCGGAGCTACCGGTTGAATTCGCCGTTATTCCAGAAAAACTGACCTATGTGACTTACGCCTTTCTGCATGCTGATTTCATGCATCTGGCCGGAAACATGTTATTTATCTGGGTCTTTGGTGATAATATTGAAGACGCTATGGGGCATCTTCGCTACATAGTATTTTTCTTGCTTTGCGCTGCAGGAGCTGCCCTGTTCCACGGCATGGTCGCTGAAAACTCCAACGCACCGTTGATTGGAGCATCGGGAGCCGCAGCTGGCATTGTTGCCGCCTATTTGATCCTTCATCCCAAAGTGCGCATCTGGATATTGGCGCTCGGCCGCATACCCTTGCGCATCCCCGCCTATATGGCCATTGGGGCCTGGGTGATATTTCAGGTCTGGAATTTCTTTGCAAACCCAGAGGATCAGGTATCCTGGGCTGCCCATATCGGTGGCCTGATTTCAGGAGCCCTGCTAATATTTGTATTAAAACGAAAAGACGTACCCTTATTTGACCGTGGGCCGGTTAACGCTGTAGCGGAAACGGCCGCCCCCGACGATGTTCAAGAAGAGACTTCTCCGGAAGTCCCGGAACCCCCATCTGAAAAACCATCCCCAAAATGGGGAAGATAGAAACGATTTCATTTGACGGATACTATTGATGTCGATAGAAATTTGTGCGCTGCAATACTTAAAACTTAACGGAGTAAAATGGCATGAAAGTTGTCGTTCCTGTAAAACGCGTCGTTGATTACAACGTCAAAATCAGAGTTAAGTCTGATGGTTCCGGCGTCGATCTGGCTAATGTGAAAATGTCCATGAACCCGTTCGACGAAATTTCCGTCGAAGAAGCCCTGCGTCTTCGCGAGGCTGGCACTGTATCAGAGATAATTATCGTATCCATTGGGCCGCAACAGGCACAGGAAACCATCCGCACAGCCCTTGCCATGGGAGCCGATCGCGGCATTCTGGTAAAGACCGATGATCCGGTTGAACCTCTTGCCGTTGCCAAAATCCTGAAAAGCATAGTCGAAGCCGAAGATGCAGGATTGGTGATTGTCGGCAAACAGGCAATTGATGATGACAGCAACCAAACAGGCCAGATGCTGTCAGCTCTGCTCGGCTGGGGTCAGGCAGCTTTTGCTTCAAAGCTCGAAATTAATGGCGACAAGGCCACAGTCATCCGCGAAGTGGATGGCGGATTGCAAACCATCGACGTGAAAATGCCAGCCATTATCACTACGGATTTGCGCCTCAACGAGCCGCGTTATGCCTCACTTCCAAACATCATGAAGGCCAAGAAAAAACCTTTGGATGCAAAAACTCCCGATGATTACGGCGTTGATATAACTCCCCGCCTTAAAATCATTGAAACCGTCGAGCCGCCAACAAGGCAGGCAGGCGTTATTCTTGGTTCCGTTGAGGAACTGGTTGATAAACTCAAAAATGAAGCCGGCGTGCTTTAAGGAGGCCCACATATGACCATTCTTCTTCTCGCAGATCACGATAACGCTGAACTGAGCGATCAGACCGCAAAAGCCATGACAGCAGCCACCGAAATAGGCGGCGACGTTCATGTGCTGGTAGCTGGTAGCGGCTGTGCAGCTGTTGCAGATGCAGCAGCCAAACTAACAGGCGCTACCAAGGTTCTGCTTGCCGATGATGCCCTATACGAACATCATATGGCTGAAGTAACCGCTGATTTGATCGTCTCAATTGCTGGTGATTACGACACCATCATCACCGCTGCGACCACATCAGGCAAAAACATCCTGCCAAGAGTTGCTGCTCTTTTGGACGTGATGCAGATTTCTGAAATCACCGCAGTCAAATCAGCCGATACATTCGAGCGGCCGATTTACGCAGGTAACGCAATCCAGACGGTTCAATCAACCGATGCAACCAAAGTCATCACCGTACGTACCGCCGGTTTTGGCGCTGTGGGTAATGATGGTTCAGCAAGCGTTGAAGCAATTGCTGCTGCTGGTGATCCGGGTCTTGCAACTTATGTAAGTGCTGCACTTTCAAGCAGTGATCGTCCAGAACTCACCTCCGCCAAAATCATTATTTCCGGCGGTCGGGCTTTGGGTTCCGAAGAAAAATTCATGGAAGTCATCATCCCTGTTGCTGATAAGCTTGGTGCCGCAATTGGTGCCTCCCGCGCAGCCGTTGATGCGGGCTACGCTCCCAATGACTGGCAGGTCGGACAGACCGGCAAAGTGGTAGCGCCTGATCTTTACATTGCTTGCGGAATATCTGGAGCCATCCAGCATCTTGCCGGCATGAAGGATTCCAAGATTATCGTTGCCATCAACAAGGACGAAGAAGCACCGATTTTCCAGGTCGCTGATTACGGCCTTGTGGCAGATCTCTTCGACGTGTTGCCAGAGCTCGAAAAAGCGCTCTAGCCAAAATACACCCTCAATTTTTTCAGGCCGGGGTGGAGAAATTCACCCCGGCCTTTTTATTGGAAGCGGAAAATATCATGACCAAAGAAATTAAAAAAATCGGCATAGTTGGCGCAGGACAAATGGGCGGCGGCATTGCTCACGTATCCGCATTGGCCGGATATGATGTCTATATCAACGACCTCACCCCCGATGTCATCAACGCCGGTATTGCAAGTGTTGAGGGCAATCTGGCACGTCAGGTTTCTTCAGAAAAAATCTCATCTGAAGACCGCGATGCAGCGCTTGCCAAACTGCACGCTGCAAATGACATGCAGGATCTGGCAGATTGCGACCTCGTGATTGAAGCGGCTTCGGAGAATGAAGCCATTAAACGCCAAATCTACAATAGTGTTTGCCCGGTTTTGAAGCCGGGTGCCATTCTTGCCACCAACACTTCGTCCATCTCCATCACCCGCATGGCCTCGTCTACAGATCGCGCCGAACAGTTTATCGGAATTCATTTCATGAACCCGGTTCCTGTGATGAAGTTGGTTGAAATCGTGCGCGGTATCGCAACCGATGACGAAACCTTCGAAGCTGCTCGCAACTATGTGGACAGGCTAGGAAAAATCTATGCCGTATCAGAAGATTTCCCAGGCTTCATGGTCAATCGCATATTGATCCCGATGATCAACGAAGCGATTTACACGCTTTATGAAGGCGTCGGCAGTGTTGAATCCATCGATACCTCCCTGCGTCTGGGTGCAAACCACCCCATGGGCCCATTACAATTGGCAGATTTCATCGGCCTCGACACCTGCCTTTCCATCATGCAGGTACTGCACGATGGCCTCTCAGACACCAAATACCGCCCATGCCCACTGTTGGTAAAATATGTCGAAGCTGGCTGGCTCGGCAAAAAATCAGGCCGCGGCTTCTACGATTACCGCGGCGAAGAACCTGTGCCGACGAGATAGAAGTATCACAACTTTAACCTCTCTCCACCCACCGTCACCCCTGTGCCCGCCACAGGGGTCCATTCCTCTCCCTATCGGCAGGAATCGTACCATCGGGGAGAATGACACAATATCTGGGGCGTGTTTAGGCCAAACGGCCAGCTACATCGCCATCGCAGCATCAATTAACTTGAACGCGTCTTCACTTGCCCATTCGGCAGGGCCAAACAAAGCCCCAACCACGCAGGATTCCTTATTCACCAGCAAAGAAGTCGGCAGGCCAAAGGCCAGGCTTTTCTTTTTCAAATCATTAAACATCTTCATCGTGCCATCAGCATAGAATGGCAGGGCTTTCAGATTAATCTCGTTGAAAAAAGCCAATGGCTTTTCCGGTTCACCAAGATCAATACTAACCGGCACCACTTGAAAACCTTCTCCACCCTTGGCCTTTTCAAGCGCTTCAAGTGCCGGCATTTCGCGGCGACATGGCACACACCACGTGGCCCATAAATTAAGCAGCACGGTTTTTCCACTCCAATCGGCAAGGGTAACGTCTTTACCATCACGGCCTTTGAAAGATAAATCCCCCACATAATGGGCGTTATCCAGTAGGGTAAACCCAGCAATTTCACCACCAATGGCACTATCAAGCACCTTTGCCTGCTCAATCGCATTGTCGCAGGTTTGAACTTCCGTGCTATTTTCAGCATTTTCGGTAAACATCATGTTGCCAGACTTGCCAAACATAACGTATATGCCGATGGCAAGAATTACTGCGACAATGGATATGATCTGAATTTTGCGCATTTGATTTTCGGGTTTCCTCATGGAGAAATATTATGACAAAAAGTGAAGCTGGAAACCAGATGTGGGGAGGCCGGTTCGCCAGCGGCCCGGATGCCATATTGGAAGCAATCAATGCCTCCATTGACTATGACCGGAAATTCTACGCTCAAGATATTGCAGGCTCCAAAGCCCACGCCAATATGTTGAAAGATCAAGGCATTATTTCGGCGGAAGATGCAAAACAAATCTGCGCTGGTCTGGACACAATTTTGTCAGAGATTGAGAATGGCACGTTCGAATTTTCAAGGGCACTCGAAGACATCCACATGAATGTGGAAGCAAGGTTAGCCACCCTCATCGGCCCGGCTGCAGGAAGATTACACACCGCACGTTCCAGAAACGATCAGGTAGCACTCGGGTTTCGCCTTTGGGTGAAAGAAAATATGGTTGCTCTTGACGGAGCATTAAAAGCTCTGATCGTCGCTTTTCTCGATAAGGCGGATCAGCACACAGCAACCGTAATGCCGGGTTTCACCCATTTGCAAACAGCGCAGCCGGTTACTTTCGGCCACCATTGCATGGCCTATGTGGAAATGTTCTCACGCGACCGCGACCGGGTGCAATCAGCCATTCACCGTATGGATCAATGCCCATTGGGAACTGCGGCCTTGGCCGGAACCGGTTTTAACATCGACCGCCACGCCACAGCCAAAGCTTTGGGCTTTGCGGAACCAAGCCGCAATTCACTCGATGCGGTATCTGACCGGGATTTCGCGCTGGATTTCCTCTCTTGCGCCTCTATCTGCGCCACCCATCTTTCACGAATTGCAGAAGAAATTGTCATCTGGTCCACTCCTCAATTTGGTTTTATCCAGCTTTCAGACGCATTTTCCACCGGCTCCTCGATCATGCCGCAAAAGAAAAATCCTGATGCCGCCGAATTGGTTCGTGCCAAAACCGGCCGCATTAATGGTTCTCTTATCGCCCTGCTCACCGTTATGAAGGGCCTACCTTTAGCTTATTCAAAAGACATGCAGGAAGATAAGGAAAGCGTGTTTGACGCATTTGAAAGTCTTGAACTGGCCATCGCAGCCATGACCGGCATGATTACCGATTTAACGGTCAACGTGGATAATATGAGACAAGCTGCAGGCAGTGGTTACTCCACGGCAACCGATCTGGCCGACTGGCTGGTGCGTGAAGCAAATATTCCGTTTCGCGATGCTCATCATGTCACCGGTCGCGCTGTCGCCATGGCTATTGAAAAAAAGTGCGAACTGCATGAATTGTCGCTGGAAGATTTACAATCCATTCATTCAGAGATTACCTCCGCAATCTTTGACGTATTATCCGTCGACAGTTCAGTTGCCAGCCGAACCAGCTTTGGCGGCACGGCCCCTGGAAATGTTGCCAAACAGGTGGCGTATTGGCGCGAACGCTTAAAAAACTAAAGCTTTATTTGACTTTCTTTGCGGCGTGTCGAATATGATGCCAGCAAATGCTACGGGAACGATAAAATGACACTTGTCATTAAGAAAACATCGCTGATTTTCATCACGCTGCTTGTTGCAGGCAGTGTTATTTCCGGCTGTGGTCGTCGTGGCCCTCTGGAGGCCCCGCCTGCTCAGGCCAATGTTGTTACGGTCGATGAAAACGGCAATACGGTCAAGGGAACCAGACCGACCGAAGAAAAGCCTTTCATCCTCGACGCACTGCTCTAACTTTCTCGCTAATTTCAGGAACATTACAGTGAACCATTTTGAGTATCGAGATGGCATTTTGCATGCAGAAGACGTGTCCATTGAGGACATTGCAAAATCTGTTGGAACCCCGTTTTATTGCTATTCCACGGCCACACTTCAGCGCCACTATAGAGTGTTCGAGGAAGCTTTTTCAGATATCCCATCCAAAATTTGCTATGCTCTGAAAGCTAATTCCAATCAGGCCGTATTAAAAATTTTGGCCGATATGGGCAGCGGTGCCGACGTAGTTTCAGAAGGCGAATTAATGCGCGTTCTGAAAGCCGGAATCCCTCCTGAAAAAATTATGTTCTCCGGTGTTGGTAAAACCGCACGCGAAATAGATGCGGCCCTCAATGCGGATATTTTCTGTTTCAATGTAGAATCTCTGCCGGAACTCTATCACCTGTCGCAGCGCGCTGTGGCTTTGGGTAAGACTGCACGAGTTTCATTCCGTATCAATCCTGATGTGGATGCGGGAACTCATGAGAAAATTTCCACCGGCAAGGCTGGTGATAAATTTGGCATCCCCTGGAGCGAAGCTTTAAAAACCTATGACCTTGCAGCCACTCTGGATGGCATTTCGGTCAATGGCATCGACATGCATATTGGCAGCCAGATAACCCAGTTAGAGCCGTTTGACCGGGCTTTTTCAAAACTTGAAGGTCTGGTTCGCGAATTACGCAGTCACGGCCATGAAATCAATCATGTGGATGTGGGTGGCGGACTTGGCATTCCCTATAAAAACGACAATTCTCCACCGCCAGACCCGCAAAAATATTCTACCGTGGTGAAAAAACACGTGAGCGCGCTCGATTGTGAAATCGTATTTGAACCCGGCCGCCTGATTGCCGGCAATGCCGGTATTCTGGTTGGCAGCGTGATTTACGTCAAAAACACCGAGGCTAAAAGCTTCGTCATTGGCGACACAGCCATGAACGACTTGCTTCGCCCCACGCTTTATGAGGCATGGCATAATATTATTCCTGTAACCGAGGCCAATAATCTAAAAGACACAATCCATGGAGATTTGGTTGGTCCGGTATGCGAAACAGGCGATTACATGGCCCGCGATCGGGAATTACCTCACCTTGAAGCTGGCGATTTATACGCAGTTTTAACCGCTGGCGCTTATGGTGCGGTACAATCCGGCACCTATAATACCAGACCATTAATTGCTGAGGTTTTGGTGAGTGGTTCCAGATTCCATGTGGTGCGCCCGCGCCAAACTTTGGAGCAACTAATCGGTCTGGATTCACTTCCCGACTGGCTTTAATATTTGCTTGCGTCACAGATCTGATCACAATTTGTCGAGAACAACTTCAAATTCCTCGAATTCGCCGGATTTTATGTTAATCTAACATCGAACCGCATCAAATTCAGGGCATTGTGATCGAAAATCAAGCGCCAACACCTGAGACTACATCAATTAATTCAGGACTTTCACCGCTCCTGAAGTATAGCACTTGGGCGGCACTTTTTTGGGAATCCTTATGGCCGCGCCTTGTTCCCTTCTTCATGGTCGCTTGTGTATTTTTCATCTTTTCATGGCTTGGCCTTTGGGAATTAACCGATAAGACGCTCGGCAGCACCGGGCGTTGGGTTGTTCTGGGCGCATTCGCACTGCTGGCGCTTTATGCACTGCGTTATTTGTTTTCAGTCAAATTCCCGGACAGAAATACAATCATTCGGCGCATTGAATCCGTATCACAATTGCAGCACCGCCCGTTAACAGCCCAAAGCGATCCGCAGGCTACCGGCAATGAAGATGCGCTCTCCACCATTTTGTGGCAGGAACACCAGCGGCGTATGGCTGACCAGTTACAAAACATGACAGCTGGCAGCCCCAAGCCCGATGCCAGTCAATTTGATAAATACGCCATTCGTGCAGCTCTGCCAGTTCTGGCCTTTGCGGCCTTTCTTTATTCTTTTGGCAATGGCGGAGGACAATTGGTGGATGCGATCACCCCTCCACTTGACCGTGAAGCGCTTTTGACACGGCTGGACATCTGGATAAATCCACCGGCTTACACCCGAAAACCGCCAATCTATTTGTCAAAACGCAAGGCAACAGACGCAGCTAATGCAATCTCCGCTCCGCAGAACAGCGAATTTTACCTGCGCTATATCGGAAAATCTGAAATTGAATTGCACTATGTTGGCCCCCTAGGTCGACAACTTATTGAGCCTACAGACACAGCCACCAAAAGTGGCGAGACCGAATTCAAGTTTCCCCTAAAAAATACAGGTCTGGTCGAACTTTCAGCCAATGGCGAAACCCTTTCCCAATGGCCGTTAAACATCATCAAGGATACCCCGCCGACCATTAAATTTACCAAAATTCCAGATGCTGCACTCTCAGGCTCCCTGCAGCTGAATTATGAAATGACCGATGATTACGGTGTGCTTTCTGCCAAAGCCGAAATCCAATCTCTGGAAGAAACCGACCCCAAGGCCCGCCCATTGGTGGACGCGCCCAAACTCCCCCTCCCCTTACCGCGTCAACGGACAAAAACCGGCAAAGCCAAGGTCAACAGAGATCTGACCAAACACCCGCTGGCTGGAAGCAGAGTGTCGATTACGCTGACTGCATTAGATGATGCCGGTCAGGAAGGCCGCAGCATCTCTCACGAAATGGATTTGCCCGGCAGAAAATTTTCAAAACCGCTGGCTCTGGCCCTGGTAGAACAACGCCGCATTCTGGCGCTGGACGCTCGTAAATTACCACGCGTTGCCAATCTGCTGGATGCGGTGAGCTCTGTTCCCGATCATTATATCAATAATCCAACTGCAAAAATCGCAATGCGCGTCGCTTATCAGCGCCTGCTATCAGCCCGCAATGATGATGAGCTGCGAGATACACTGGACCTGATGTGGGACATTGCTTTGGCCATCGAATTTGGCGATTTGTCCGAAGCCGAACGCAAATTGCGTGAAGCTCAGGAAAAGCTATCCAAAGCACTGGAAGAAAATGCATCGCCTGAAGAAATCGAAAAACTGATGCAGGAATTACGTCAGGCAATGAATGATTTCATGCAGCAAATGATGGAGCAGGCCAGAAATAACCCACTGCAACAAAATCCCTTTGATCAGAATAACCAGACGCAAACTCTGACCCAGCGCGACATCGAAAAGATGATGGACAGAATTGAAGATCTGGCCAAATCCGGTTCAAAAGACGCCGCTCGTGAGTTACTTGCCGAGATGCAGCGCATGATGGATAATCTGCGCACTAGCCAGCATCAGCAACAGCGCCGCCAAGAGGGCAACCAAATGAATAAGGCGCTGGATAAACTCAGCGAGCTGATGCAACAGCAACAAAAACTGCTGAATGAAACATTTAAAATGCAGCGCCAAGACCCTGCCAATCGGCAAAACCAGCAGCAACAAAGCCAAGACAAGAATCAGGAACGCCAAAACGAAAAGGGCCAGAACCAGCAAGGCCAAAATCAAGAACCGATGACGCCCGAAGAATTCGCCAAGGCCCTTGAACAATTAAAACAGCAACAGGAAGCTCTAAAGCAACAGCTCGGCGAATTGGGTGAACAATTAGAAGGCATGGGCCTTGATCCATCAGAGCAGTTTGGCAAAGCAATGGGCGAAATGGGCGAGGCCGGTAAAAACCTTGGCAAAGGCAGTACCGGTGCCGCCACATCCAATCAGGCGAAGGCTCTGGAAGCGCTAAAACAAGGCGCACAACAAATGATGCAGCAAATGGCCGGAGACCGCCAACCCGGCGGCCAACAACCAGGTGACCGCGGCCAAGGACGCTCAGGCGCGCGCAAAACCAACGACCCTCTGGGCAGAAACAGACCGGGCGATGGACGCAATACTGGTGACGAAACCAAAGTGCCCGATGAAATCGATGCACAAATTGCCCGCCAAATTCTGGAAGCCATCCGCAAACGTCTCTCCATCCCCACTCAGCCCCTGATTGAGAAGGATTATTTGGAGCGGTTGTTGGAGAGTAGATGAGTTAATTTAAGGATTGCGATGGGGCTGGTTGTTTGTTCTCACGGCGTATCTTCGCTACGCTCAGGCCTGCGAAGGCGCGGCGCATTAGCGCCGGTCGCTCTTCGCTCCCCGCCTATCGGCGGTCTGATACGGTGAGAAGCGAGCAAGGGAACTATCTGGAGGAATTTGTGCATGGGAAACGAATGAGAGCCCAAAGGGCGAGCGTGGGAACCCGGCACTAATGTGCCGCCCATGCGGAGGCCCGAACGATAGTGAGGATACGCCGTGAGAACAAACATGCTTAACCCTTCGGGTTAAGCATCTCCGGTCACAACACCAACGAATGGCAGTTCACGAAAAGCGTGGCCGGCATCCATGCCATAGCCAACTACGAATTTATCCGGGCATTCAAAACCCACATAATCTGCAGATACTTCAGTTTTTCGGCGCATGCTTTTATCAAGCAGGGCAACAATCGAAACCTTATTCGCGCCGCGTTCCAGCATCAAATCGCGGGTAAATTTCATGGTTTTGCCGGATTCCAGAATATCGTCGATCAACAAAATATCCCGGCCTTCAACACTGCTTTCAATATCGCGCAGCACCACCAGTTCGCCAGGCTCAGTGCCAGCGCCATAACTTGATATAGAGATGAATTCCAGTTCCGGCGACAGGCCTGCCTCATACATGGCGCGAACCAGATCGGCGGCGAATACGAACGACCCTTTCAGAACAGATACCACCAGAATATTGCTCAGATCTCCCAAAGCAATTTGTTCGGCCAATTCGGTGTTACGCACTGCAATTTGCGCTGCGCTAAACAACACTTCAATCTTTTTATCTCTTACGATAGGCATGGAAATTCCGTTTTGCTGGTTCTAACCACCATTTCCCGACACAAGTCTAATATCAACAACACTGTCAGGGTAAATTTCAGTGGTATATTTTGAACTGAAGCGGATGGATGCACCCGCATTCAATGAGGTCTGAAGAGGACGATAACGCCATGAAACAATGTTTTGCCCGCCTTTTCCCCGTAACACAATATCAAGTTGAGGTATGGACAATTTATCCCCCGTCCTATTGGTAATTTGCCCTTCAACCAACGCAATATCGCGCCGATTGAGTGTAATTTTACGCAAATGCACATTAGAAACTTCTATCAACATGGAAGCGGGAAGCTGTAAAGTGGGTGCCAAAATTTTTGCAATGGTCATTTTACCGGGCTTGATCTCTGTCGGTTGATAGAACCAGTTTGCCAGTGATATCGCCACCACAATCCCAACAAACCCCAGCGCCAAACCAAATATTTTTTTGGCCACATTCCAACGGCCCGCATGGACATGTTTATTAGAAAAAACTCGCGCATCAAGTTGCGATGAAACAGGGGAACGTAACCTATCCGCCCTGGGGTTAGCTCTTATTTCTCCAGCAAATTCAAGTGCTTGTTCGTATGAATCCGGCATCCTGATTCCATTCAACTTCAAACAGAGTTATCTTACCCATCACAGACTAGCGCAATTTTATTAATCCACTGTTAACCATAAATTTCCCAGTGTAAGTATAGGTTGCAAATGCAAATCAAAAGGAATCTGATTCGGCCGTGATCAAATTTGAAAATGTAGGGCTCAGATATGGCCTTGGTCCAGAAGTCCTCAGTGATCTGACATTTCAGATCAAGCCAAATTCCATGCAGTTCCTTACTGGTCCTTCCGGCGCCGGCAAAACCAGCCTGTTGCGGTTAATGCTGATGTCGTTGCGTCCAACTCGCGGTCTGGTAACTGTGTTTGGAAAGGACGCCGCTTCTATCACACCCGAGCAATTGCCAGCTATCAGACGTAAGATCGGTGTCGTATTTCAAGATTTTAGATTACTGGATCATCTTACCACCTATGAAAATGTTGCCCTGCCCCTGCGAGTGCGTGGCTCCAGTGAAAGCAGCTATCGATCCGATGTGACCGACCTCTTGGGTTGGGTGGGTCTTGGAGAGCGCATGCATGTTTTACCACCAGTCCTTTCCGGTGGCGAGAAGCAGCGCGTTGCAATTGCCCGCGCTTTGATTGATCAACCCGATATCCTACTTGCAGATGAACCCACTGGCAATGTGGACCCACCCTTGGCTCGACGATTAATGCGTTTATTTCTGGAATTACATCGCTCCGGTACAGCCGTCATTCTGGCAACCCACGACCTTGGCCTGATGGATCAGTTCAATGCCCGTCGTTTGGTGCTAAATCAGGGGCGGTTGCAAATTTATGACTAAAGCACCTGAAAAACCTACGCCTGTGCCAAAACCCGACCAACAGGTAGGTTCGCAACCAAGGCCAATAATTGAAGCCGAAAATTTCGCTCAGCCGCCAAAACGCAAAGGCCGGACAAAACGCCTGCATAGCGGCAGCGAGATTGTGCCAACTGAGACCATTGCAGGGCAAGCTTTGATGTTTGTTATTGCGATTATGTCATTTCTCGCCTGTCTCACCTTGGGGACGGTGACAATCATCAACCAGACGGCGCATGACTGGCAGAGTGATATTTCAAGGGAAGTGACCATACAAATTCGCCCCTTCGACAATGTCGAAATGGATAAGGCGGTCCGTGAGGCCAGCAAAATTGCGCTTGGCTTTGAAGGGATTTCAAAAGTAATCGCCCTTAATGATGATGCGGCCGCAAAACTGCTGGAACCCTGGCTCGGCACCGGATTAAACATTGAAGAATTACCGGTCCCCAAGCTGTTGACCGTAACCATTGAAAGTGATGCCAAACCAGATTTTGAGGCCATGCGGGAGGCGCTGAAGGTGAATGTGCCCGGTTCCAGCCTGGACGACCACCGCGCCTGGGTAGATCGATTAAACACCATGGCCTGGGCAATGGTGATGGTGGGTATATCTATCTTTTCGCTTGTTATGGCCGCCACCATTCTGACCGTGATTTTTGCCACCAGAGGCGCGATGGATAGCAATCGAAACGTAGTGGAAGTGCTGCATTTTGTCGGCGCGGATGCAGGCTTTATTTCGAATGAGTTTCAACAGCATTTTTTAAAACTTGGCTTGAAGGGAGCAGCCAGTGGCGGGGCTGCTGCAACCTTATTATTCATCGCACTCGGTCTATGGTCCAGCGCCAGCATTGGCACGCCGCAGGCAGATCAGATCAAGGCTCTCTTCGGCACATTTTCTCTTGGGTTGTCTGGCTATATCGGCATCATTATTGTTCTTGTCCTGATAGCCTTCCTGACGGCGCTCACCACCCGCATTACCGTTCATCGTTATGTGAATAGTCTTTATAGCTACAATAGCGGCGGCAAATAGCCACTTTACCATTAACCACCACCAATAAATTTGCCTTGCCAATTCTCTGCCATAATCCTTTAATATAATTGTTGACGAACCCGCTTTGTGTAACGATTAGGCAACATTTCTTTAACGTGAATGTCTGGATTGGGCGATACAGATATGAATGACAATGTAGAAAATACTCGAAGACCGCTTTGGAGAAGGTCCATAGGCTTTATCTCAGGCCTTGGTATGCTGGGCGTTTTTTGCCTGATCGTGTTTTTGGCAATTGGTTTTATACGCTTTGCAAACCTTGTAAATTCCATGGAAAATGACGTGAACCTTGCCAAAGCTGATGGCATTGTGGTTCTCACCGGCGGTAAAAATCGCATCTCAACAGCAATCTCCCTGCTTCAGGAAAACAAGGGCAGCCGCCTGTTAATCAGCGGCGTTCACCCGGATGCTGGCAGGAAATCCATCGCAAGAATAGCGAATGTTAATCGCGATATTCTGGATTGCTGCGTTGATATCGATCACCTGGCCATGGATACCAAAGGCAATGCCAGTCAGACAGCAAATTGGGCCGCCAAGAACAACTTTTCAAAATTGATCGTGGTCACCAGCAATTATCACATGCCCCGCAGCTTGTTGGAATTGCGTACATTAATGCCAAAAATGCAGCTCATACCCCACGTGGTAACCAGCAAAAATACTGATAAGAAAGCTTGGTATTCTAACCCATCCCGGTTGAAGGTGTTATTATCGGAGTATGCAAAATATATCGCAGCCTCTTTCCGAAAAGACCTCGATCGCGTAGACAAGACCCTCGCCACCTATGCGAGTGCAGATTCGTCCTAGGTTCAATCATCCCCTAAATTTTCGGGCATGCTCTTGCTTTTATTCAGATCAGTAATTTTCAATATTGCAGTTCACTTAAATATTCTCTTCCTGTTGATATTCTGGTCACCGGTATTTTTTCTTTTGCCGCACCGGGAAGGATGGAAAGTAGTTAAGTCCGTCGCCTGGACCAATCTCTGGCTCCAGCATAAAATTGTTGGCTCCAATTTTGATTTTCGGGGGGTGGAAAATATCCCCACCGATGAGGGATGCATCATCGCCTCAAAACATCAGTCCACATGGGAAACTTACACCATGTTGCTATTTTTGAATGACCCCAGCTATATTTTAAAACGGGAATTGCTATTTTTGCCCATTTTTGGCTGGTACGCTTGGAAAATGAATGTGGTCGGGGTTAATCGTGGGCGCAAGGGCGAGGCATTGGCCTCCATGACGCGAAACGCCCGCCTTCAATATAAAGACGATCGGCAGATTGTGATTTACCCGGAAGGCACCCGTACGAGACCAGGTGCAGCCCCTAATTATAAATACGGAATAGTCCATTTATATAACGAGCTTAACGCCACCGTAATCCCAACCGCACTAAATTCCGGCCTCCACTGGCCACGGCGGTCCTGGTATGTATATCCCGGAACTTTGATTCTCGAATTCAAAAAGCCGATTGAAAAGGGCCTTTCGAAAGATAAATTTAAAGCGCTACTGGAAGAGCAAATTGAGACCACAACCAATGCATTAATGCGTGAATCATTTGCGACAGAAAACCCACCACCTAAAGAGTTATTGGCAAAGACCAGCTAGAATAGGATCTATTCCTAGTCATCCAAAAGCAATGCATCCCGCAAGCGCTCCAGCGCCTCATCGCGAACGTTATGAGCCTGCAATTGCTGCACGGTGTTGACCACATAATCTACATTATTGCCGGACATCCCGGTTGCACTGCTTATCAACCGTAACTGTTCATCGTGGGAAAGCGCACCTGCATATTGAGGGTGGGTCTGATCGACCACATAGACCAGCGAAGAAACCTCACGCCCATCTGTTAATTCGATATCGTGCCACATCTCTGTATAGACATGGGTGATCAGTTCACGCTCACGCAGATAGGCATGAACTTCCTTGCGGTCGTGCTCCTCAATGCGAAATGCCACTCCCTGACAAAACCCGCCATGATCAAGCCCAAACACTAGTCCCGGCTTCTCTTCAGTGCCCCGATGCTTCCAGGAATAGATACAAAGAGCCCGATGTAACCCGTGTATTTTCGCACGCGCCTCCTCGGCAAAAGGAAAACCTGGTTTCCACATCAAAGACCCATAGCCAAAAACCCAAAAATCGCCCATAAATATCCCTGTTTATGTGTCAGGGGTTAGTCCCCTAATTAAGATAACAGGTGCCTCTACCATGAATGGTGTTCCAAAACAGAAAAAAAACCTCAAACGGGGTCTTTGGATAATTGTCGCGATTATAGCGTTCCTTGTTATTGGCGGTTCTGGTGGCTGGTATTATGCAGCTGGAGTATTTGACAAAGAAGTTGAGAAGCTGCAGCAAAGAATGCTGGCAAGAAACCAAATCGTAGACTGCGAAAACCATCAAATCCGCGGATTTCCCTTCCGCATTGGAGTTTTTTGCGACAGCATAACCATCGAAAACCCAAAGAAACGTCAAAAGCTGGATTCTGGCGCGGTGCGCATGGCAGCCCAGATATATGACCCCGGGAAATTTATTCTGGAGTTTGATGGGCCTGCACATTTTAGCGATCCAAAACTTGGACAGTTTCAAATAGACTGGCAATCTCTGCGCTCCAGCGTCCGCGCAAACCTAGGCGGCATTGAACGCACTTCAGTAGTGAGCAATGCCACCACCATAACCAATGGAGACAGCACAACCCCGATATTAAGCGCTGAAACTCTTGAGCTACACGCCAGAAAAGTTGCGGAAGATGATTTAGAATTGGCAATCGGCGGCAGAAACCTCACTCTGGCGATTGTGCCAGCATCCCGCGAGACTGTATCAAAACCATTTCAGGTCTCGATACAAATGACAGGAAACAACCTTTATGGCGCTGCCCAAAAAAACCTAAATCTGATCCGCCATATCCAGGAAAACGGTGGTAGCGGCCAACTCACATCCTTCAAACTGGAATCCCCCGATGGTGGAATATTGAAACTCACAGGACCGGTTTCCGTTGGTATTGATGGTCAATTATCTGCAAAGCTTGAAGTCTCAATTGCAGGTGTGAAATCTCTAATCCAGTTTTTCAGCACCTTCGCCCCCACATCCCAAAAAGCCATGGACCAAATCGAGCTGGCTGTAGATATGTTTACAACCAAAACGGAATCAGAAGAATTTCGAAAGTTTCAAATACAGATCAACAATGGTGAAGTATTTTTAGGCCTATTTCCCTTGGGAAGAATTCCACCAATATTTTGATGGCATCCACGGGTCAAGATGCTTTCATTTCTTCCCGCAACCTTCTAAGTTCCAAAACAGTATAAATACTCAGGATAATCAGGTCAGTTTTCAATGAAACCTATGTTTACGCGCACATTTTTAATGCTGTTTCTCGCCGTAATTCTTGGGGTTTCATCGACCTTTGCAAACACCATTCCAGCCTTTGCCCAAACCGCAGGAGATAGCCAAAACCAGCCTAAAGGCGAATTTCAAATTAGCGATTCCTGGAGCGGCTATTTGCAAAGTGCCGAACAGGCACTCGACAGAAAAAACCTGACTCCAGCTCAGTTTGAGACATTTCGAGTCAATGTAGAAAAAATTGTCGCTAATGCTCAGGAACAAATTGAGCTACTGACCCCTGAACATGAACAGCTTGACCAAAGGCTGACAGAACTCGGACCCAAACCAAAAGATGATGAACCTCCAGAATCAGAAAACCTGAGCGATTTACGGGCAGCCCTTGGCACCGATTTTGCAATAATTGATGGTCAGCTGAAAGATGCAAGGCAGATTATCATCCGGGCAAGACAGTTAAAAATCAATGCCCTCACAAAGCGCCGCTCAAAATTTGTAAAATCAATCACAACGAAGTCTCAAAATATTCTACGGGTAGATTTTTGGCAAAAGTTTGGTAGCGGGCTATACGATCTACGCATCGGTTTCCGCCTGTTGATCAAAGACACCTTTGCCTCGATGGGCAGCCACTTATCCAACTCCCCCTGGAAGGCGTTTATATTGGTTATCGGCCTGCTTTTTGGCATGCTTTCCTATTTATTTATTAAACGAAAAACTGCGGCTACTTTTCCCAGACCCAGCGGAGATGATGACCTCACCAGAAAGCAAGCGGCGACATGGGCTGCTGGAAAATTCATCCGCTTTGGTCTGTTAAATACCGCAGCACTAATCTATATATTTGCGCTCTTTTCGCGCCTGGAACTTATGCCGGGGCAGTTTGAAAAATTTGCCGGAGAAGTCGTATTCTCGCTCAGTGCATTTTTTATCATCAAGTCCCTTTCAAATATCTTTCTGGATCACAAAAACAGCCACTCACGCATCGTCAACCTTTCCGATGCCGGAGCAAAAAGTGTTCAACATACGATCACCATTGCCACTGCAATGATTGTGATACTGGACTGGCTAAATTTTTCTGCTGTTCTGCTCATATTCCCGTTCGAAATGAGTGTGGGACTTTCCGTATTGCTTGCAGTCACTGGCACCATCGCAATTTCTCGCATACTCATTGTTATTGAGCGTGATAACACTGATGCTCCTCCACCGGGGCTTCAGGAAGGTGGCTTGCTACGGTGGGCATATTTAAAAGCCATAGTGTGGGCTGGCGTAGTTGCCACCCTTTTTGCGCTGGTTTTGAACTACATTGCGCTTGCTGAATTCATCATTCTACAACTTGTAGTCGGCTCAGCCTTCCTTGGCATATTGTGGTTGGTTCTCGAACTGATTGATACCAACCGCCAATCGATATTGACCGCAAGAGGGGGCTCGCCATCTTCAACTGCGAATATGCAATCATCGAAAATCAAACAAATTTCTATTCTTGGGTTTGGAATATTGAAACTCTTGGCCATTCTGGCCACTGTATTTGCCATGTCCCTGCCTTGGGGGTTCCGTACCAATGACTGGCTACAATGGATCAAGGGCGCGTTTTTTGGGTTCCAAATTGGTGGCTTGACCGTATCATTTTCGGCAATTTTTCTGGCAATATTGTTATTCTTAGTCGGCTACACAATTACCCGAATGTTGCAAAGCTGGCTTAGCAACCAATTCTTACCAGCAACCAATATCGAGTTTGGCCTTCGAAATTCCATTACAACGGTGTTTGGATATACCGGCCTTACCATTTCTGCAATGATGGGAATAGGCGCTGTCGGGCTCGATCTTTCAAACCTTGCAATCGTGGCTGGTGCCTTGTCGGTTGGTGTTGGTTTCGGCCTGCAAAGTATTGTCAACAATTTCGTCTCCGGCCTGATTTTATTGGCTGAACGGCCAATCAAAGTTGGTGACTGGATTGTCACAGGCGGCGGCGAGGGTACGGTGCGCAAAATCTCCGTCCGCTCAACAGAAATCCAGACCTTTGATCGAGCCACAATAGTGGTTCCAAACTCCACTTTGATCACTGAATCGATTACAAACTGGACCCATTCCAGCAAGCTCGGCCGTATCAAGATTGCCATTGGCGTTGGTTATGATTCCGATCCTGACCAAATTCGCGACATCCTCCTAGAATGTATGAGTGAGCAAGAAGGGGTTTTGAAAAATCCAAAGCCAAGTGTTTTCTTCCTGGATTTTGGCGATAATGCACTGTTGTTTGAAGTTCGAGGGTTCCTTTCAAATATCGAAAACGGGCTCGGAATTAGGAGCAATATTCGGTTTTCTATCCTTCGTGCCTTGCGTGCGGCGAACATTGAAATCCCTTATCCCCAGCGCGACATTCACATTAAGACAGACGCCAGTAAGGCCCCTGCCTTGCCAGAGAAACAACCAACAAGACGCCGTCGCACTCCATCACAGACAAAGAAATAGTCCGACGCAAACACAGGCCATGATCGATGTATATATCCGGTAATAATTTCGACGATGTATTCAACCACTTCCAATGGCAGATGCCCGAGCAGTTCAATATGGGCGTTGCCTGCTGTGATTTACATGCGGACGCAACACCTCAAAAAATAGCATTGATCGAGTGGTGTCCGGATGGAGATGCAATCAAACACAGCTTTTTGGACCTGAAGAATGCGTCCAATAAATTCGCTAATGCCTTAGCAGAATTAGGGTTTTCACAGGGTGACCGGCTGGGAATTATCCTGCCTCAAAGTTTTGAAACGGTCACTTGCCATATCGCCACCTATAAATCTGGTGGAATTGCAGTCCCCCTTGCCCGACTATTTGCAGCCGACGCACTGGAATACCGATTGAGGACAGCGGGCGTATCCATTGTTGTTACCAATCGCAATGGGCTCGCTAAACTTGCAGAAATCAAAAACCCTCTAACGGACCTAAAACACATCATTTGCATTGATGACAATGCCCTCGATGGCGCTCTTTCCTACGGCGATATTTGCACCAAGGCATCGTCTGAGTTCACGCCAATAACCACCGCTCCAGATACCCCGGCTTTAATCATTTTCACTTCGGGCACTACCGGGCAACCAAAGGGTGCTTTGCACGGCCACAGGGTTTTAATTGGCCATATTCCCGGCGTGCAGATGCACCATGAATTCATGCCCCAGCAAGGTGATTGCGCATGGACCCCCGCTGATTGGGCATGGGCAGGCGGCTTGTTGAATATATTAATGCCATGCCTCCACCTTGGAGTGCCGGTAGTCTTTGGCGGTCTCGACCGCTTTGATCCGGAAAAAGCGTTTCAACTGATGTCTGAGATGAAAGTTGCCAACGCTTTCATACCCCCAACGGCTTTGCGATTGATGAAAACCGTTAATGCCCCCGCTTCCCGTTTTAAACTTTCACTGCGAACCATCGGCTCAGGCGGTGAAAGCCTCGGGCAGGATACATATGACTGGGCAGAAAAAGAGCTCGGCATTCAGATCAACGAGTTTTACGGCCAGACCGAATGCAATTTGGTGCTCAGTTCCTGCGCAAAACTTGGGGTGTTAAGGCGTGGTGCTATCGGTAAACCTGTCCCCGGTCACAAGGTTAGCATTGTCGACGATAATGGTGTCCCTTGCCCGCAGGGTAAGCAGGGCCAAATTGCAATTGCACACCCAGATCCTGTGATGTTCTTGGGTTACTGGCAGGATGAAGAAGCAACCAAAAATAAGTTTATCAACGAATGGATGATAACCGGCGATCAGGCCATTATGGATGAAGACGGCTATTTCCGGTTTGTTGGTCGTGACGATGATATAATCAATTATGCCGGATACCGGGTAGGGCCAGGCGAAATCGAAGATTGCCTGATTTCTCATCCAGCCGTAAGTCTAGCCGTTGCTGTGGGAAAACCTGATCCACTGAGATCAGAAATCATCAAGGCATTCATTGTCTTGCAGGATGGTTTTAACGAGAGTGAAAGTCTGTCAAAAGAGATCGGGGCGCATGTGAAATTTCGCATGGCTGCCAACATCTATCCGCGGGAAATTGAGTTTGTGAACAGCATTCCAATGACCACAACTGGCAAGGTTATAAGGCGTCATTTTCGCGAACAGGCAAAAGCAGAGGCAGAAAAATCTGCCCATTCAGATATTATCTAAGTTTGCCTAATACAGTTTTTGCAAAACCTTTTATCCTTGCCTTGCGATCAACAGCTTCGGCAACGGTTTCTGCTTGTGCTTTTGCTTCACTATCATTTTCACCCAAGCCAATGGTTAAATTGCAAAGCTGCAGGCGATCAAACCAGATGCTGTTCATTAGCCTATTATCCGAGGTGGCAAGTGAATCTGCCCCTTCGAATTCGCTCGAAGTCAACAGATCTTGAGATACTAAGACGGCTAATTGTTTGCCGACTGAATAATTGTTGTAATCTTCGTCAAAGGCCATTTTCCAAGGGAAATATCGGTTTCCAGACTTAAGAACAATCATGGAAGATATTGATTTGCCGTCTAAGCGAAGTGAATAGACCCGGCAATTATTGTAGTTGATAAGATTTGCAATCGCCTGGCGCGCAAAAGCTGCCGTTCTCTTGATGACATGAATTGAAGTTCCACGACGACCTTTCCAGCTCTTCGTTTCAAGCAGCAAAAACTCCTCAAAACGAACCATCACTTTCCAAAAATCAGTCGCAATTTCAAATTCCAGCTCACCCAGCTTTTCAACTTTTCGTTTCTGACGCCGTAATTCGCGAGCATGCTTCTTGCTGAATGTCGTGCTCATATAAGTTTCTGGCGAACCAGACAATAAGGCAGCTCGTTCGCTCTGCCCGTGTACTATCATACGCTCAGCAAAGCATCGCTCTTTTTGCAAAGCCCGCATAAAGGCACCTTCCACCGGCAGGTCCTGAAACAAAAATGCACTTGCCCGTTTGCTCTCTATCAAGGGTAGCAATTGGCAGAATTTCGATACAATGTCCTCCATCTCGTCCCCGACAACGAGCGGAGTAGACAAAGGCGCAAAAGGATGGCTCCAAACTCGCCATACATTTTGGCCGGGAAAGCCAACCTTTTCGAGCTGCACCGGCATCGCCATTTTCATAACGGCGGTATCTCCAAGCTCCTCGCTCAGAATCAAAATTCTCTTTTGTGCTAAACCAAGCCGCTCTTGGGATGCAGAAAGAAATGCAGGATCGAAAAAGACATTGCGGTCACCAGAGGCATCACTCAACGTCTGAAGGTCATCTTTTAGCGCATCAAAAAAATCAAATTTGTGAAGAGACAGCTCCCATTTCGAAGAATCAATACTCGAAAAGCTCGCTAAAACTGTCTTTTCCGGTGGCCCATTCAGTTTTTTCTCCGGGCTACCCGGTAATTTGAAATGATCTGTAAATAAAGTCATTTGGCAGCCACCCCATCCCCGTCATTTGTCGTTGATTTTTTTGGGGGCACAATAAAAATGTGCAATCCCAATGTTCGTTTCGCGACAACGAACAAAGCCACGCTTTCAAAACCAAGAGCCGCAGTCGTGGCAATTGCCGCACCATGCAGGCCATAGTGTGGAATAAGCGACCAATTGAGAACAATGTTCACCAGCAAGGTAGCCACATAAACAATCGCACAGGTGTTTTGTTGACCTGACATGGTAAGTACACTCTCAGCAGGCCCAACACTGGCGCGAAACACAATACCCAGACCCAAAATCCATATTAGGCTTGCACCAGAGGTAAAGTTTTCCCCAAATAACATGAGGAAATATTTCCCCAAGGCCATCATCACCAAAGCCAGAAAAAGGGAAGGCCAGAAAGTCCAACGAACCGTCTGCGCTACATAATTCTCAAATCGGGCACGATCTCCAGATTCCAGATAGCCTGAAAACCGGTGCGCTGATGCTGTCCGCACCGCGAAATACACAAAATGAACCAGCGCAAGCACCTTAACACTGGCAAAATAAACGGCCACATCTTCAGGCCGCATCAACACACTGACGAATAAAATATCCACGGATGTCAGTAGTACATAAAAGCCCTCAACAAGAAAAATAGGCAGGGCCACAAGGGACCACTCTAACATTTTGAACTTGACTGGCCCTTTGGGAACGGCCGCTTTCAACTTTGAAACTACCGAGACAAATTGGCCAGCACTGGCCAAATAAGTAGCGATGACTGTAACCACCATCGCAGTCACTGCATTTGGAGAAAAGCCGACAGCCAGTGCAATCAACATGAACCCCAAAATCATAATCGGACGGACAATAAATGTTGGCACAAGAGCCGTACCTGGCCAATCAAATGCCCTGCAGACACCGTCTTGGACTTCCTGAAGAGCCAGCATTGGCAAACAGATAGCGGCCATAAAAATTGGCACAACGTAATAATCTGTCACCCGGTCCTGAACATAATACAGTAAAACAGCACCCGAAATAGCGATCACAGTGGAGGAGAAAAACGCAAAGCTTACACTTCCAATGATCGTTCCACGCAGTAAATCATCTTCTCCGGATTCACGATACTTACCAATAAACCGCAACACTGCTGTTGGTAGCCCAATACACGTGACTGTCCCAAGTATGATGGCAACAACCCAGACACCAACGAAGATACCATATTCAAAATCACCCATCCAACGCGCCAGCAAGACCTGAGAAAGAAAGGCGATAGCTGCACTGAATACACGAATGACGAAGACCAACAGCGCAATGCGTTTTGAAAGCGCATCATCATCTGTGCCACTAATTATGCCATCAGCCTGCTCCAGATATGGATGGGCAAAATGAGCCAGTTTTTTCGGCAATCTAGAGCCAATGGCGTGAGTCAGGTTTATTTGCAACGATCCATTCCCTTGTGACGCGCAAATATACGATGCTTCATTTAACAAACCGTGTGTTTCACGGGAGTTTGTGAAATATTTAGAAAATATAGCTCTATATTTGAAAAGTTTGTTTAACCTTTAAAACCTCCGCCATCCAAAAATGCCTGTTCTTGCTCTGTAGTTTTGCGACCCAAAACCTCATTTCGGTGAGGAAACCGCCCAAATTGCTTGATAATATCACGGTGTTCTTCAGCGGCCTTCAGGTTTTCAGGCTTATCAATGGCCTCAAATATCCGCACGCAATCTTCTTGATCCTCTAGAATTTCAGAATGCACAAATGGCAGATAGAAGAATGTGGCAAGATTTTCATCGCTTTTCTTGTCAAACCCCTTGGCAATTCCGCGTCTGGCAATTTCCAGGGCTTGGGCATCATACGCAAAAGTTGCGGCATCTCCGCGAAACATATTGCGTGAAAACTGATCCAGCAAAATCACCAAAGCCAGACAGTTGTCAGGGTCATTCTCCCAATCGCCAAGCTCGCCTGCTACCGCGCTGGCATGTAATTTTGAATATTCCCGAATGATTCGCTCATCGATAGCTTCATCCTTGCGCCACCAGCCTTTCGGTCCAATTTCGCGCCAAAATTCAAGTATTTTTTGTCCATCAGCCATAAGAGAAAATCTTTCCACTTGAGTTCATAGCCCAGTTTATGCGTTATGCTTTCATCAGCCAAGGGCAAACCGGAGCGCAACCATTGGAAGACACTATACCGACATTGGATCTGCGCGGGCTAAAATGCCCCCTACCCGTATTGAAAGCAAAAAAAGCAATGAAATCGCTGGAACAGGGAAGCCGTATCTGGCTGGAAACAACCGACCCACTTGCGGCAATCGATATCCCGGCATTTTGCAGCGAAGATTCCCATAAATTAGTCCAAATAACCAAAGCCGATGGATTTGACCGGTTTTTGATTGAACACGGATAGGATTTTATCAGGCCAGCATCAAAGGCATGATCAAGGTGCTGACCATATTATCAGCACCTTGCTCTTAAGTTCTAGTTTTAGAAAAACGCCTGAATGCCAGTTTGCGCGCGCCCTAGTATCAGCGCATGCACATCATGCGCGCCCTCATAGGTGTTCACCGTTTCAAGGTTTTGAGCATGTCGCATAACATGATACTCGATAGAAATACCATTTCCGCCATGCATATCACGCGCCATTCGCGCTATATCCAACGCTTTTCCGCAATTGTTGCGTTTAATCAGGGAGATCATTTCTGGCGCGGCTTTTGCTTCGTCCATTAGCCGACCAACCCGCAGCGAAGACTGTAATCCGAGCGCAATTTCGGTTTGCATATCGGCCAGTTTCTTTTGGTAAAGCTGCATTCCCGCCAGCGGTTTATTGAATTGCTTACGGTCAAGCCCATATTGGCGCGCCCGATACCAGCAATCTTCTGCTGCTCCCATCACGCCCCAGGCAATTCCATAACGTGCCCTGTTGAGACAACCAAACGGGCCTTTCAGACCAGAAACATTTGGCAGCAAGTGTTCTTCCCCGATTTCCACGCCATCCAGAACAATTTCTCCGGTAGTTGAAGCACGCAGGGATAATTTACCGCCAATTTTTGGGGCACTTAGCCCTTTCATTCCTTTTTCGAGCACAAAGCCACGTATCTTGCCTTCATGGGCATCGGACTTGGCCCACACTACAAAAACATCAGCAAAGGGTGAATTGGAAATCCACATTTTGGAACCATTAAGCACATAGCCACCCTGCACTTTCGTAGCAGTGGTTTTCATGCTGCCCGGATCAGAACCAGCGCCAGCTTCGGTCAACCCGAAACAACCAATCCATTCGCCTGATGCCAGTTTTGGCAGATATTTCATCCGCTGTTCTTCGCTGCCATAGGCATAGACTGGATACATCACCAATGAGGATTGAACACTCATCATCGAGCGATAACCGCTATCCACCCGCTCCACTTCGCGCGCTACCAGCCCATAGGCCACATAGCCAGCGCCAATTCCGCCATAAGCTTCTGGAATGGTTGAACCAAGCAGGCCCATCTCTCCCATTTCAGCAAAAATTTCCGGTGCTGCCGTCTCATTCATATAGGCATCAACCACACGCGGCATCAGAGAATCTTGCGCATATGCGTTGGCCGCGTCGCGAATCATCCGTTCCTCTTCGCTTAGCTGGTCTTCCAGCAAGAACGGATCTTCCCAGTTAAAACTCCCTAAAGAAGGCTGGCTTTTTGCTTCGAGTTTTGGTGCATCGCTACCCATATTGATCTCCAACATTTGATGTTCTGGCTTGCCGGGCGTTTCCCGTCGCGCTATCCATTGGTAACGGATTTTTCGAAAAGGTGAACCATGAAACCGATATTTTTGATGATTAAAACAAAAGTGGGCAAAGCTTATGAATTAGCAGCCCTTTTGGCCGATCTGGAAATCGCCTCAGAAATCTATTCGATTTCCGGTGAGTACGATTTAATGCTCAAAATTTATGTAGAAGACGATACTGATATTGGCCGAAAAATTGCTGAACTGGTGGTAGACCAGCCCTTGATCCGGGATACCTACACTTTGATTACCCACCGCGCGTTCTGATATATGCATTCATTGCCCGCGCAGTTTTCAGTAGATCCAAGCGATCCGGAATTTTTCAACAATCCATATCCAACCTACGCCCGAATGCGCGCAAGCGGACCTGCTATTTTTTGGGAAGAATACAACCTCACCTGCTTTACCACTTTCGACGCAGTAAACCTCGCCCTGAGAGATCGAAAATTTGGCCGGGACTTTTCCCCTTCCCTCACCCGAAAAGATGTGGGCCTGCCGGATATCGAGCCCCATGTTAAACCTTTCTATGATTTTGAATCTCACTCCCTGCTGGAGCTGGAACCCCCGGCCCACACCAGGCTGCGCAAGCTTATCAATCGGGCATTTCTCTCGCGCCAGATCGAAAAACTAAAACCCGGAATTGAAGTTCTGGCCCATCAATTGGTGGATCAATTTCCTTCAACTGGCAGTTTTGACCTATTGCCGACATTTGCCGAAAAAATTCCAGTGATCATTATTTCCAGATTGCTTGGAGTACCTGAGGATATGTCTGACCAACTTCTGGACTGGTCCCACAAGATGGTTGCCATGTACCAGTTCAACCGCAGCAGGAAAATCGAGGATGAAGCGGTTAAGGCAACTGATGATTTTTCCCAATTCATGCAGGGTTATATCGAACAACGCCGCAACCAACCGGGCGACGATTTGATCAGCTCGCTAATTGCCGCACGCGAAGACGGTGAGCATTTGAGCCAGGAAGAACTGATCACCACCTGCATTTTGCTTCTCAATGCGGGTCATGAAGCAACCGTGCACGGCATTGGCAATGGTGTGAAGACAGTTTTATCTGCTGGCCCGGATTGCCAGCAAGAGTTCAAAACCCATGCAGAAAAATATCGCAATGTGGACGAGTTGCTCCGTTTCGACCCACCCCTTCACATGTTTACGCGTTTTGTTTTGGAAGACACTGAATTAGCGGGCTACAAATTGAAAAAGGGCCAGACAATTGGCCTGCTCCTTGGTGCGGCCAACCATGATGATGCAAAATATAAAAATCCGGAATTAATTGATTTTGAGCGCGGCGGCACCGGTCACGTGGGCTTTGGTGCAGGCATCCATTTTTGCATCGGCGCACCCCTGGCTCGCCTCGAAATGCAAATTGCCATGAACGTTCTTTTTGAACGCCTTCCTGACTTGAAGTTGGTCGAAAAACCGATCTATGCAGACCGGTTTCACTTCCACGGATTGCAAAATCTAATGGTTACGAAATAAGCTTCGTTTCAGAAAAATCTTCGCTATCCTGACCCATAGCCAATGCCATACTGCGTTGTTCAAATATCATCCGACGCTCGGTGAAACTTGATTCAAATATTGGATAGCGTGTCATTAGCTTGTCGCGGATCTCAGAAACATTTGCTCGCAACAAACAAATAGGCTTTTTCAGCTCTGGATAAGGGCGTGGCTCACACATGAACTTTGAACGAAATACACGGCGATAGAATGCTGCATGTTCGCGGCGCACAGTAGCCAGACAATAATCGGCTTCAAAATATTCCGATGCCATGCAAGCTGCCCGCAATGTGAGGTAAGGCAATTCAGGATACATCTCCATTGCCTGCTCATCTGCCACAAACCGGGTTGGATCAATCAGGACTTTTCCCTCGTCAATCATCGGACCAACCAGATCAGGAAACACATCCAGTGCCGGCCCTTTACGGTGTTGCTGTGATATCACATGCAGCCGTATTGAAGAGATCATCTGACCATCGATGGAAATGGAAAAAATCCAGCAGTTTTCAAAATCATCATAGGCGTCATGAAACACCCGTGACTCATTTTCGTCGATGGTCTTTTCACGCATATACGCGTCATATCTCAAACGATAAACTGCCAGCCGGTCTACCGGCGATTCAGCGACCCGATAATCGGTCTCCTGCCTGTAGTCCAACAATTTATGAGCAAAATTTTGCCCAACCGCATCTAAATACATAAGTTGCCCCTTACGCCTTACCTGTGAAGGATGGTGTAAGGTTAACAAAGTTTTAATTTCTGTAAAGACTTAACTAAATAAAAATGCCTTAAGTTTTTGTTAAGGTTAATAAAAACTTAAAATTTATGGTTAACAAAAAATGAACTTAAACAGCGTCACAAGCCAGTAACCGCAAGAATTTGTTGATAAATTTTGGAAAAGCTTCTAAGCGACTGCCTGATCTTTTCCACTGCTTTTATGGCCAGCATCGGATTGTTCTAAATCCACATCCCGCCCAATATCCCACGTAGTTTTTGAATTCAGCAGAGCATAGATATCTTTGGTAGGAAGAGGCCTTGAGAACAAGAACCCTTGCATCTCGTCAACCCTGACATTGTTACACAACAGGCTGGATTGTTCTTCTGTTTCAATGCCTTCAACGACGATTTTCAGACCCAGATTATTTGTGAGTTCTGTGATGCCGGAAAGCAACGTCAAAGAACGCTCATTATCCACGATACCGGAGATGAAAGAACGATCAATTTTGACCTTATCCAACGGCAAAGTATGAAGATATGACAGACTGGAAAATCCAGTACCAAAATCATCCAGGGAAATTTTTACCCCGAGTTTTTTCAACCGTTCCAGTGTCTTGCTGGTTTGTTGAATATCATCGAGCATTGCTGATTCTGTAACTTCTGCATCCAGCCTGGATGGGTCTAAGCCACTCTCTTCAAGCGCTTCCTTAACGACCGCATGAACATCAGATTGTTGGAATTGTAGTGACGAAATATTAACCGCAACCCGCACATCTTTTGGCCATGTCATGCAGGCCTTGGTTGCCTTTTTCAAAACAAACGCACCCAATTGGGAAATAATGCCGATTTCCTCTGCAATGGGAATAAATACAACTGGAGAGATCATGCCTTTAGTAGGGTGCTCCCACCGCAACAATGCTTCGCAAGTTGTGATTTTTGCCTGCTTCACATTAATTAGCGGTTGGAAGTAGAGGGTCAGGTCTTCATTTTCTACGGCGGTACGTAAATCTATTTCAAGCTGACGACGTTCCTTAATCCGCTCACCAAGGTGTTCCGTATAAAACGAATGTGTCCCGCGACCAGCAGCTTTGGCCGCATATAGTGCGACATCAGAGGCTTTCAAAAGTTGATCCGCATTGGTGCCATCTGCTGGCGATACGGCAATGCCCACCGTGGCGCCAGAGCGAATATCATGGGTATCAACAGAAAGCGGTTTTGATATTTCGCTAATCAACAGGTCTGCAAATGCAGCACATCCTTCCTGCTCGTTCAAACCGGGAACAACCACAACAAACTCATCCCCGCCAAATCTGCAAATCAGCCCATTTTCAGGCACAACATTTTTCAGCCGGTTGGCTACAATGGTCAACATTTCATCCCCGACCGCGTGGCCGAGGGAATCGTTCACTTGTTTAAATTTATCCAAATCAACAAAGAACATTGAGAGCGGGCTCAACCCACCATGGCAATCCTGCAAACTGGCCATGTCCTGCATAAAGCTTCGACGGTTGGATAATTTAGTCAGAGGATCAAAACTTGCAAGGTTTAGAATGGCCTCCTCAGAGGCAACTTGCTCAGAAATATCACGCAAAAAGACCACGCCGCCCTTTGGCATGGGATAAAAATCTACTTCAATGGTTTCCCCACCGTTGGAACGATACGAAAAGCGCTTACTTGTACGTTCATCCAGCGAAGATTCAATCTCATCAAGAAAACTGGTTTTCTTACCGCTTTCGATGCACCAGATATGCCTCGTGTTTTCCAGTTTCTTCAAATTGGTTCCAACCAGGCTTGAACCATTTTGCTCAACCATTTTTTCAAACTGGTTGTTTGAAACAAGAATATTTGCTTCCCGGTCAAACATCGCTACCCCTTGAGCAATGTGATTGAGCGCCATGTTGAAACGGTCAGCAACAATTTTTTGTTCATGGGCAGAAATCACTGCCCCAAACAGCATCTTCCGCAAACGTGCTGAAATCATCCAGATCGACAGGAAGAACGGGGCGAGAAATGCCGCCAATATAGCGTCATAAACAGTTCCAAATATCGTCAACCCGGCCATAATCGGAATACCGGAAACTACCACTTGTTGCCAGATTACCTTATTGCTACCGAAATTCCGGCCGATCGTACCGATGAGATAACCAAGCAATAAAGAAAGCGATAACAAATGCACAAACGGATCATCGGAAGCGGCAAATCCATATAAAAACCAGACGCCTAAAGTACCAATATGAAAATTCCCGGTGATTGCATAAAGGGATTCCCAATATTGGAGCTTTTTTCGTCTATTGAGTTTTCGACCTTTTTTCAAAAAGCGGTAAGTTACCGCCAAACGCACGATGCTGAAAAATACAAATAGGGCAGAAAACCACAATTGGTAGTGGTCCCCGGTTTTGACATACAACACAATTGGCGCAGCGATTACGGTTGCCATGCCTATCATCAAGGAAATTCGGTCGGCAAAAAGCGACTTTACAACTGAATCGTAAATGCCCAGCGGCAAATGATTACCAGTAACAGTTTCAACTTGATCAGACTTAAAATTCATTCCGGTCCCCGGTCTTGTAAAAAGAACCTAGAACAGCGAGGTATCTAAACCGTAAACGTTTTCCATTTACCTCTTTATATTCAATCGTTTGACATTGTATTGAACATCATGGTTAACCGTTTAAGCAATTTTGGTTTCTGCGAAGGTATTGATCAGGCTTGACAATTAGCCAACAATGGCAGGCTATTCTGTCATGAAAATCATTATTCGCCCTGCAAAACCCCATGAAGCAAAAGCTTTGAGCGATCTATCTATGCGCTCAAAACGCTCTAATGGGTATGACGATTCCTTCATGGATGCGTGCAGTGAGGAACTAACGATTACTGAAAATCAACTGAGTTCCGGTGAATATTGGGTGGCTGACGCTGGCGCCATTTGCGGTTGTGTTAATCTATCTCCTGATAAGACAGATAAAACAACCGGAGAAATCAACACGTTTTTCATAGATCTTGAGTGGCAGCGCAAGGGTATTGGGCGTTTGTTATGGGCAAAAATTCTTGAGCAGGCTGAACAAACCGGCCTTTCAAAACTAACCTTGGATGCAGACCCATTTGCCGTACCCTTTTACGAGGCTTTAGGCTTTGAAATAGTCGGAGAAAACCCATCTGGATCAATTCCAGGCCGGGTGTTACCGCGAATGTCCTTCAGCCTGAACGTCCAACCCGCTGACTAAGCCAAACGCTGATTAAAACAATAACGATACCCAGTATTTGCAGCAAATTCAGGTTTTGACCAAGAACATACCAACCAAGAATTACCGCGGTTAGCGGGCTTAAAAAACCGAGCGGAGAAATGACCGTAGGTTCCAGCCGGGAAATCCCCCGCAACCAAAGGATATAAGTTAAAGCTCCCCCAATCAGCCCCAAATAGATAAATCCAAAAATATTGCTGTTGGTCAGTTCCGGCAATGAGGGTTCCAATAATAGCGAGGCTGGGAGCAATAAAATGCCGCCCGCAGTCAGCTGCCATGCCGTAAATGTCAAAGAAGAAACCGGCGGTTGCCAACGACGACTTAACACCGTGCCACAAGCCATTGATAACGCGCCAGCAAGGCCCGCCAAAATGCCGATTGGATCAAGCGCCGCCTGATGAGTAAGGGTCAAAAGAGCAACCCCTCCCATCCCGGCAATGGCGGCCACAATGGATATTGTTCGGATGTTCGACCCAAGCAGAAATCGCGCCAAAAAGATAACCACCAATGGCTGTGTCGCCCCAAGTGTGGCAGCAACCCCACCGGGCAGCCGGTAAGCCGCCACAAATAACAGCCACCAAAAGAATGAGAAATTAAGCGCTCCCAACACAAACACTTTCAGCCACCATATGCCGGTGGGGAATTGGCGAACCAGCAATAATAACAACATTCCCGCCGGTAGAGCGCGCAACATGGCCACTGTTAGAGGGTAACCGTCGGGTAGGAATTCGGTTGTCACCAGATAGGTACTACCCCAGATCGCTGGAGCAATTGCAGTGAGCAACAAATCATTATTGCGGGACATATTGGGTCGCCTTGTTATTTATCTCGGTATCAAGATAAATTATTATATCTTGATACCGAGATATAATTTTGGCAAACCCTTCATATGGACCATGTAGACGAAATAGTTATTCAGTGGAATCGTGAGCGGCCGGACATGGATGTCGAGCCGATGGCGCTGATTGGCCGTCTTAAACGGCTATCCCAACATTTGTCACGAGAAATGGACAAAACATTTGCAACTCATGGCCTAAACCCTGCAAGTTTTGATGTTCTGGCGACCCTGCGCCGCACCGGGCCGCCTTTCCGTCTTTCGCCTAGTGACTTGCTGGCGACGATGATGGTCACCTCTGGCACCATGACAAATCGAATTGATCAATTGGAAAAGACCGGGTTGGTAGAGCGCATTCATAACCCAAAAGATGGCCGAAGTGTTATCATCTCTCTGACTGACAAAGGTTTTAAGACCATCGATGCTGCCGTCATGGCCCATGTGAAAACCCAAGCCAAACTAACATCTCACCTGTCCAAAGATGAAAAAGAAGCTCTAAATTTATTGCTTAAGAATTTTCTCGGAGGCTTTGAATAAAATGTTTATGCGCTACTTAAACCGAATTTCAATCGGCCTGATGCTGTTTCTTGGTGCCTGCGTTTCCTCTACCGAGCCACTTCAACTGGGATATGAAGTCCAGCTCTTACCAAAACGCGCATTGCTTCAATTCGTTGAAACAAAAAACGATGAGTTTTATAAATTCACCTTTCACGAAGGAAAATTCACAATCATCGAAAAGGGCGACGAAGATACGCCTCTTCCTGCGGCCTTTCATAAAATTCCCGGATTGCCCGACGGCTACCATGTGGGCTGGACCTTTATGGGAAAGGGGTCAATTTTCGAAGCTAATTATTACAATATTGTCTGGCTGGAAAAATCATCTTCAGGTGGCAACCAATTGGTAATGTTTGCACCAAGTGATGAAAACAGGGAAGCGATTGCCGCGGAAATGAAGATCGACCCGAAAGACGGACCGCAGATTGAAAGCGCTGAGGAAATGGTTCGCTATGCCCAGATATTATACAAAATGCGAGACCAGCTAAATCTGGCTCGTCTTGAAATATTTGATTTGGCAAAAAAGGACGACTTTGAGAAAGCCAAAGCCCTGACAGGGGCAAAATTTCTGGCTGAGTAACTTTTCTTATCGAACTGCGGCAAACAAAACCCAACGAACGCATGTAATAGCCTGTCATTTTAGGTCAATGTGATTTTCTTCGGGTAAAAACATTGAATGCCAAGCATAATTTGAAAACCCAACCGCTTGCACTGATTTGCGCCCATATTCGACACCGCTGAACTTGCGCTCCCCCAACCTTTACTACAGTGATAAATCTGCTTAACTTCACCAAATCAGGTCGGGGAGAACGGCCGCCAGATTCCGGGTCGTGAACCTGAAGTCTGAAAAGCACGCTAAAGGATCACGAAACGATGGAAACCCTATGTGACATACCGCTTTTTTCAGCCTTGGATGAGACCCTTGGCGAACAATACGGCAAATCATGCCTGTGGAAGGAATATGGCGAAAACGAACTCGTTATTGATGAAGATGATGACACAAAGGATTTACGCTGCGTGATATCAGGCAGGGTCCGCATCATAAATCGCATAGCAATTGGCAAGGAAGTTATCCTGGGCGAAATGAAAGATGGCGATTTCTTTGGAGAAATTGCAGCCATTGATGACGAAACCCGTTCAGCCACCGTCACAACTTTAACTCGTACGAAAATATGTGTCGTACCCCAGCGAATTTTCCATGAAATTCTGACCAATTCCAAAGAAGTCAGTTTTTCGGTTTTAAAAGTTCTCACCAACCGGGTTCGCCATCTAAATTTCCGATTGGCAGAACAATCATTCCTTCAGGCAAAGCACCGCCTTTATGCCGAAATCGTGCGTCTTTCAAAACCAAGAATGGGCCATGAAGGCCAACGCTCAATCAGCCCTCCTCCCATCCAACGGGTATTGGCTGAACGCATCGGCACAAGACGTGAGGTAGTCTCACGAGAATTAAATAAGCTGGAAAAACAAGGTGTTATCCAAAAAAACAAGGGTGCACTCGTGCTGGTCGACGTAGCAGAATTGCAGCGTCGAATATCAGAAGCCTGGGAAGAGTAGATTATATAACCCTAGAAACAAAGAACCCCCGGACAAAGCCGAGGGTTTCTTTTGGTTCGCTTTTTGGAGGTCTATCGCGAAAATAGATATTCAGAAGTTTTTGCCGAGACCAAATGGTTCAAGTCTGAACCCCGCCCTTCCTTATATCTTATATAGGTAGCTAATTGACGTTTTCCAGAGGCGCTGTGTTAAAAAAATCACACAGCGCCATTATTTTTTTAATTGTTATCCGGCAGGCATAAGAGTTTCCGCCAGTTTTGCCCAATAAGAGCAACCATGGGGAATAGCCTCATCGTTGAAATCATATTCTGGGTGATGCAGATTTGCGGTATTCCCGTTACCCGTGAAAATAAAGGCGCCGGGCCGCGCTTCCAGCATGTAGGAAAAATCTTCCCCACCCATTGTCGGCGCAACATTTGTTTCCACCCGACTATCACCAGCCACTAAACGGGCAATAGCAATCGCCTTATCTGTTTGCGCCGGATGGTTGGAAGTAAC
>JAESUH010000060.1 GCA_016763155.1 Rhizobiaceae bacterium
CAACGACAGGGCCACAAATGCGGACGACACAGAGTGCGCCGGTTAATGAGACTGATGCGTTTAGTGCCAATTTATCAGACACCAAACACCAGCAAGAAGCACCCGCAACACAAGATTTACCCTTATCTGCTGCGAGGGCTGGCGATTAATCGGCCAAATCAGGTCTGGTGCGTGGATATCACCTACATCCCCATGCATCGCGGCTTTCTCTATCTGGTGGCGATTATGGATTGGTACAGCCGCAAGGTTTTGTCCTGGCGTTTGTCAAACAGCATGGAAGCAGACTTTTGCGTTGAGGCCCTGAACGAGGCCATCGCAAAATATGGCATGCCTGAGATCATGAACAGCGATCAGGGCAGCCAGTTCACCGGTTTTGAATGGATACAGACGCTGAAGAATGCCAACGTGAAAGTATCCATGGATGGCAAGGGCCGCTGGATCGACAATCGTATGATCGAACGGCTCTGGCGATCCCTGAAATATGAATGCATTTATCTCAACGCATTTGAAACTGGCTCGCAGGCACGCACAGGGATCGGAAAATGGATGAATTACTACAATACTGAGCGTCCGCATTCGACCCACGGAATATTGACGCCGCAAGAAGCTTATGAAAGAAAAACAGAACCAATGAGAATCGCAGCCTAAATGAAACCATGATCCATCTTAACAAGGCTGCAAACTGGTCGAAAATGTAGGACCACCTCTGAAGCTTGGACTGAAAGTAGGTCACACAAGCAAATGCACTAAAATATTCTTGGAATGATCTGTGTGTAAAAATGATGGTATCACCTTCTTGGTAAAGCAGGTTTACTGATTCAGTAACTTCGTTTAGAAATTTTTTTTCACAAAATTCGAATGACACATACGGTCGGCATTTTTCTGTCAATTTGAAAAATGCACTTCGATCCATTTGAAAATTGTGATCGATGTAAGATAGCAAACAAAAAATGGAAAAAAGTTTCTCGAACTGCTCGATATCAAGTCCAGTTTTACTTTCACGTTTAAAGGCTTCTTTTGATCCGTCGTGCCAAGAATACAGTGCCAAAAAAGCATATTTATAAAACAGACTTCGTTTTTCTGGCACTTCCCCCGATTGACTAAATGCCATCAGCATCATTAGGGCAAGCAAAGGGGTTTCCAAAAAACTTTGATAATCATCAAATCTTTTGGCAATAATCTCAGTCAAAAACTTCGATTTAACACGTTCCTCAAAGTCGACTTTCTTTATGAGTTGCTCAACCTGAGGCTTACTAAATGCTATTGCTTTAAAAACCGTAAAACGTTCCCAAGCATTGAATCTCTCATCAAATCTGCCAGAAACAACCAGCCCACAGTTTGGGCAATCACCAGCAATAGTTAGAATTTGCCTTTCGACAATATCACGTTTAGCATCTGGCAGCTCATCAAAACCATCAAGAATAAAGAGAAAAGGTCCATCATCAACAAATTGATTGAACGTAGCCTCTTCCAAGGTTTGGTTTCTTGAAGAAATTGAAAGTCGAATAAATGCAAATAAATCAATGTCTGTTATCGAATTCAGTTGTCTCAACTCAAAATAGATCGGAATTTTTCCATGCGGTTCCGAAAAGACTGACGTCCAAAGCTTCTTCGAAAAGATTGTTTTTCCTATACCACCAAATCCAGTAACAACTAATCTGTTACCATCCCTAGCCTGCTGAATCACCTCCTGATCATCAATTTCATTGGTCCCGCACTGAAAATAGGTTTTTACATAAATTTCATCCAAGCTATACGGTTTCGTTTTATTAATGATAACTTTTAATTGGTTGCACTTTTGATAAGTTTTCTGCAAATATTCCTCAAAATCATCAAACAAATATGCATATTTACCTGTTAGAAAATTTACAGATTTATTTGCTAAACTTGAGAAAAAGGCTTTGGTTAGCTCGGTAATGACACCGACGGCGACTTCGTTTGATTCCTGCACTACTCATCTCCACTAAGCTGTAATAATTGACTTTTCCAAATCTTAACCTTGGAAAACATCGCCTTTTACCAATTTTAAAATATTTGGTTCATTATATATACACATATCAAAACACACCCCCCCCTCAAATGTCAAAATTTCAAAAATACTCACACTAATCGTAGTTACTTTATTGAATTCTATTAATTACTTTAGAAATGCCATTCAGAATTAATTCGGCGAACTATTTTCTCCCCAGAAAAACTTATACTTTGCTAGCTCTCCAAACATTAAGTTTAGTTTTCAAATATTTTGAATTATCAAAGGGCTCGTTTTACGAGCCCTTTTTTGTGGGCTCACGGCGTATCCAAGCTTTGCTTGGGCCTGCGCGTGCGCGGCGCATTAGCGCCGGACCGCTCTTCGCGGTCTTGAACGATGGGTTTGTGGAAAGGCCTACGGGGCCTTTCGGCCCGTTTTTTACGCCCAATTTCGTATTATCCCCTCGCCGTCATTCCTGTGCTTGTCACAGGAATCCATGCCAGTGGAGGCGCGGCAATCTGGAACTATCATGGGGAAGGTTCAGGGGAATCGCCCCCTGTGACAAGCACAGGGGTGACGGTCGAAATCGCTAGCAGTTATTTTTACTCGCTATGCGCCCAGTCCCAATATAATTTTCTCGCTAGTTGGCCTTTGGGACCGTATTCATATTTTTGCTCGTCGAAGGCGATGACTGGCATTACTTTTGGGTAATTGCCGGTGATGAAAACCTCGTCGGCGTTTCGGAAGTCTTCGATTTTCAGGACGGCCTCGCGCACGGTTTCGCCCTGTTCCCTTAGCAGCTTCATGACCCTTTGTCGGGTGATGCCATTCAGGAAGGTGCCGTTGGGAATGGGGGTTAGATATTCGCCATCCTTAACCATGAAGATATTGGCTGTGGCGGTTTCAACTACATTGCCTAGTGCATCACAAACGATGGCATTGCCGAAGCCCTTTGCTGCGGCTTCCTGAAGCATTCTGCCGCTGTTTGGGTAGAGGCAGGCAGCTTTGGCATTTACCGTGGCTGATTCAAGGCTTGGGCGAATGAAGCTGGTAGTGGTAATTGTTATGCCGACGGGCTCTGCCATCGGTGCCTCTTCCAGACACAGGGCAAATGCACAGCTATCGGGATCAGGATCAACCATTGTTGAGCCCTCACCTCTGGTAGACCAGATCATCGGGCGGATATAGAGCTCCGCATCGTCATCAAATTTCCCGATGCCTTCCTTTGCCAAAGCTAGAATTTCTTCGGCCGTAGTCGTCGGGCGCATGCCTAATGCTTTGGCTGAAGCCAAAACTCTGGCGCAATGTAAATCCAGATCAGGAAACACACCTTCAAAAAGGCGGGCACCATCAAAAACCAGTGTCCCCAGCCATGTGGCATGATCTGCGGAACCCAAAATTGGCAGATTACCCTCATGCCACTCACCCTCGAACCAGGTCCAGATTTTGCGATCATTGGCCAGTGCCATAGTTGAACTCCCTAGATTTATATTGCTCAATACGTAATATTATTACTGTGCCGTTATGGCTGGTTTTTCAAGCATAATGTTATCAGTTGCGAGACTTTAGATTGCGGGGTATATCCTCACCCTATCGGCAAACCTGTTTGTCGGCACAAATTCACAACATTTCAGGCAATATCATGCAACCGAAAATCTTCATCGACGGCGAACACGGAACCACCGGACTGCAAATCAGGCAGCGTCTTGCTGATCGCAGTGATATTTCCGTTCTTTCCATGCCGCATGAAGAACGGCGCAATCTGGAGAAGCGGCGGGAAATGCTGCTTTCTGCAGATGTTGCAATCCTGTGCCTGCCGGATGATGCCAGCCGCGAGGCTGTGCAGATTTTGAAGGACGCTGGAAATAGCACCACGCGGGTGATCGATACTTCCACCGCTCACAGGAGCCATCCGGAGTGGGTTTACGGCTTTGCGGAATTTGACGCCGGACAACGTGAAAAGATTATTGGTGCTTCGAGAGTTAGTAATCCGGGGTGTTATTCTACCGGCGCTATTGCCTTGATAAAGCCGCTGATTGATTCAGGGATTCTACCGGCTGATTATCCAATCACCATCAATGCGGTTTCAGGATATACCGGCGGCGGCAAGCAGATGATTGCGCAAGTCGAAGATGCCGATCATGAGCAGCATATTGCTGCGGTGTTTTTTGAATATGCCATGAAGCTTGAGCATAAACATGTGCCGGAAATCATTGCCCATTGTAATCTTACAAAGCGGCCATTATTCACGCCGTCGGTTGCGCGTTTCCCTCAGGGAATGCTGGTTAATGTTCCTCTGCATCTGGATGGACTGAAGGGTGGCGCAATTGCCAGCGTTCATTCAACGCTCGCCGATCATTATGCTGGGCAAAATATTGTTGAGGTGGTTGCACCTGAAGATGCAAATGTACTTGCTCGCATTGAGCCTGAAGCTTTGGCCGGACAGGATATTATGCGGCTTTATATTTGCGGCTCAGATGAAACAGGACATGTGAACCTTGTGGCCCAACTGGATAATCTGGGCAAAGGTGCATCAGGTGCCGCTGTTCAAAATCTGGATTTGATGCTTAAGGCCTAACCGTCTGGGTAGCTGCCGTGTAACGCGCGCAGATTGTTGACTGTTACTGCCAGCAGAATGACTGCGCCAGCCTGATGGGCCAGCGCCCAGTTCAATGGCACTTGCAACACCAATGTGGTGATGCCCAAAGCAGCTTGAGCAAATACCACCGCAAACAGCAATTTTGCCCGCCCGCCATGGGCTGCAATTTTACTTGTCGCAAGCATTTGCAAAAAGACAATCGCCGTTAGAAAATAAGCGACAAGGCGGTGATTGAACTGCACCGATTTCGGATTTTCAAACCAGTTGATCCAATAAGGGTTCAGCACATCAAGGCCACCCGGCACCAGCGCGCCATCCATTAATGGCCAATCATTAAATGCCAAGCCTGCATCCAGCCCTGCAACCAATCCACCGAGGAATATCTGAAAGAATGCAACCAGCAAAATGAATGGTGATAGCAATTTTAGCCAAGTTGGAGCAGGTTCTGCTGCATGAGGTGCCAATCCTCTTGCGATCCAGAAGGCATAAGCGAAGATGAAACAGGCGATGATCAAATGGATCGCCAAACGGTACTGGCTCACATCAACCCGCTCAACAAGACCGGACATAACCATCCACCAGCCGATTGCCCCTTGCAGCCCACCAAGGAACAACAAGAAAACGAGATGAGGTTTAATCTGTTTTTCAATTCGCCCGGTCATCCAAAAGAAAACCAGCGGCAGAAAAAACACTATACCGATGATGCGCCCAAGGAAACGGTGCGCCCACTCCCACCAGTAGATGAACTTGAATTCGGTTAGACTCATGCCCTGATTGATCTGGGTGTATTCGGGTATGAGCTGATATTTGGTAAAGGCATCGAGCCAATCCGCAGAAGAAAGCGGCGGGATGATACCCAGAAGCGGCTTCCATTCGGTGATAGACAGGCCTGAATCTGTTAATCTTGTGGCCCCACCCACCAGCACCATTGCAAACACCATGATGCAGATCACATATAGCCATAATCGCACCTGAAGGCGGTGGGTTTCAGTGCGGTTTGCAATTGCTGCATTTAAACTGATATTCAATCGCAATGTGGTGCCCCTGCGGTTTATCTCATTGAATTATATTTTACACATGAGACAAGTCGCAGATCAAGGCAAGAGCAATTTTACGGATGTTTTCCCGACAACAATATTGTATGGGTAACCGGAAATGATAATTAGGAAAGTTCAGCGTTGTCCCCATCCATACGAAAATTAATTGGAACGGTCCTCATCGTGATTTTGGTGATCGTTTACGCATTGATTGCCACAACAATCGCCACCCTAAAATTGGCAGATTCCCCTTGGTGGGTTCATCTGGTCTATTTCTTTTTCACGGGCCTGTTGTGGGTGCTGCCTGCCATGTGGCTTGTCAGCTGGATGACCGGAAAAAAGAAGAAGACTTAGAGCGTTTTTCCGATCATCTGAATCATGCAAGCGCTCTAAGCGTTTGTTTTTGTGCGCCTCGAATTCGAAACCCGATTACCACTTTTAGAGAAGTACTCTAGGCTATCTACGCGACGTTAATCCGCTTGCCTTTATTTTGCATAAGTGTCGGCACGCCAGAAATCAGTGTCTTTGCATATCGAACGGCCTGAAAACCACCATTTAGAGATATCCGCGGCAAGCCTGTTAAATGATCCTTGTGTTCAAGATGCACTACCCCGTGGCGCGTGGTAACGGCTGAGGCAAAGCCACACTCTTTTGCAAGCTGAAATTCTCTTGGGCCGGCGGCAGCGGGCATTCCATAGGGGAATGCGAAATGTTTGGGACGTTCCCCAAGTTCAGCCTCAATGATGCGCGCGCTTTCCACCATTTGGAATTTGGCGTCCTTTTCAGACAGGCGAGCTAGCATTGGATGGGAAATTGTATGGGCACCGATGGTGCAAAGCGGATCTTTGTTTAACTCTGCAATTTCATTCCAGTTCATTATCTGGGATTCACGATGGGCAGCAACGTCAATTTTATAGGTTGAAGCGAGATCACGTACGATTTCGCGCTGACGATCTTCATCAACGGCGCTGGTCAGATATATCATCAAATCGGCATAGGCCTGATTTTTCAAATCAACCGTGGACGTATCAATTTCCTCGCGCCCCTTCTCCAAGTCTATATGAAGTGTGTCACGTGCGGCGATGATGTGTTCCAGATCATCCCACCATAAATCGGCCTGCCCATCCACAAAGCCCGGTGCCACATAAATTGTGTAAGGCATATTATGTTTGGCGAAAATCGATGCGGCAATTTCTTTATTATCGCGGTAGCCGTCATCGAGGGTAACTGCCAGAAATGGTCTTTTGGCGGTGGGTGATTTTGCTTCCGAGATGCGTTTGACGGCTTCATCCATGCTAACGAAATCAATATTTGCTAAAGCAAGCTCGGTTAAAACCTTGTCGAGGAATTTCGGAGTGATGCCTAAAAAGGCATTGGGCGAAAAATCCTCACGTGGATTTTCGCGCACATGATGCAACATCAAAATTGAGCCGAGACCCTTGACCCAGCTTTGGCAAAGTAAATGGGCTCCAGAAAAATATATGGAGTTCAGAGCTAGTTTACGTAGGAACCCCCCGTTTTGGAGTTTGTTGGCCATGGTCTTGGTACTCAATAAATTTAAATGACAGTTTCTGGAAGCATCCAGCCCATCCATTTGACTCAAAAACTGAAACGGTTTGTTTACCCATTTCAAACTGTCTTCCAGTGTAGAATACAAATTGTTTAGATTCAGTTGCTAAATCTCAGGAATGATTATTTCCAGGAGAGTTCGTTATGCAAGCTGCGGTATGCACCGAAATGCCAGTATCTGTATCACCAGCATCGGTGAGCATTTTGTCAAATAGCTGTATTAGCTTCGAAAATCTGGATATCGTCGTTACTGATCGCGCCAGTGGGCTACAGGAAAACTGGGAGGAGCTGGAAAGCCTCAGCCCTGTTTCAATTTACCAGACCTATCAGTGGGTCAATGCCTGTTTGGAGACATTAGAGGTCGAAGAAGACTACCAAACCATGATAATCAGCGGTTCATTCCAGGGAAAAACCTATTTTATTTTACCGCTGGTGCTCGAAGGTAAGTTTATCAAACGCCTGCGATGGGTCGGCGGCAAGCACACCAATTTGAGCATGGGACTGTTTCATCCCGAACTGATTAAAAATAGCGGTACGAAAAATTTCGAGGCGCTCTTCAAGCGCATTGGCAGTATGATCCCCGGGGTTAGCTTTGCTAAATTGTGTTGCCAACCGCGCCAATGGGGCGGACAGCCAAACCCTATTTTGAAGTTGCCTTTCCAGGATTCAGTGCATAAGGCATATTATCTTAACCTGGAACAGGGGTTTGATGCGGTGCTGAAGGCCGGCAACGGGAAGCGCAAACGCAAAAAATTCCGCTCTCAAGTTCGCATGGCTGAAAAGGTCGGAGGGTATCGGCTGCTGGTGGTTTCAACACCCAGTGAAGCATTGAAAATTTTAGACATATTCCGAAAGCAAAAAGCCCTACGATTTAAAAAGCAGGGTATTCGGGATATGTTCTCTGCAACCGAATCCCGCAGGTTTTTTAACAAACTTGCAGTAGCCCCTGTTAGCGAGCAGTCTGCTTGTCTGCAGCTTTTTGCACTGGAAATCGGAGGAGAAATCCGCGCGGTTTTCGGCGGCGGACGATTTGGCAGCCATTTGAGCGGATATTTCAGTTCTATTGCTGATGATGAACTCAATCATATCAGCCCAGGTGAAATGCTGCTTCATCTTCTAATCGAATATTGTGCGGAAAATGGCTACAAATCCCTCGACCTTGGTTGCGGTGATGAGCGCTATAAAAGATCTTGGTGTCAGGAACAAATTATCTTAAGCGATGTGATATTGCCGCTTTCCAAACGTGCTTTGCCTTTGGTTTATGGCTACAGAGCCTGGTGCGTTGTAAAGCGCGTGATCCGTTCCAACGATCCAATTTGGAAATTTATACGCAAGCTCAGAGCCAAAAAAGCAGAGTTTCGCGATGTAATTACCAGCGTTTCATCAAGCAGCAGTTCTTGATTCCAACAGGTCCTGTTCATCGGGATGAACCAAAATGATATCGTTAAACCCGCTATCACGAAGGCTGGCTTCCAATTTATCCTGAAGCCGCTGATCTTTGTCATTGCCATTGATAACTATCAGGCTGTGCTTTTCAGCAATTGAAGCAACGCTTTTGGCGGTTGAGCCACCACAATCAATCAACAAATAATCAAATCGCTCTTCAAGTGTGTCGATTATCAAACCAAGACGCGCAGAAAAATCACTTCCGGCAACAGGTTCATTCACTCCGATTGGAATGATATGAGCTTCTGTCTCCTCGCCCTTATAGACCACATCGCGAAATTGTGCCGAACCACTGAGCACGTCACGAATTCCCGGCAGGTCTGACCTGCCAAGCAATTCAAGACTGCTGCCACCATCTGCGGTCAAATCTATCAACACAGCCGTTTTGCCAGAGTTTGCCAATGTACGCGCGAGAATTCCGGCCGTGGATTTGTTCTCTTCAATGCTCGGCGTCAATACCAGTATGCGTGCGTGTTCATAGGTCTGAATGCCTTCAGCTGCATAGCGGATTGCAAAGAAATCACGCTCAGGTGAAACAACTGGTTCCGGCGTTTCAAACCTGGGTTCAACGGGTTCATATTTGGTTTCGACAGGATCATCGGTCATCAACCCAGGAACATCGTTTTGCAGCTCAGGCAATTTTTCTACGGGTTCAGGAACCATTTCACGGGAAATTGCACCGCTTGGCTTTAACCCAGCGCCAGACACCAATGAAGAGGCCAGAATTCCAATCAGATGCAGAACCATAGTCAAGACGGCACCGGCAATCGCAAAGGGAATGATTTTGGGAAAGTACGGTTGAGTTGGCAGGGTAGCACGCGAAATTATGCGAGCATTAACTGTCGAATATTCATCGCTTTGACGGCTGCTGGCTTCGCGGAAATTGCGGAGATAGTTTTGCAATTGCTCGCGCTCTGCGGTCGCTTCACGTTCAAGTACCCGCAATTCAACATTGGCTTCGTCCACTCTTGAAACTTCCGATTTCAAGCGATTGACCTCACCCAACAATTCACTTTCCTTCTTGCGGGCAAAGTCCACATTGTTATCGAGGCTTTTCAAAATATCACTGGCGGCTCTGCGAATTTGCTTTTGCATATCGCTTACCTGAGATTTAAGGGCCTTCAAACGAGGGTGATTTGGCAACAGGGTTGTTGAAAGGTCAGAGATCTGAGTACGTAGTGTTACCTCATTCTCGCGCAAGCGCTGGACAAGGGGTGACGCAATCACCTCTGGAATAACATCAAGAGAAGAACCGCTGCTCAAAGCCGCACGGATTGAGGCAACATTGGCTTCCGCTGAAGATCGCTCAGCACGTAACCGTGAAAGTTCCGTAGAAATTTCTGATAGTTGCTGGGTGGATAGCAAGGCATTATTATTTCCTATGCCCACAAGAATGTCGGAATTTGCACGAAATTCCGCAACGCGGGATTCAGCAGTTTTTACCCGTCCTCGTAGCGCTTCAATCTCTGGCCCCAGCCACTTAGTTGCTGTTTGTGACGTGGCTTGTTTTGCTTTTCTCTGGAGTAAAAGATATTCCTCCGCCACCGCATTGGGAACTGCTTTTGCAATAGCTGGATCAGAAGAATTGAACCGCACCTGAATGACGCGGGAATCCTTGATCGTTGAAATGGTCAGGGCTTGATTGAAACGAATAAGCGCCCTTTCAGCCGGAGTAGATTCACTGGTTGGTCCAAGCCCCAAAAATGCTTTCAGATCGGTACTGTTCCACATTCTTATAGGCGCATTGTATTCGCCCCTATCCGCAAGGCGGAGAGTTTCAATAACTTTGATGGCGATGTTATCTGAACGGATGATCTCAACATGACTGACAATTGCTGGCGCATCATAATCAAACTGACGACGGGTATCGTTTGGTCCGGAGCGGGTGAACAGAGATTCGCGGTCTTCAATAAGAATGCGTGTGGAGCCCTGATATTTTGGCGTAACTAAAGTAAGCACAAACATTAATGCCAAGCCTGCAATTAAGCCTGCTGCCAATATCCGCCACTTCTTTTTCCAGATGATGACGAATAGCCCGGCAAAATCTATATCAACATCTTGCGAAAATTCCTGACTGTTAGGCATCTTCGAAAACTCCCGTACTACACAACTTGTTTTAAAAACCCACTCGGTTCAGCACTAGCGCTGATCGCAGGCGAATATACTGAACGGATTGTGAAGGGTTATGGTAACTAATGCGTTAAATTCCGAGAACATTTATAGTTAACAGTTATTTACCAATATTAAGAATATCAAAACAAACCAGATAACCTGCAAACGCTGAATGGAAATTTTCCAACGGTTTACTCCGTATTAACCATAATCAATGTTTAATGCGCCAAGCATTGGTCTGCCCTCACATCTTGGGCACGCCATATTGTGTAGAGCGTATTGAGGATTTTTGGGCAATGTTCCAAGCAAAAATTACAAAAACGGGCCGAGCCCTTGTCGTTGGCCTAACGCTGGCGGTTTCTTCAACTCTTATTGTTGGGTGTTCAACATATAAGCCAGTTGGAGGTGCTTTTCATGAAGCGTTGAATCGTCCTTATACGCTCGATTCAGGAGACCGCCTGCGCGTCACCGTATTTGAGCAAACGAATTTAACCAATACATATGCAATCGACAAAGGCGGATATTTGGCCATGCCGTTGATTGGCTCAATAACCGCACGTGGAAGAACCACAAAACAATTGGAAGCGGCAATTGCTACGGGTCTTCGCAAAGGATATTTGAGAAACCCTGATGTTTCCGTTGAAGTGGACCGTTACCGCCCGTTCTTTATTATGGGTGAAGTTGGAACTTCCGGCCAATATACATATGTGCCCGGCATGACTGTTCAAAATGCGATTGCGATCGCAGGTGGATTTTCGCCAAGAGCCGAGCAGAAAAGTACGGATATCACCCGTCAGGTGAACGGACAGGTAATGACCGGTCGCGTAGCAATTAGCGACCCGATATTGCCCGGCGATACCATTTACGTGCGCGAACGCCTTTTTTGAGATAAATAATGCCGTCAGACAAACCCCTGAGAATTGTTCATTGTTTCCGCACGCCAGTGGGTGGTGTTTTCCGCCACGTGCGCGATTTAATCAAAGCGCAATCGGCAAATGGTCATGATGTTGGCGTTATTTGCGACAGTACGACTGGCGGCGATTATGCGGACAAACTGTTTGAAGAGATCAAGTCTGATCTCTCTCTTGGCCTGCAACGCATTCCCATGCGTCGTTCAATCACGCCGGGAGATATATCTACAGTTTGGAAAACTTATAAAAAAATCAAACAACTAAAACCTGATGTTCTTCATTCACACGGCGCCAAGGGTGGCGCCTATGCGAGAATTATCGGTTCACTGCTTCGGGTATCAGGTATTCGCGTTGCCCGACTTTATTGCCCTCATGGAGGCAGCATTCATTTTGATGCAGCCTCTATGAAGGGTAAAGTGTTTTTTGGACTGGAACGGCTGTTAAATCGGATGACAGACCGTTTGATATTCGTCAGCCAGTATGAAAGCGACGAATTTCAGAAAAAGGTGGGAAAGCCTTCCTGTGCTACCAGCCTGATATATAACGGCCTTTCCCCACACGAATATTTGCCGGTGAAAGCTGAAAAAGAGGGAGCTGACTTCCTCTATATTGGTGAAATGCGTGACCTGAAGGGGCCGGATGTATTTCTCAACGCAATTTCTAAAATCAAATCCATGCCGGATCATACAGATATAAAAGCGATTTTTGTCGGTAGCGGGCCTGACAAATCAAAATACATCGAGCAGATTGCCACTCTTGAGCTAGGTGATTGCGTGGATGTATATGAAGCAATGCCTGCTCGTGAAGCATTTGCCAAAGCTGCAATTGTTGTCATCCCGTCTTTGGCAGAATCCATGCCTTATATCGTGCTCGAAGCGATTGCCGGCCATATGCCTATTGTTGCAACACGGGTTGGCGGTGTTCCCGAAATCTTTGATGGTGAGCCGGATGCCATGTGTGAGCCGGACAATCCTGATGCACTGGCTGCCCAAATGCTTTTGGTGCTCAATGATAAACAACGCAAGGCCAAGGCCAGCAAACGGTCCAAAAAGCTGGCTGAGCGTTTCTCTGTCGACGTCATGGCTAATGATGTTGAAACGGCTTATCTAAAAACTTTGCAATCAATTTAACCTGTCATTATCCCTAGGTTGAAGGAATCCACGGATTCCGGCTATTTCCCCTCCTCCCAAAACCTTTGTTAGCGTTTTTCCCTTAAACATGAGGGAAATCAATAACTGAATTTTAAATATTCAGAATATACGGGACAGGTAAGAGGCAGGAAAATGGACACACAAAGTTTAAAGCCGGAGCACGCATTTACTCAATCGGCAGTAAAAAGTACGGTAATCAAGGACAAAACAGACACGGTTGAACTGAATGCGCTTGCGCGTCAGGTCGCAGAACAATTTGCTTCTGATGTGGTATCGCCACATTTGATTTCCGCATTCGTTCGATTGGTTGAATTCCTTGGATTGACGGCTCTTGGCCTTGGACTTTACGGCTTCTACGTATGGCCAGACACAGACATCCAGTCAAAATACTTGATTGCAAGCGCATTTGGCTCGTTTTTGACCGTCTGTTTCATTCAGGCAATGGATGGATATCAAACCACCTCATTACGTAATTTGATTTCTCAGACATCCAAGGTGGTAACCGGGTTTACGGTAGCGTTGATGTTTGTTTTGCTGATCGCATTCTTTACCAAAACTGCAGGAGAGTTTTCCCGCGTCTGGTTTGGTGCATGGTTCGCAATGGGCATAGCCTTCCTTGTTATGTTTCGCATAGCGGTTTCAGTTTACGTTAAACGGTTGTCAGCAAATGGCCGGCTGGAGCGTCGTGCAGTAATTGTTGGTGGTGGTGAACCTGCTGCCGAACTGATCCGTTCTCTGGAAGCTCAAAGCGGTAATGACATTCGTATTTGCGGTATTTTTGATGACCGTGCTGGAGATCGCTCTCCAGCTATTGTTGCCGGGTATCCAAAACTTGGCAATGTGAAAGAACTGGTTGAATTTGGTCGTAAGGCCCGCATTGATATGCTGATTGTGTCTCTGCCGCTTTCAGCTGAAAGTCGGGTTCTACAATTGCTTAAACGGCTTTGGGTATTGCCAGTTGATATCCGCCTTTCTGCGCATACCAATAAATTGAGGTTTCGGCCCCGTTCATACAGTTATGAGGGTGCTGTTCCCTTCCTTGATGTTTTCGATAAACCAATCGCTGATTGGGACGCGATCATGAAGCGGACATTTGATTTGGTATTTTCTGTCATCGCGTTGGTACTTCTATCTCCCGTGATGATTGCCACAGCTTTGGCTATCAAATGGGAAAGCAAGGGGCCGGTATTCTTCCGTCAGAAACGCTATGGCTTCAACAATGAACTGGTGAATGTGTGGAAATTCCGTTCCATGTTTCATGAAATGGCGTCTGCGGATGCTTCAATCATGGTGACCAAAGGTGACAGTCGGGTTACACGGGTTGGGAAATTCATCCGCAAAACCTCCATTGATGAACTTCCTCAGCTATTTAACGTACTGACCGGCAAACTGTCTCTAGTAGGCCCTCGCCCTCACGCATTGAATGCTCATGCAGAAACCAAGCTTTACGATCAAGTGGTTGATGGCTATTTTGCTCGCCACAAAGTCAAGCCAGGAATTACCGGCTGGGCACAAATCAATGGTTGGCGTGGTGAAACAGACGTTGATGAAAAAATCATCCAACGGGTAAATTGCGATCTCTATTATATCGAGAACTGGTCGCTAATGCTGGATTTCTATATCCTGTTCATCACCCCAATAAAGCTACTGAATAGTGAGAATGCCTATTAGAGGCAAGGCTCAGGGTCGTCGACCTTAACAGACCAGAGTTACCGTTCGCGGTAATCTCGACCACTATTCAAACCTATGAATGCCCGGTGCAATTGCATCGGG
>JAESUH010000061.1 GCA_016763155.1 Rhizobiaceae bacterium
AAGGAAACCATTAACGACGCAATTATTTCCGATGCTCACAGCGTTCCAATCAAAACACTGCATGGGCTTGGTCACCAGCGTGCTATGCCCGATCTTGCAGCCCATCCAGCGCAGAATGGGGTTGGAAAGAACCGTGCCTGCAAAAAAGCCCAAGGGCCCTTTGCACCAAACGAAGAAACAATCCTGAGCAAAGAAATATGCAAAATGCCGCCACGACCAGAACGGCGTTGAATGATCTGCCCCCCAACCACTGCCGACGAGGAGCTTTTTGACGGTTACACTGAGGAAAATCAAACTGACTTCTGTGAGCAATAACGCACCGAACGCACTGGCAATTGATTGACCACCCATGCGTAGCAAAAGCAGATAATAGATCGTGAAAATGAGCCCCTCGGTAACCCGCAATATTCCGATACTGAACACGTCATTCAAAGTCACACGGGTCAGAAACAACCAGAAGCTCGGCTTACTGTGAGAATCGTTTTCCGCTTCAAAGGATGCGCTGGCAAATTGCACAGGCGGATTTCCAGCCACCGTGAGCGGCTCTCCCAAGCGCGAATGCATCTGGCGACGGAATTCAATATCGCTGCCCGGGGTGGAGACACCCAAAAGGAAATTGGATGGTAAATTACCGTGTTCCACCACGCAATTATTGCCACTGAAGAAATTTCTCGGCATATCTAGGCGGCGCAATTTAATGTGCTCTGCTCCATAATCGAGCATGTTGGTGAAACTGCCGTTGGACCAGAAAACCTGGGAGTCCGCAGTTGCAGCCTCTGGCACCAGATTAAACATCACATCGCATTCTGAGGCACCGACGCGTGGAAAGCGCAATCCCGCCAATGCCCGGAAATATTGTCCGGTTATGGTCCATGTCCAGGTGCCCTGAATGGCGTTCATTGCTTTCATTCGGAAAAGAAGAAGCGCTCCCTTCAATCCACGGGTCGGGTAAATTCCAGGCTGAACTGCCGTAAACCGTATGAACAGGCTACTTAGCAGCGAAGTCACGATGACCGTGCAAAACGTCGTAAAGAATGCGTAGAGCGTTAAGTAGGTCGCAATTGTATATAGGGGCGTTACCATAAAGTAATTTGCGGGAAGCCCGGTATTGCCGCTGGAGAGGGTGGTAGAAACGGACGCAACAGATAATTGCGCCTCCCCCGCCGGTATGACCTCACGCGCCAGCCAAAGAATGGTGGCAGCAGGAACTACATTTAGCACAAGGAATATGACCACCTGCATCAGGATATTGAGGGTCTCCAGAAGCCAGATAGGGTTTCCATAGTGACATGCCTCAGACGTGCGTTTCAGTTTCGTAAAGCCACCCACCAAACGCGCTGGCGCACCTGACCACATTTCATTAGGGCCCACATCTTTGAGAATGGGGGTGAAGGGAGTAACCCAACTATCCTTGCCCACGGTCACATTGTTGGCCACGCCAGAACGCATCCCAATCTTGCAACCGCTTTCCAGGAGGATTGGCCCCACATGTAAATATTGCCCTGACCACCTTGTCGTTTGCACATAGGCGCCGGTTTGAATGGCAACATTATCTTCTATGGTAATCAGGTCCAAGGGTCCCGATAACGGTGCGTCATGGGCGCATTGCAGGTTTTTGCCGACATTCATGCCAAGCTGGCGCAATACAAATGCCATTAGCGGGGCGCTGCGGAACATCACCCCCAAAGACATAAGCACCATCGCCTCCATTCGGGAGATACACCAAATCCGCAAATGCATTCTGCTCCACTTTGGATAGATGCCCGGTGTCACATTGTTCTTATAGACGTGCCCGCCCATAAGGAGTTTTACAATCATTACCCATAGCAAGATGGCAAAGGGTGCCAACAGCCCCAGCACATATAAATAAAGCCCGACGATGATGAACGCCCAAATGTCTGCGCTGGTGAAGAATGTTCCAAATTCGACAAAACCGAAGATCGCGAAAAAGGATATTATTCCGGGCGAATAGAGGAAGCACCCAAACAGAATTTGAAGAGTGGTGAAGTGCCTGACGGAGAGCACTTTTGCCGCCACTTCATCCCGCTCAGATGTAATTTTGTGTGAGGCAATAGATGCCGCCACACTCTTTGTAGCCTGCTGCGATTGTTTAGGTCGGCTGGCTACCTTTCGTACTGTATTATATTCACTGAGAAGATCGCGCACGGAGACTATCCAACCGGCGGCCTGTAAATGTTGTGCAAGACGAGCAATGGCGATTGAATGTCCGCCGGAGTCAGAAAATTTATCGTCTGGTCCAAGTGATGTTTCGAATATGGATTTGCAGATGTCTAGAATCTCGGCACAATCCGGGTCCAGTTCCTCTTCGGAAGCATCACTGCCGATTTTGCCTTGCCCGACGGTCGGCAAGTTCTGATCATCCTCATCGTAGTTGACATTCTTCTTACCCAACAGATGGGAAAGATTTGGCAGGCAGGCACGATCAATCTTGCCGGAAACCGGTTTCATGACGAAATTCTCAACCAGGAAAATCCGGCTGGGAACCGATGGATCGGGTAGTTGTTTGGCAAGGATAGCGGTCACTTGTTCCGACCAGTCAGATGGTGCGGCTGCAAAATCCCTGATTTTCCCCTGACCAATTGTAGGTGCCGCAACAAACGCCACCAATTCCTGATTTTGATAATCAAGCACGGCGGCTTCAATCTCGGAAAACTGGGTTTGCAATATATCTTCGACGGGCTGGGTTTCAACCCTGTGACCGCGCACTTTTAGCTGGGTATCGGTTCTCCCAAGAAATTGAACCTGTTGTGACTTAATATCGATCCTGCACCTATCGCCGGTTCGATACAGGCGACCAAATTTTGAATGGGTGATGAATTTCTGTGCCGTTTGTTCCGGCAAATTCCTGTATCCACGAGCAATATGAACACCGCCAATGCAAAGCTCACCAATTTCTCCATGAGGCAATGGGTCGAGCTGATCAATTTCCAAAATGACGTAGATAACATTGGCAAAGGGCGAACCAATAGTGATTGGCTCTCCCGGTCGCAAACTCTGGCGACTGGTATCCGTGCTGGCCTCGGTTGGACCATAAGTATTTATGATCTGCCGCCTTCCCCTTGTCCATGGCTCCACCAATGCACTTGGGAAAGCCTCACCGGCAGGTACGATATATCGGCAAATTGGATATGGCAGATCCATCTCTGGGTTCGGTGTAAGTGTGGTGAGTAACACTGGCGGGCAAAAGAGCATTGTTACTTCTGCTTCGCGCAAAATCGGAATTAAATCCGGGCCAGAACGGACCTGCTCTTTGGTCAACAGGACCACCGAACATCCCGATACCCAGGCACTATACATCTCAGAAATGCTACCATCATAACCCAGCGAGGAGGTAAGCGATGTGGCATCCATTCCCGGTAAAAGGTCGAAGTAATCGGCGTAAGTCTGGGCGAGGTTCACATAGCCCGCATGAGCGCATTCAACCCCTTTGGGCATACCGGTAGTGCCGCTGGTATAAAAGATGGTGGCAAGGCGCTGTGTGGGATCATCCAACCAATGAGGCTGCTGGCGCGGCGTGATATCATTCGGCAGATCAAGAACATCTAATGTGGGTAGATCGCGAAACGCTTCTTCTCCTCGGGTAAGGATGACCACAGGTTTTGCGTCGTTCAGCATGTGGGTGACTAGCGCTTCGGGCAATGACGTATCGAGGAACATCATTGTACCTCCGGCCTTCAAGACCCCCAGATGGGACGCAACAATTTGCCAATTATCCTGAGACATGGCCACAGCCACCACCTGATCAGGGCCATCGAGATAATGAGATATGGACGCTGCAATATTTTCAGCTCGTTGATCAAGCTCAGCATAGGTGAAAGATTCACCAGTATGAGGAATTTGCAAAGCAGTGTGATCAGGAAATTCTTTAGCCGAACGACTGAAAACATCCGTTAGCCACTGTATGCCTTTTTGATGAGGTGCATTGATAAGGTGGTGCTGGTCGAAAACATCACTGAGAGAATACTCGCAAGTGTCCGTCTGTTCGTCATGCACATCATCTGCTGCCCAGATGTAGCGACGCCATGCAAAATACACCAGCAGGACAAAAGCTGCGCAAACACTTACCAAATAAATTGTTGCCAAAATTGTTCCTCAGGTGTTCGCTACTATTTTACTGATTAAACGGCATCACAGCAAAACCTCCGGCCTGATGTTTGGTAAAAGAACCGAAATTCACTGGTCCAAACGCCAAACCTCAGTTTTTGCAAACCTTATTGTGTACAGTTTCAGCATAAGTAGCCACACCCAAATACCATATTGTAGTTTAATGGTTAGCGTGCGCTGCTTTCCATTGCTCTAGCAGTCCAATTGGATTGGCCTAAAATTGCTACTCCACCGCTATTTAGCGGCTGGTGCTTTTTTAAAGTCTGATGCCTTGCGGAGCCATGTTCGATCAAAAATGTCATCTGCCATATCTTCATCCACATGGGGCAATATCAATTCAGCATAGGCATCTACGAGTTGCTCATATTCTTCCTGACACACTTCCGCACGTTCTTTTGGCAAGTAACCGCCAGTCACAATTTCAGCGAAAAATTCCTGGTCGGCACCATAGGCAATGCATAGCAGGTTAAATGCTCGTTGCTCTGGCGTACTGTGGCTTTCGGCAAAGTCTTCTCTAAATTCCTCTTTTGTCTCAGCCGCATCATCAGCATTGGCTGAATTTATCAGATAATTATATGCAGTGCCGTAGATCAAGCGACGCGCTTCTTCTCTTCCCAGTTGAAGATAGATATAAGCTGCCACCTGATCAGCCGCATCCTCTTCGCGACCGAGTATCGGAACATAGAACATATCAAACAGGGCATGGGCGAATTCGTGAAGGGCTGTATCGAAAAACGGGCCAATAATTGTATCAATCGGCGCAATTCCCGCTGGCGTGACCTTTTTTGGCATGTTTTTGTAAAGCCGGTCGATAAATTCGTAGCAAAAGGTGATTGTGTTATCTTCGTAGATAACATCTTCGGAACCATCACACCCCTCCAACACATATTCGACTTTGTTGGGCAGTTTAAACGGGCTGAGGAACTCCTGTATTTTTTCGAATACACGGCGTTCCGTCAAACCATTATAAATAAACTGATGCTTTGGATCATCTGGCTTCTTGTAGTTAAAGGTAATTCGATTTGTCTTCGAGGCCGCGAAACTATTTTCTGCGGACACAGTGACGAACATCATTCCTGCCAGTATCAGTGCCAAAGCCGTTTTCATTTTTTGTTCCTTTGCGCTTGTAAACCACATCTAACAAAACACCCCACCCGTCAAAATCATTACCCGACAAATTCAGTCTCGGTAGAAATGAAAATTCACACTATTTGGCCAAACAAATACTAACCAAATGATTCTGTAGCTGTTTTCATTCCTGGGATTCATGTTTCCGCTGATATTTCTGGTAACTCTTGGGTAGTGGTTAGTCAATATCTACGAACATATGGACCCCACAACAACGCTGACATATGCTAATATTAACCGATTGAGCATGATTAGTTTCAAATTTACCGGCAACACTTGGAGAAATCCTATTAGTCACGATCCTGAACATAATTTCGATGTTTTTTGGGAAACCTTCCATCAACGATATCCGTTTTTTGAAATAAGAAACACGGATTGGGATGAGCAATATCGTTTGTTCAGGCCCAAAGTCACCAAGGATACCAGTGATGATGAGCTGTTTGATATTTTGTGTCAGATGATTGATCCGCTGAACGATGGACATGTGGAGCTAAAATCCAAGGCAAAAAAGGGCAAAAAGAAACGTAGCTTCACTCCTGAACCAACACCTCGTTTCCTAAAGGAATTTTCTGACGATCAGGTGGAGCAACTCTTTCAAACGAGCGAGAAGACACTGATGGCCAATGGTTTTGGGCCGGTGAAAGAAACGCAAGCCTGGATGCTTCATTATTGCCGGTCCCAATCGATTGGTTATCTTCGCATCCTTGAACTGGAAGACATTAAACGGCGAAAGTTGATTGCGGCTCTGGACAAGATTTCCGAAGATTTTCAGGATTTGGATGGGTTCATCATTGATATCCGGGATAATCCCGGCGGGGATGACGACACCGTCCTTGATATTCTAAATCGGTTTTGCGACCGCAAACGGGTTGCCTTCCACAGGAAAACCAAGATTGGCCCCGATGACGATGAATTTTCAAATCTGAAAACCTGGAACATGAAGCCGAAAGGCAAGACACAGTTCACCCGGCCAATTGTGCTGCTAACCGGCGATTCTGTATTTAGCGGCGGAGAGATATTTGCCCTTGCGGCGAAACAACTACCCTATGTGACGAGTATCGGCGACCACACTAACGGTATCTTCTCCTATCAACTGGAAAAGAAACTCCCCAATGGCTGGCGCTATTGCCTGTCCTACCAAATGTATTTCTCTGCCGACATGGTTTGCTACGAAGGCAAAGGCGTTCCTGTTGATATCGAACTTCATAATAAAGTTGCGGATATCGACAAGGGAGTAGATCCACTGATCATCCGTGCGCTTGAGGTTTTGAAATCGGCCTAAAGTCAGGACAGTAGAAGCACTAGGCAATCATAATTGGTTTCAGAGTTTTGCCAGTTTCAATAAACAGCTTCTCAAGACAGCCTGTTCTTTTTTGCTAAATTGGTCAGCAAGCGATTGATTATATTTCTGTGCCAATTCGTGCAGATCATCATAGGCAGCCTTGCCCAGAGCTGACAGTTGCAAAAGCTCGTTGCGGCGGTCACTTTCCATCTCGTGACGTGTTAAAAAGCGCCGGTTTTCGAGGGCTTTTACCGCTCTTGAAATTTTAGTTTTATGCAGCTTTGCTCTTTGGCCCATTTCTGTTGCAGTCATCTCACCATAGCGACCGAGATGAAACAGAACGCGCCATTCCATACGCAACATGCCGTAGCGCGTCTTATAATATGCCTGAAAGTCCAGACTGCTTTCTTCAGCGGCCAGATTAAGAAGGTAAGGAAAAAAGTCGCGAAGGTCGAACTCTTCTGAATTGGACATTTTTGCAAATCTTCCTATTGTTAGTTACAAAATCAACTGATATCAGTCTTTTTGTTACAAATGCAACTGATTTTAGATCTGTGTTATCAGGAGACCGAAATGAGCGCCCACACACCCTCGAACAAAAACACACCAGCGGCCAATCCCCATGAGAATTATATGCCGGGATTTGGCAATGATTTTGAAACAGAAGCATTGCCCGGTGCCTTGCCACAAGGGATGAACAGCCCGCAGAAATGCGAATACGGACTTTATGCCGAGCAGTTATCCGGCACAGCGTTTACCGCCCCTCGCGGCCAGAACGAACGAACATGGTGCTATCGCATCCGCCCGTCAGTCAAACATACTGCACGCTTTGAAAAAATTGACTTGCCCTATTGGAAGTCTGCACCCTGTGTTGATCCAGACGTCATCAGTCTGGGCCAGTATCGCTGGAACCCGGTTCCAACGCCTAAAGATGTAGCGTTAAACTGGATTACCGGTATGCGCACTGTCACCACAGCTGGTGATGTGAACACTCAAGTCGGCATGGCCACTCACATCTATCTGGTCAATGAATCGATGGAAGACGAATACTTCTTCTCTGCTGACAGTGAACTACTGGTCATTCCACAAGAAGGACGGTTGCGCTTTTGTACTGAACTTGGCGTGATTGATCTGGAACCAAAGGAAATTGCGATCCTGCCTCGTGGCTTGGTTTACCGTGTTGAATTGGTCGATGGCCCTGCCCGTGGTTTTGTCTGCGAAAATTATGGCCAAAAATTCGACTTGCCAGGCCGTGGCCCAATTGGCGCAAACTGTCTTGCTAATCCTCGTGATTTCAAAACACCTGTTGCAGCCTTTGAAGACAAGGAAGTGCCATCAAAAGTAACCATTAAATGGTGTGGTCAGTTCCATGAAACCCATATCGGGCAATCGCCTCTTGATGTGGTAGCGTGGCATGGAAATTATGCGCCGTGCAAATATGATCTGCGGACATTCTCACCCGTTGGTGCAATCTTGTTTGACCATCCTGATCCATCAATTTTTACAGTTCTTACCGCCCCTTCGGGTCAGCCAGGAACAGCGAACATCGATTTTGTATTGTTTAGAGAACGCTGGATGGTTGCCGAAAACACATTCCGCCCACCGTGGTACCATAAAAATATCATGTCTGAATTGATGGGCAATATTTATGGTGTTTATGATGCCAAGCCGGAAGGATTCGTGCCTGGCGGATTGAGCTTGCATAATATGATGATCCCTCATGGACCAGATCCAGAAGCATTCGAGGGCGCATCCAATACCAAACTTGAGGCCGAAAAGCTGGACAATACCATGTCCTTCATGATTGAAACCCGCTTTCCCCAACACCTCACCGAATATGCGGCAAAAGAAGCTCCGTTGCAGGAAGACTACATTGATTGTTGGACTGCCATGGAGAAAAAATTTGATGGCACTCCGGGTATCAAATAATGATCCTATACAGCTATTGGCGTTCAACGGCGGCCTACCGGGTGCGAGCTGCACTTAATCTCAAGGGTATCAAGTTTGATACCCGCCCGGTCGATTTGGTCAAGGATGGCGGGATGCAACATCATCCCGATTACATCAAAATCAACCCGTCCGAGCTGGTTCCTTCATTGGAGCTGGACGATGGAACTGTATTGACTCAATCTCTGGCCATTATGGATTATCTTGATACAATCAAGCCGGAACCGGCGCTTTTACCATCCGATCCGATTGCTCGTGCACGTGCTCTTGGCGTGGCACATTCAGTGGCAATGGATATCCATCCCGTGAACAATTTGCGGGTTGGTCAGTATTTAGGAAAAACATTTGGTGCGGATGCTGATGCAAAACGTGACTGGATGGTGCACTGGATGGAAGTTGGTTTTCGTTCCATTGAGCCATTACTCACTTCAGACACAAAATTTGCATTTAGCGATACTCCCGGATTGGCAGATATTTGCATCACAACCCAATGTTACAATGCCAATCGCTGGGGAGTGGATATGATGCCATTTCCCAAAATTTTGAATATCGAGAAAAACTGTCTATCTCTCCAAGCCTTTATAGACGCAACACCTGAACAACAACCGGATGCGGTTGTAAGCTGAAAGTTATCCCATGCCCCTACTTAAATCCTGGGTCGAAAGTGCCAATTCGGCGCAATCACCCTTCCCTTTGAATAATCTGCCTTACGGCGTGTTTTCAACCAATGGTCAAATTCCAAGATGCGGTGTTGCTATCGGCGATATGATTTTGGATGTTACCTCGCCTGAATTCCAAAAATTGGCCAGTGGCATTTCCAACTCTGTATTTGCAGAACCCACATGGAATGCCTTCATGAAACTGGGAAGCAAAACCTGGGACGCATTTCGCACGACCTTGCAGGATATTCTTGGCGAAAGCACATCAGCTGATGTTCAGGCAAAGCTTGCAGATGTTCTGGTTTCTCAAGCGAGTGCCACCATGCACATGCCATTTGATGTGGTGGAATATACTGATTTTTATTCCGGCCGCCATCATGCGACCAATGTGGGCACTATGTTTCGCGGGGCTGAAAATGCGTTGCCACCGAATTGGCTACATCTTCCGATCGCCTATAATGGCCGCGCCTCTTCTATTGTGGTTTCAGGCACCGAAGTGCGCCGCCCATGGGGACAACTCAAACCACCAACGGCAGAAACCCCATTCTTTGCCCCCTGCAAACGCTTTGATATCGAGCTGGAATTCGGCACGATTGTTGGGCAGGCATCCACTATGGGTGAGCCTGTAAGTGTTCAGGAAGCCGATGACATGATCTTTGGCTATGTGTTGCTAAATGATTGGTCGGCCCGTGACATTCAGGCTTGGGAATATCAGCCGCTTGGACCGTTTCAGGCCAAAGCAACTGCTACGACCATCAGCCCGTGGATTGTAACAAAGGCAGCTCTTGAACCCTTCCGCACCAGTACACCGGAGCGCGAATTTCTACTGCTTGCCTATCTCGAAGAGCCGGGTCCAATGCTTTATGATATTGATTTGGAAGTTTCCCTATTGCCCGATGGCGGCAATAAGGCTTCGACCATCGCGCAAACGAATTACAACGAATTATATTATTCAGCAGCCCAGCAACTGGCCCACCACACCACATCTGGCTGCGCCATGCGTGTTGGTGATTTGTTAGGTTCTGGCACGATTTCAGGGCCTGAGAAAAACAACCGTGGCTCCCTGCTCGAACTCAGTTGGGGTGGCAAGGAACCATTCAAACTGGAGAGCGGTGAAGAACGCTCTTTCATTGAAGATAATGATACACTCACCCTCTCCGCTCACTGCGCGGGAGATGGATATACAATCGGATTTGGTGATTGTGTAGGCAAAGTTCTGCCTGCGCTCGACGATCCTTATAAACGCTAAAACAGGAATTCCCACATGACTAAAAAATTCGCTTCCCAAGGGGACATGACCGAAAAGAAAATCAGCTTCGTCGAAGTTGGCAAAGGGCTTTGGGCATTTACTGCCGAAGGTGATCCAAACTCCGGTGTCATCATTGGAGATGACAGCGTGATGATCATCGAGGCGCAGGCAACTCCGCGTCTGGCCAATAAAGTGATCGAAAAAGTTCGCGAAGTCACCGACAAGCCTATCAGCCATTTGGTGTTGACCCACTATCACGCCGTTCGTGTTCTTGGCGCATCAGCCTTTAATGCAGACCAAATCATCATGGGCGAAACCGCTCGTGCTATGGTTGTTGAACGGGGACAGGAAGATTGGGACAGTGAATTCCAACGCTTCCCTCGCTTGTTTGAAGGTCATGAAAGCATACCGGGCCTCACATGGCCGACTACCACATTTTCCGAAAACATGACGGTCTATCTCGGCAATCGTCGCGTGGATTTGATGCATATGGGTCGTGCTCATACTGCTGGTGATATTGTCATTCATGTACCCGACGAAAATGTGATGTTTACGGGCGATATCGTTGAATATAAATCCGCCTGCTATTGCGGTGACGGGCATTATTCCGATTGGGGACATACCCTCGACAATATTGCGTCATTCGATCTGGAAGCCATTTCACCGGGCCGTGGCGATGCATTGCTTGGCTCTGATATGGTCAATGCAGCACTTGAAAACACACGCGATTTTGTCGAAAGCACCTATCGTGCAGCCGCTAAAGTTGCAGCACGTGGTGGCACGTTAAAAGAAGCATGGGATGCTGTTCGCGCAGAATGCGATGAGAAATTTGGCGACTATGCCATTTATGAACATTGCCTGCCTTTCAACGTTGCCCGCGCCTTTGACGAAGCACGTGGCATCGATACACCACGCATCTGGACAGCCGCTCGCGACATCGAGATGTGGGAACAGCTTCAGGCCTAACGGCCAGATGGTTGAGGAGATCGATTATGGTTGATGTAAGATACAATATTGCATTCAAGCTCTACCCTTACGCACCTGTTGATGACCAGAAACTGGACGCCGCTGTGCGTCATACAGTTGTGGTCATTGGCGGTGGCCCTATCGGCATGGCGGCAGCGCTTGATCTGGGCCTCAAGGGCGTATCCGTACTCGTTCTTGATGACCATGATGGCGTGGGCCAAGGCTCCCGCGCCATATGCTTTTCCAAGCGAGCGCTGGAGATTGCTGATCGGCTGGGTTGCGGAGACGCAATGGTGGATAAGGGCGTTATCTGGAATATCGGAAAAGTGTTTCACCGGGATGCGCAACTCTATGAGTTTAATCTGTTGCCGGAAGATCACCATCAACGGCCAGCCTTTATCAACCTGCAACAACCCTATTTTGAAAAGTTCATTTTTGAGGGGATCGAGCGGGCCAAAGCCAATGGCGCAAAGATCGAAATCAGAGGCCGAAATCAGGTCACTGCCCTCACAGAAATGGATGACCACGTATTGCTGGATGTGGATACGCCCGATGGTCCATATCAAATTGAGGCTGACTGGATAATCGCCTGTGATGGTGCCAGTTCTCCGACCCGAAAAATGATGGGTCTTGGTTTTGAGGGGCAGGTATTTGAGGATAATTTCCTGATTGCCGATGTAAAAATGACGGCTGATTTTCCAACCGAACGCTGGTTCTGGTTTGAGCCGAGCTTCAAGGGCAGCGGTTATTCAGCCCTATTGCATAAACAACCGGACGGTATCTGGCGCATCGACTTTCAGCTTGGTTGGGATATCGACCGCAAAAAAGAACTGAAAGAAGAAAACATTCGTGCCCGCGTTGACGGCATGCTTGGACCAGACACGAATTATGAGCTGGAATGGACCAGCATTTACACATTCCAGTGTCGCAGAATGGAGAAATTCCGTCACCGTAGAATACTCTTTGCCGGAGATTCAGCTCATCAGGTGTCGCCGTTTGGTGCACGTGGTGCAAACTCAGGAATACAGGACATCGATAATTTGGGCTGGAAACTCAAGCTCGTAATCGATGGAAAAGCGCCTGAGACATTGCTTGATACTTATTCTGATGAACGGGTGTACGGGGCGGATGAAAACATTACCAATTCAACCCGCTCAACTGATTTCATCACTCCAAAATCAGAAATTAGCAAAATTTTCCGCAATGCTGCTTTGAGCCTTGCTGCTTCGGCTCCATTTGCCAGACAGATTGTCAATTCAGGCAGGCTTTCTGTTCCCTGCACCTATGATGGCTCTTCGCTGAATGGCTCAGATTGTTCGCTTATGCCGGAAAGAACCCGGCCCGGCTCATCTATGCAAGACGCGCCACACGGTGATGGCTGGCTGCTTGCTGAATTGGGCGAGACATTTCGCTTGATGACAATCGACGCTGATGCCCCTGATCAAATGGAAGTCGATGGCATAGGCGTGACCCGCCTTGCACTCTCAGCAGATGAAGCTGGCGTTTTGAAAGAGCGTTATCTTGGAGACGCCTCCTCCGCTGTATATTTGATCCGGCCGGACCAACACGTAGCGGGACGCTGGGAAACATATGACGAAGCTCAAATACGCCAGGCAGTCAATTTGGCGAGCGGACGCGCGTAAGGAAACAAGATGACCAAACTTAACATTAATCCAAACATGCCAAACCCGGATGATTTCTACGCCAAGCTTATTAACTGTCATCACGGATTGACCAAAGAACAAAGCGATAGCCTAAATGCGCGCCTTATTCTGATCCTGGCAAACCACATTGGTGATCAAGAAGTCATTGAAGAAGCAATGGCATTGGCGATGAAGGACAATTGACGTTCGGCTAGATGTTTGACCGTGCAAGCTTGAGCTAACAGCTCAAGCTTCATCGCCATTTCTGTCTTTAAGATCTTTCAGCAGTTCTTAAAGTGCGAGCTCGTCTTCACCGAGTTCGGTTTCTGCGTAAAGCGCATCAATTAGAGAAGTGACAGAAGTCTCATCTTCGTCGTCTTCTTCAACGCTGAGCAAATCTACCAAATATGAATCAGATGTTTCTTCAGTTGGGCCAGCCCCTGAAGGAGGCGGGCCACCCGGCGGCGGTCCACCGCCTGGAGGAGGTCCACCTGCTGGAGGGCCTCCAGCGGGTTTGCCCTCACCGGACTGGTTTAACAAGGAAGATACAATCGTACCCTGCACTCTGCTTGCCAATTCTGAAGTCTGACTGCTAACGGATGCAATTGCGCCATTTTTTGAAGAAGCAGAATCTTCGTTCTGTTCTTCTGTGTCTGACGACGATCCTGTAACCGAAGTTATGGCTTGAGGCTGAAGATAATAAATCCCGCCACTTGAAATGCCTGATATCATTTTACCAACCTGATTGCTTCAATTGCTTGATTGCGTTGAGTAAATAAATACGATTCCACTTTATTACTTACTAACTAGCACCTCAGGTATAAATATATGGTTAACGGCAGGCCTTTAACGGATGGAATCCACTCCGCCTTCCAAGCCTGTACCACCATATATCCATTGCAAACTGTCAAACCATTGCTCGGTAGTCATTGCGCTCATCATGGCGTTACGTAATTGGGCGTGAACACCGGATGGGTGATAGATGTGGTCGCCGATCGCACGGGATTGCAACTGAATGCGGGCGGTTCTGTTGATCCGTTTGGACTGATAAGACTGAAGTGATTTTTCAATATCACCGGAATTTGCTTCCATTTCGGCAGACAAGCAAACAGCATCTTCCATCGCCATGCATGCGCCTTGTGCGTAATATTGCATGGTTGGATGGGCGGCATCGCCCAACAGCCCTACCCGGCCATCAATCCAGTTTGAAATTGGATCGCGGTCACACAACACCCACAACTTCCAATCGTCGCTCAATTCTATCAATTGGCGCGGTTTTTGGTGGATGTGTTCAAAACCACGGAGAACTTCAGCCTTTTCTACCGGCTGTCCTGCAACGGGTTCAGGCGCATCATTGTGATAGGTCACGACCAGATTGAATAATTTCCAGCCTGATAGCGGATAGTGGACAATATGACATTTGGGACCAGCCCAAAGCGTTGCTGCATTCCAGCGTAGTTCTTCTGGCATTTTATCAACGGGAACAACCGAGCGATAGGTTGAGTGACCAGAAACGCGGGGCATGCCATCATTGACGAGGCGTTTGCGAACATTGGACCACAACCCATCGGCACCGATAAGGCCGGAACCAACAACTTCTTCGCCGTTTTCTAGTTTGACCGTGACTTCATTTCCGTCTTGTTCATAGCCTGAAACAGCAGCATTGGTGCGCAACTCAATCAGATCACTTTCGCGACAGGCTTTGAGGAAAACTCCGTGTAGCTCTCCGCGATGCACGACGGCATATGGGTTTTTAAAACGGGCACGAAACTCGTCTCCCAACGGAATTGTGACGATACTCTCACCACTCATGGCATCCATCAGCCGAAGCTCATCCACATATACAGCCATGGCGCGCGCGGTATCGCCAACACCTAAATAATCGAAGGCATGAAATGCGTTAGGACCAAGCTGAATGCCAGCACCGATTTCTCCAAGCTCAGGTGCCTTTTCCAAAACAATGGTCCGAAACCCCTTTTGCGCAAGGCCCATTGCTGTTGCTAGGCCTCCAATGCCGCCTCCGGCGATAATCAATGGTTTTGATTGGGTCATTTCAATTCTACTTTCCAAACAGGCTTCTGGCTAAAAGGGGTTTCTGTCGAGGGTTTAGTCTTCTGCATCCGGCTGAACGGATGGGCGCGCATCGTCAAAAGCTGGCATTGCTTCACATGCATCAAAGACTTTAGATAATCTCGGCATTGCACTCATATCAACACCAAAACGATGGGCTGAATAGACTTGAGGCACAAGACAGATATCGGCAAGGCCGGGTGTTTCTCCAAAGCAAAAATTGCCGTGGTTTCCAAAACTCTGCAACATGGCTTCACAAGCGGCTAGACCATCACCAATCCAGCGTTGGCACCAGGCATCGGCAGCGGCCTGATCCTGGCCGTAGTCGCCTTTGATATATTGCAGCACACGAAGGTTTTGCAATGGATGAATATCACAGGCAATAATTTGCGAAAATGCACGCACTTTTGCCCGTATATCCTTGTCATCTGGAATAAGCGACGATTCAGGATAGGTTTCATCCAACCATTCGATGATTGCCAATGACTGGGTAAGAACCAAGCCATCGGTTTCCAGAGCAGGTAACAACCCTTGCGGGTTCAAGGCACGATATTCGGGAGTGTTCTGTTCACCGCCATTGCGGCGCAAATGAACAGACTGGAATTCAGGCGTCAGCCCTTTCAGGTTGAAGGCAATCCGGCAACGATGTGCCGAAGAGCTTCGAAAATATCCGTGAAACTTCATTATTCTGCGTCCAGGATATCTAACAGAACTGGCGCAAGGCCTTCGATCTCGCCAACGATGTTCTCGCCAGCCAGAACGGGGCCAACACCTGCAGGTGTGCCAGTATAAATCAGATCACCCGGTAGCAAATGATAGAAGCCTGAAAGATGGCTGATCAGCTCAGGAATTTTCCAAACGAGATCAGATAACAACGCATCTTGCCTGGTATCCTCACCTACTTTGAGAGAAATACGCTGAGGGCCAACTTCGCCAAACTCTTTAGCTTTGGTGATTTCGGCAATGATCGCTGATTGTTCAAACGCTTTTCCCAAATCCCACGGGCGACCTTTTTCGCGCGCGATTAATTGCAAATCGCGCCGCGTCATATCGAGACCGGTTGCATATCCGTAAATTGCTGCTGGCGCATCTTCAACGCTGACTTTGAAAGCCGGAGCGCCAATTGCAACAACCAATTCCATTTCGAAATGATAGTTACTGGTGCTTGGTGGGTAGGCAATTTTGGCACCTGAAAGTACTGTGGCACTGGCAGGTTTGGTGAAATAGAACGGGGTTTGACGATCTACTTCATGCCCCATTTCTGCTGCATGGGCTGCATAATTGCGCCCCACACAAAAGACACGGTGCACCGGATATGATGCAGTTTCGCCTTTAACTGGCACAAGTGGGGTGCCGGGAATTTCAAATAATTGATTGTTAGCATCGCTCATCGCGTGCGCTCCTCGTAATAACCTAGTTTTTCTTGTAGTGGGATGTCATGGGCATAAATCAGGAAGGCTGGCTCATCGCCGGCGCTGTGTTCCATTTTAGCAAATACAGGAACCGAGAATGTGTCCTTGGCGTTCCAATCCATAACTTCGCCATTCATGACTGTGCGTCCTGAACCGGAGATTATGTGGAATACGGCGCTTGAAGAACGCAGTGGCGGCTTCACAGTTTCGCCCGGACGGATCATCAAAGCAGTGAAGCCCATCACTGGCAGAGGGCTTTCACCGGTTTCCGGATTTACAAAATCAACCTCAACCGCATCACCCCCGCCATAAGCTGCCAATTCTTGCAAAGCAGCTTTTGTGCGATCCCATGGGAATCGCATCATTGGAAATTTTGATATGACATTTTGACGGCGACGGGCAGGAACGATACCGGCAGCGCGGTATTCTACCTGTGAAGCATCAGGACGGTTTCGTTGTGCCTGGATTTCAGCTTCAACGGCGTAAGAGCCTTCAAGATAGTAAAAGAGCGGCAGATCCAGAACGTCAAGCCAGACCACGGCTTCGTCACCTTCGTGGCCATGATCGTGCCATGTGCCACCTGGAGTGAGAATTAGATCGCCCTCGCTCATTGGCAACTTTTCACCTTCAACAACCGTATAGGCGCCCTTGCCTTCTACGATAATGCGTGCGGCACTTGGTGTATGTTTATGGGCTGGAGCAGTTTCTCCGGGAAGCAGGAGCTGCAATCCTGCATAAAGGGAAGCTGTAGCCTGCATCGCGCCATTGCCACGACCAGGGTCGGATAGAACCAAAACCCGACGCTCAGCTTTTTCAACCGGAGTTAATTCGCCTGCCTGCATTAATAGCGGTCGCACGGTATCGTATTTCCAAAGGTGCGATTTGCTCACGGCATCTGGCTTATCATGAGGCAACACATTGCGCATCATTGGCCAAAGCGGTGCAACACCAGCCTTTGTCATTTCATCTCGATATTCCTGAGGTAGCTCCTCAAGTGTGCCTAGGGTTTCTGACATAATAGCTCCCTTTCAATAAACATATTGATCCAAATTAATTAGGTCGTATACTTATCATATCAACATGTGTCAAATAATATTCTGCTTCGTTCACTCTTTTTTTCAACCTCGAATGGATGTAAAATAAACTGCTACATGGAACTTTCTCAAATCAGGTGTTGGAAAGAATGCTAGAAATTTTCGGAATGCCGGGGCACCTTGTTCGTCGCCTCAACCAGCTCTCGGTATCGCTGTTCATGGAACAAACATCGCGCACTGGGTTTGATCTCACCCCCGTTCAATATGCGGCCCTGAGCGCAATTGACCATTCTCCCGCCCTCGACCAAGCGACGTTAGCAAACAGCATTGCCTATGACAGGGTAACAATTGGTGGCGTAGTAGACAGGCTCGTCAAAAAGGGACTTGTGCGCAGAGAAACCAGTTCAAAGGACAGGCGTGCTAGAAACCTTTACCTTACGCCCGAGGGGGCCGAAACACTCGAAAAACTAACGCCGGTGGTTCGCCATATGCAAGTGTTACTGCTGGAAGGACTGGAACCGCAAGAACAGGAAACCCTGATCGCCCTTTTGAAAAAAGCCACAGATGCGTCTAACGGGTAAAACTGCGCAGACCTACACAAAACATGGCTGGGTTTCTGCGAAACTGGTGATTGCAGCGGGATACAGTGCGTAGGTCGATTTGTTGTTAAATCGCACGCAGATTACGCAGCATTTTTAGAATTCAAATGCTGAAAATTTTCCGCACAATATGCAAGAACAGCGCAATAATTATCTGCACTCAGTGGTTTCGAGAGGTGATAGCCTTGGGCGTGTTCAATGCCTTTTGAGCGGATATATTCCAAGGTTTCCTGATCCTCAATCCCCTCAGCGACAACGACCATGCCCATTTCACGAGCAAGTGCGATGCTTGTTCGAACGGTTTCAGCGGAAAATGCATTGGTAAGAACATCTTTGATGAAATCACGATCAATCTTCAACTCGGAATAAGGAAAATCACGCAATGTTTTGATATTGGACGAACCGGTTCCAAAATCATCGATGGCAACATCAAAACCGGAAATCCGCAGGCGTGAAAGCACTTCCAATGTCGAAACATCTAAATTTAGTATGCTGCTTTCTGTTACTTCGAAGCTGATATTTTCCGGCTCAATTTCTGCAAAACGCATTTGATCAAGCAGTTTATCCGGCAGTGAGATATTCTTTATCAACTCAGCCGCGAGATTAACGGCAATTTTTTGATCGCGATTGTGAACAATGAAACGCTGAGTATCCCGCAGCACATTATCGAACAGAGAAAATGTAAGATCTTCAATTCTTCCATTTTGCTCCGCAAACCGAATGAACACTTCAGGCGAAATGAAACCGATGCCCGGCTGGTACCAACGCGCAAGTGCCTCTGCACCGACAATCCGGCCTGTTTTCACATCAAACTTCGGCTGATAAAAAGGTAAAATTTCCCCACCAGCCAATGCAGCAGAGAATTCATCTTGTGAGATAATCTTGTCAATTTTCGAAGGTGTTGTGACAAAATCGGCGGGTTTCGCCAGAAATAAATCGTCCAGTTTAACCTTCGTCATAGGCTTGGAAATTTTTCCAATGAAGTTCAAATTATGCATGGAAGCAAGGCGGCCTGCATGGTCCAACAGGTCGTGTTTCACGCCAGATATAATTGCCAATCGTCCAAAATATTGCGCTATTTTTAAGTGACGCAAAAACTCCAAACCATCCATATTGGGCATCTGCAGGTCGCTGACGATTAGATCAACGCTATCCTTCTTACTCTGTAAAAGAGCAAGTGCTGAGGCTGCATCACCGGCTTGATGAATTGTTTTGGTTCCTAAACTGTTGAAATATCCCTTGAGTACAGCAATCTGTATGGGGTCGTCGTCAACAAGAAGAACTGATTGATATTTAAACATTTTTCCTCCAGGAGGAATGGAACCATGATCCGTAAATGCACCATCGGATAAAAACCTTAAGATTCAATCAAACTACTGTTTAGAACTGAACTAAGTGGCCTGAAACATTAGTCTTTTTTCTGAATATACTGCAAATATCACCCTGTTTGGGATTGCTGCTGTTCAGACGAAGCGTTTCCTAACACATTCTTGCTGATCAAATGTTCAAGAACGCTCTTGAAATTTACAGCTATTGGGTAAAACAGGCTCGCAACCAGCTCCTGATCTTCCAAATC
>JAESUH010000062.1 GCA_016763155.1 Rhizobiaceae bacterium
ATTGAGGATGGTGATGGCAAAGAGCGGTGGGCCGATTGGCGACAGGCTCAACGGGTCGATTACAAGGCTTATCTGGTGCCTACCGATGTGCCGGGCGATCTCAATATGGGGCAAGTCATGCGCCATGTGAATGATACCATGCCGGAAGATACGATCATTACCAGTGGGGCTGGCAATTATACGGTCTGGTCGCACCGGTATTATGAACACCAAACCTACCGCACCCAATTGGCTCCCACATCAGGTTCCATGGGCTATGGCGTACCTGCAGCAATTGCCGCCAAGGTCGTTGCGCCAGACAAAGAAGTGATTGCTGTGGCTGGTGATGGTTGCTTCATGATGACAGCGCAGGAACTTGCGACTGCATACCAACATGGTGTGGATGTCATTTATATGGTGGTCAACAATGGCATGTATGGCACCATTCGAATGCATCAGGAACGCACCTATCCAGACCGCATCATCGCCACCAGATTGCATAATCCTGATTTTGTAGCCTATGCAAAATCCTTCGGAATATCCGGCGAAAAGGTTACCAAAACCGATGCGTTTCCTGCAGCCCTTGAACGAGCTCGCGCTGCCAAGGGTGGGTATCTGATCGAATTGGTTGTGGACCCTGAAGCACTAACCCCGACTCAAAGCCTGAGTGCTGCGAATGTTCAGGGGCAAAATTCTCTCAAAGGAAAAAACTGACATGATCGTAGAAGAACGAATTTACACCATTCAAATAGGAAAACTTGCTGAATATGTTGGCAGGTATGAGAAAGAAGGCTTGGCAATTCAGGTTCCCATCCTTGGTCGTTTGGTTGGCTATTTCACCACAGATATTGGTGAACTCAATCAGGTGGTACATTTATGGGCCTATAAGGATCTGAATGAACGCGCTGAACGCCGCAAGTCATTATGGGCCAATGAGGCCTGGTGTAATTACATAAAACACGGCGGAAATTTAGTGCTCAAACAGGAAAATAAAATCCTGATCCCTGCCCCTTTCAGCCCATGGGCAAATGACGACCCAAGCCTTGATATGGCACGATAACATTTCAAATCACGAGGAGATTACCCCATGATAGATTTTTACACTTGGACCACCCCCAATGGCCGCAAAGTTTCAATTTTGCTGGAAGAACTGGGGCTGGAATATAAAACCCACACCATCAATATCGGGCAGGACGAACAAATAACGCCGGAATTTCTGGCGATTAGCCCTAACAATAAAATTCCGGCAATTGTCGATAATGACAATGGTTTGTCGTTGATGGAATCCGGCGCAATCATGGTCTACCTCGCCGAAAAACACGGGAAATTTTTGCCAACAGATATTGAAGGCCGTGCCAAGGTGATGGAATGGCTGATGTGGCAAATGGGCGGATTTGGCCCAATGCTTGGTCAGGCGCATCACTTCTTGCACTTCAATTCCGGCAAGGCAGAATATGCAGAAGAGCGCTTCCGCAATGAATCCAAGCGGCTCTACCGGGTTTTAGACAAACAATTGGAAGGCAAGGACTATGTATGCGGTGAATATTCCATCGCGGATATGGCAATTTGGCCATGGGCATCTCGCCATGAGTGGCAGGAAATCAATTTGAAAGATTACCCAAATGTACGCGCTTGGTATCAGCGCCTTCTTGCCCGCCCTGCCGTTGTCGCAGGTTATAACGTTCCCAAAAATATGGGCGAAATTCCAGCAGGCTAACCTCAATAAAACCCGCATTTCTACAGGAGAAAATTTCAGTGGTAACAATTCCCATTAAAGAAAATACATTCAAACGAGGCATCGCATCACGCAAAACACAATTTGGATTGTGGAGCGGGCTTTGCAGCCACATTGGTGCAGAAATCATTGCCGATGCTGGTTTTGACTGGCTGTTAATGGATGGGGAACATGGCCCGGTCGAAGCTTCCGGGATGTTACCACTGCTACAGGCGGCATCTAATTCTCATTGTTGTGTCCGCGTCCCCTGGAACGACAAGGTATTGATCAAACGTGCTTTGGATATTGGTGCCGAAACCATCTTCGTACCATTTGTACAAAATGCTGAAGAGGCTGAAGCAGCGGTAGCCGCATGTAAATATCCACCCCATGGGGTTCGTGGTGTTGCAGGTTCTACCCGTTCCAGCCGCTATAGCCGCACCAATGACTATATTCACACGGCTGATGACGAAATCTGCGTTGTGGTGCAGGTCGAAACGGCACAGGCTGTGGAAGAGATTGAAAAGATTGCTGCAGTAGACGGCGTCGATGGTATTTTCATTGGACCAGCCGATTTATCGGCTTCTATGGGTCATCGCGGCAATCCGGGACATGAAGAAGTTCAAGCGGCACTGAAATCCGTTGCCGAGCGCATCAACGCTGCAGGAAAACCTGCTGGTATTTTGAGTGGCAACACGGCAGACAGCAAAAAATACATTGATTGGGGTTACACATTTGTCGCCATCGGCGTCGATGTTCCCATGTTTGCAAAAGCCGTTGATACAGCACTCAGCGACATCAAAGCTCTGATTTAAGGCATCTAATATGACCCGGAAAAAGCCAGAAGAACTGCGATCAGCGCGCTGGTACGCACCCGATGATTTCAGATCATTTGGCCATCGTTCGCGCACAATGCAAATGGGGTATGGGCCGGAGGATTGGGTTGATAAACCAGTAATTGCTATCATCAACACATGGTCCGATGCGCAGCCTTGTCATGCGCATTTCAAACACCGGGTTGAGGATATTAAGCGGGGCGTGTTCCAGCAGGGCGGCTTTCCTATGGAACTCCCTGCCCTCTCATTGAGCGAAAATTTCGTCAAACCGACTACCATGCTTTACCGCAATATGTTGGCAATGGAGACGGAAGAATTATTGCGCAGCCATCCCGTTGATGGTGCTGTGCTGATGGGCGGTTGCGATAAAACCACACCTGCCCTCGTTATGGGTGCTCTCTCAATGGGTATTCCATTCATTTTTGTTCCTGCGGGGCCAATGCTTCGGGGAAATTATCGTGGTGAAGTGCTGGGTTCCGGCACGGACTCATTCAAATACTGGGACGAACGCCGCGCTGGTACGATCTCCAAGAAAGAATGGATTGGCGTTGAAGGTGGCATTGCGCGGTCCTATGGCCATTGCATGACCATGGGCACGGCTTCAACCATGACCGCAATTGCCGAAGCCATGGGGCTCACCTTGCCGGGTGCCAGTTCCATCCCGGCAGCTGACGCCAACCATCAACGCATGTGCGCAAGTTCTGGTCGACGGATAGTCGACATGGTTTGGGAAGATTTGACACCGGAAAAAATCGTTACTGAAGATGCGGTTAATAACGCGATCACCGTTGCTATGACCATGGGCTGTTCAACCAATGCCGTTGTTCATCTGGTGGCAATGGCACGGCGGGCGGGTATTCCGCTCGAACTTGATGATATCGACGCACTGGGCCGTACCACGCCCGTAATTGCCAATGTGCGTCCGTCAGGTAAAGGCTATCTGATGGAAGATTTCTTTTATGCCGGTGGCATTTTGGCCCTTATGAACAATCTGGGCGACAAACTGAAACTGGATGCCATTACGGTTTCCGGCCGTTCGCTTGGTGAAGGTCTTGAAGGTGCCGTCGTGCATCATCCAGATGTTATTCGAAGCCTCGACAACCCCGTTTATCATGAGGGTTCGCTTGCCGTATTGAAAGGCAATCTTGCGCCAGATGGTGCTGTGATTAAACCTGCGGCTTGCGACCCGAAATTCTATAAACACACAGGCCCGGCATTGGTTGCTGATAGCTATGCAGATTTGAAAAAAATCATCGACGATGAGGATTTGGACATTGATCCGGAAACGGTTCTGGTGTTGCGTAATGCAGGTCCACAAGGTGGCCCCGGAATGCCCGAATGGGGCATGATACCCATGCCTAAGGCATTGCTCAAAAAGGGCCATCGCGACATGTTGCGACTATCAGATGCACGCATGAGCGGCACATCTTATGGAGCCTGCGTTTTACATGTAGCGCCTGAGTCTTTTGTCGGCGGCCCTTTAGCACTGCTAAAAAACGGCGACATCATCGAAGTTGATATTCCTAACCGTTCGTTGAACATGCTGGTCAGTGATGAAGAGCTGGAACGCCGTCGCGCCGCATGGACGCCACCTGAACCACGTTATGGTCGTGGATATGGCTACATTTACTCCAAACATATCGAGCAGGCCGATAAGGGCTGCGACTTTGATTTCCTTAAAACAGATTTTGGCCCGCCAGTGCCAGAACCGGAAATTAATTAGGAGAACGGCATGAGCGAATTATCAGCGGAAACACGGGAAAAATTACTACATGTTTCCGTTGCCACTCTGGCGACGTTGATGTTCAAAAAAGGTATGCGTAATCAGGTAATTCAGGATGTGCAACCTGTTAAGGCCAAGGGCAAAAACATGGTCGGCCCTGCTTTCACCCTTCGCTACATTCCGGCGCGTGAAGATTTAAACACACTGGAGGAATTCAAGAACCCTGAGCATCCTCAACGTCACGGGGTTGAAACCTGCCCGCCAGGTGCGGTGTTTGTGATGGATAGCCGCAAGGATGCGCGTGCCGCCAGTGCTGGCGATATACTGATTACGCGCCTGCAAATGCGCGGCTGTGCCGGTGTGGTTAGCGATGGCGGTTTTAGGGATTCCATGAAAATTGGCGAACTCGATATGCCCGCCTATCATAGCCGTCCCAGTTCTCCCACCAATCTAACCCATCATCACGCCATAGAGCTGAATGTGCCGATTGGTTGCGGCGATGCACCGGTATTTCCTGGCGATATCATCGTTGGCGATGATGACAGTGTTATCGTCATTCCGGCCCATCTGGCTGACGAGGTTGCGGAAGAAGCCACAGCCATGTCTCTTTTTGAAGAATTTGCAGTGAGCGAAGTTAAAGCGGGTAAATCGATCATCGGCTTATATCCAGCGACGAAAGAGGAAACACTGGAGAACTTCAAAGCATGGCGGAAGAAAAACGGTCGTTGAATAGGACAAACACCTTGCTATCGCAAGAGCGGTAAATGATATTATCATCATCGTAATTCCAACAAACTGAGTTTTTCCAATGGCGACAATTGAAACAGCTGAAGCATTACGCGCGCATTTTGGCCCGGCTAGTGTGCTGGCACTTAAAAAACAAATGCGTGGCCTTGATAAACACGCACGGCATTTTATTTCGCTCTCGCCATTCCTGTGTATTGCCACTTCCGTAAAAAATGGTTTGGCTGATAATACTCCACGCGGTGACGCACCGGGTTTTGTAGCTGTGTTGGATGATGAAACTCTTTTGATTCCAGAACGGCCGGGCAATAACCGGCTGGATACCTTATCCAATTTGATTGAAAACCCTGCGATCGGTCTTCTGTTTATGTTGCCGTTAATCCGGGAAACCTACCGGGTGAATGGCACCGCCACGATTATTGTAGATGATCCACGCCTAGAAGATTTGGCCGTAAATGGCCGTGTTCCTGCAGCAGGAATTCTGGTTAAGATCAGCGAATGCTACTTCCATTGTGGCAAGGCCCTATTGCGCTCGCACCTATGGAACCCCGACACCTGGATTGATAAGTCGGACTTTCCAACACTTGGAGAGATTATGGCAGATCAACTTTCCATAGATCAAACTGCTGCGGAAATCGACGTGAATTTGGAAAACGCCTACAAAACCAAACTTTATTAGAGCCCGCCCGCCTTACAGATAAAGTCCATCACGCCCTTTACCCCGTCACCGGCCTTGATATTGGTGAAAACGAATGGGCGTTCGTTGCGCATTTTCTTGGAATCTCGCGCCATCACGTCCAAATTTGCACCAACCAATGGGGCAAGATCGGTTTTGTTGATGATGAGCAGATCAGAGCGGGTAATGCCCGGCCCGCCCTTGCGTGGGATTTTGTCGCCAGCGGATACGTCGATCACGTAAATGGTGATGTCGGCCAATTCCGGCGAGAAAGTAGCTGCCAGATTATCGCCACCAGATTCGATGAATATCAAATCAAGATCAGGGAATTTCTCCCACATGTCCTTTACCGCGGCCAGATTGATTGACGCATCCTCGCGAATGGCCGTATGGGGACAACCACCGGTTTCAACACCCACAATACGTTCTGGTGGCAAAGCGCCGGAACGGGTCAAAAATTCAGCATCTTCACGGGTATAAATGTCATTTGTGATGGCAGCGATAGAATATTTATCACGCATCATCTTGCAAAGCGCATCGGTCAGCGCAGTCTTGCCGGAGCCTACCGGCCCTCCAATTCCTACACGTAAGGGTCCGTTA
>JAESUH010000063.1 GCA_016763155.1 Rhizobiaceae bacterium
GACCAAGACGCTTTATCCATATTGAAAACATTTTCATTCCTTTGTCTTCAGGACAGCAATCATATCCAGATGCCGTACACGAATAAGAACAATCAGGGCAGATACAGCTGAGGCAATCAATACAATAATACTGGCCCAGCCAAAAGATTGGATTTCCATAACAAATGGCATCCTGAATAAATCGTTTTGAAACCCCGAAATAACCGCCCATGCAAAACCATAGCCTAGCGCCCAGCCCAATGGCTGGGCGAGCAATGCGATGATAGCAAGTTCAATGATAAGCACCGAAGAGACTTCCCCGCGTGTAAATCCAAGCACCCTGAGACTTGCAAGCTCGCGGGCGCGTTCTGAAAGCTGGATGCGCGCGCTGTTATAGACCACGCCAAATGCGATGATCACCGCAAGAACGGTGTAGACTGTGGTCATTGTCGAGATGTTTTTTTCAATGGTTTCCCGAAACTTTTCCAAAGCTGCTGATTGTAGCGCGATGGATGCAATGGAAGGTAGAGATTTAATCGATGAATAGGTCTCATCAAGTTTTGCTGAATCCAGTTCCACATAAGCGCCGGTACGACGTGGCCCAATCAGGGATAGTCGATCGAGGGTTGAAAGATTCATATATGCGCCAAGGCCCATGAAGCTTTGAACAATATCAACCACTGGTGCTTGTGTGTCGTGCCAACCTTCTTCGAGAAGTTTGATATCAATAATATCTCCGCGTTTTGCCGCCAGATGATAAGCCACACGCTCGCTCAAAATTATGCCACCGGGGGGAAGGGTAACGGGCTTGAGGTCCAGATCAAGAATTCTGCTTAGGCGCATATTGTCGGGCTTGCCGGTAATTGCCAAACGGCGTTTTCGCGATCCATTGGAGAGCTCTACGGCGACCATTCGAAATGGTTCAACCGAAAGCACGCCGGGTATTTGCTTTACGGAATTCATCGACGAAGGCGCAAGAGGTGTGGTGAATGTGATTGTTGCGTCCTGCCGATCTGTTTGAAAAAACAGAATATCGATCATGGAATTCACCGACCCCGATGTGAACAGGGCAGTTACCAACAATGCAACCGCCAGCGCGCTGCCGAGCATGGTGAGGCCAGAACGCAGTGGCCAGCGGGTCATGTGGCGAACGGACATGACGGTAAGCTGTGAAAACAGGCTGGCAACAAATCTCCCTAGCGCATTTGCGCGGCGGTATTGAGGGGGAGATGCCGGGCGCATTGCGGCGGCAGGTGGCAAAGCGGCGGCTGTTCGCACTGAACTAAACGCGCCCAGAAGTGCAGCTGCAACGGTTACCCCGCTGGCCAGCGCATAAACATCCAGGCTTTGGCGAAAAACCAAAAACGGGAAATTAAAAAATTCTGCGTATAGTTTTGTAAGCCCGGATCCAAGCCATGTTCCGGCGATGAAGCCGATTAATACGCCGAAAGCTGCGATTATCAGCACCAGTTTCATATAGTGCCAGGCGATGCTCCATTTTCCATACCCCAGTGCTTTTAACAGGCCAATTTGCTCCCGTTCCAAGGCTATCAGCCGGGATAGAATCATATTGACCAAGAAGGCTGAAACAAACAGGAATATTGGTGGAATGATCTTTGCCATTGCGCTTAATTGTTGCAATTCGCTATCCAAAAATGCGTGGGATATCTGATCTTTGCGGCCATATGCTCCTGTCCCCCCATATGGGCGGAGTATCTGGTCCAGTTTCTGGATGATATCTGCTTCCAGTGTGCCGGGAAGCAGGGAAAGAGAGAGCGAATTAAACGCTCCCTCTTGACCGCTCAATTGAGCCAATTGCTGGTTTCGCATCCAGATTACCGCGAACCTTCGATAGTCGGGAACCAGGTCGCCTGGACCGATTGCATAGATAAACTCGGGAGAAAGCGCCAAGCCGGTGATACGGAAATTTACCCGGTGTCCATTAAGGGTTGCTGCGAAAGATGAGCCGGGGCGAAAGCCATGAGCATCAGCGAAATTTGCAGAAACGACGACCTCATCTTTTGTACCGGGTTCCGGTAATCGTCCGGCTTTTAAATAAAGCTGATTAAGCAATGGTTTTCGATGGTCCGGAATTGAGATCACTTGCCCCGTTGCAGGCTCTGTCATGCCTGGAATATCCAACAGGGCCGGTTGAACAATCCGTGTTTCGATTGCCATCACGCCAGAAAATTTGCTGATTGTGCGTGCCAGAGATATGGGGGCTCGTGTAGCGGAGGCAAAAACTGATGCGAAGCGATGGCGCTCATAATAGGCCTGACGGGTTTCGCTCAGTGATCGGTAAGAACCAACGGATAAAATCAATGTTGCTACACCACAGCTGAGAACCAGAGCCACTGCCAGCGCCTGCGGCCATAGCCGTACAAAATCACGCAACAGTTTTTTATCCAGCACTCTCATCAGATCACCAAACAAGCTCCGCAGGGGTTAAGCGTTTCTCGTTGATTTCTTCACGAATAATTTCGCCATCGGCAAAATAGAACGTGCGATGCGCTAATTGTCGAATGGTAGCGTTGTGGGAAATGATCGCGATTGTAGCCCCCAGCTCTTGGTTTATTGTTGTTAGTGCCTCAAGAACCAACCTGCCTGTGGTGCTATCGAGGGCGCCTGTGGGTTCATCACAAAGAAGCACTGCCGGGTTTTTGGCAATTGCGCGTGCAATGGCTACCCTTTGTTGTTCACCTCCGGATAATTGTGCGGGAAAATGATCCATGCGCTTTTCCAAGCCAACAAGGCCAAGCGCCTCTTCCGGTCGCATTGGATTGGTGGAAATTTCGGTCACCAATGCAACATTCTCGCGTGCTGTGAGGCTTGGAATCAAATTGTAGAATTGGAACACAAATCCCACATAGCGCCGCCGATACTGGGTTAGTTCTGATTCAGTTGCTTTAGAAATATTCAGATGTTTGAAGCGAACATAGCCGGATGTGGCTGTATCCAGCCCACCAATGATATTTAAAAACGTTGATTTTCCACTTCCCGATGGCCCGAGCATTACGGAAATTTCGCCCTCGTAAAGAACAGCATCCGCCCCGCGCAAAGCGTGAACCTCCACATCACCTGTTTTATAGGTTTTGGTGAGGTCTTTAATTTCAAAGACTGCTTTTGGGTCCATAGACTTGTCTGTCATCGAAGTGTTTGAGACTGTTTGTGGTCTATTAAAAGAAGAATTAGCGCAGATGATTAGCTGATATTATGGGCTAGTTTGGCTGTATTGCAAGTGCGACCTTGTCGCTTTTATTCGCAATTTGGCAAGGAGATTTGGCTTGTGAAATCTGCGGGTAGTTTCATCGATATGGGTTTTGATATTTAGTAAGCAAGGACTGCGATGAAACAGACTTGATCCGTTGGGTGCTGGTTGGAGAATGCTTCCCTATCCGGCTGCGACACTGTTGAGCGCGCGAATGGTTCCCGGACCGAATGAGCCATCAATTGGACCGTCGTAATAGCCGTTATTTTTCATTCTGCGCTGTAACTCCCGGCGAAAATCCGTGCTCCAGGCGTTTGAATTATTTGTCATCTCGTTCAGAGAAAACGTGCTTCTTCCATTGATAGATCGATACATATAATCAGCACCGGTTTTTCGATTGCGAGGCACGCCCCAGCCGTTTTCATACATACGCGCCAAGCCATACATGGAAAGTATATTTCCCCCATTCGCGGCTAATTTGTACAGGCGTGCAGCCTCCTTAAGGTCTTTGGAAACACCCTGACCGTTCTCATACATAATGGCCAGATTGTTCATGGCTCCCGCATGGTTTTTTGCAACAGCAATTTTATACAAGCGAGCAGCTTCGTTATAATCCCTGCTTACGCCTTTGCCGTCTTTATAGAGAATTCCCAGATTAAAGGTGGCCGATATGTCGTCTTGATCTGATGCCAATTTGTAGAGACGGGCAGCTTCTTTGGCGTCCTTGGCGATACCTTGGCCGTTTTCATATAAAATGCCCAAATTAGTCATGGAGCCTGCGTGGTTTTTAGCCACCGCCAGTTTGTATAGGCGCACGGCCTCTCCGTAATCTTTGGGGACGCCTTGGCCGCTCTCATAAAGCATTGCCAAGTTCTGCATGGCACCTGCATCGCTTTGGGCAACTGCCATTTCGTAAAGTCGAGCGGCTTTTTTGTAATCCTTGGTGACACCTTTGCCATTTGCATATTGGTACCCAAGACGCCTCATGGCACCAGCGTGGTTTTTCTCAGAAGCCAATACGTAGAGGCGTGCGGATTCCACGAAATTCTTGTCGTTATATGCTTTGTCCCCATCCTGGGCCAGTTTAAGGGCGTCTGCTTTGGTGTCTTTATCCGGTGTTGGCACTGTGGTCCGTGGCCTGTTTAAAAGTGCAGTTGTTGGATCTTTCGAAGGGCTGGTTTTAGGATCTAGAGACTTAATTTTGGCGCGAGCAAATTTTGAATAAATACTGTCCGGGAACTGTTCGATAAAAATCTCGAGAACTTCGACATTGTCGCTGTCCTTGATTTGGTTATAGACCCGCTCCGCCTTGTTAAGAACGGGTGCCGGCTCGAATTTTTGCTGTTTTGGGTTGCTTAGAATGGATAAGGCACTTTCGAGGCGGGGAACGAAAAAGAAATCGCCTTCCAGGGAACTTTCTTCCCACGGGGTTTGGCGTTTGCCGGTCTTTCTTCCAACTTCAATTCTTGCATGTTTGAATACCTGCTCTACGGCAAGTCCCGGTTGCTTGATGGCTGCAACCAGAGCTTCTGTATAGGGTGAGTTGTTGCCCTCTCCGTCGGCTGCTACTTGACCGGGAGCCGTGGCAAAAGCAATCAAAGACCCGCTTGCTGCATTCATACGAGCCAGACCTCGCCCGCCTGAGCGCGCAGTTCCCTTGAATGGGTTATTGCGGCAGGCATCCAGAATCACGAGGTTCAATCGATTTCCCGCATCTTCCATTTGGCGAAGGATGTCGTCGGCGTCGAGAGCCTCTAAATTGAGATCAGACTGGGAATCAATTTCTGTTCTCAGGGGAATAAGATAATTGGTGCCATTTGCCTGCACACCGTGGCCTGCATAATAAAATAGCCCAACCGTATCTTCGCCGGCAACGCGTAATTTCCTGCCGAACAATTTAACTGCCTTGCGCATATCGCGGTAGTCTGCATCAAATGCTGACACGACTTCAAAGCCAACTTCTTCTAGCGTGCGGGCCATTAATTCTGCATCATTTTTCGGATTTTTCAGTTCTGAAATAGTTTTATATGCAGAATTTCCGATAATTAGCGCGATCCGTTTTTCGGCAAATGCACTTGTTGTGGCAAGCAGAAAAGCTACTGAAATCAGCAAGATAATTCTTGTAAACTGTCCAATAAGGCTTTGCATTTCCTGTTTCCTCACCCAATGCGCTTATGCAGAAGCTTCCCTCCTCAGAGTGGCTCCGTCCCTTTAACCGATGTAACTATACTCAATTTGGCTGCGTGTGACAAACGTCACCTATCAAACATATGTGAAACAGATAAAACGGATTGGATGTTTTTATCGAAATTTCAAATCTGTCCTGACCGAGGTAACTGGGCCAGATACTATTTGTTTTGGGCGGTTGGTGATGGCTGGGAGTAGACTATTTTATATAGCAGGGCTGCGGTAAATATCATGATGACGGCAGCCATGATGCAATCGGATGCGAAATGTGCCCCCTGACCAATTCTCATCAAAGCGGACAGGCTCCCGAACACGAACATTGCAACGACAAGAGCCCATCTGTATTTTTTGCAAATGAATATTAGCGGTGCAAAAATCATCACCATTGAGGAGACTTCGCCGCTGATGAAGGAACAATTACTTGAGCATTGTTCACTCCAGTTCAGCACGTGTGTAAAATCAAGCCCGGCTCCAAATTCCTCCACGCTACGAGGGCGCGCGCGACCTGAATACTCTTTTAAAATTACATTGGCCAAAATTCCCGGGCCGATGATAGAGCATAGAACCAGATACAGCCAATCACGTATGGAAAACATCAGGAATTTGGATTTTTTCGATATTGCAATCCCAAGACCAAAGCAGATTGTCAGATACCAAAACCCGTAGGTTACCAAGGTGATTGTGCGAAGTGTTTCAACTACGGGAGAATTCATCAAGGTGAAGCGGCCATCGCCTAAAAAGAAATTGCCTGTGATATCAAGGTCGAGCGAGGGATAATAATTGAAAAGGAAAATGGTCGCGACGCCGATAATTGCAGTTGCAAGCATGATCTGATTTGTTCGGGCGCTGCTTATCATGTGTTATTTACCCGATGATTGTTTCGTCTGAAAACCCATTACCCGGGCAAAATGAAGTGTTTTTGTAATTCCGGAGTGGACCTGTGATTGGCCAAGAGGTTCAAATGAAGAAAACTGTTGTTTGATATTGTCTATTTGGGAATTTGAATAGACCAGCAATGCGGGTTCTTTAGGGTTTTGTTGATAACTATATATCAATTCAAAATGATCATTGGCGTGGCTGCTGTGCCGCCATGCCAGAACTTTCACGTTCTCGTCGCGTAATTGATAGATCATCAAGGCTGATAATTTGCGGTCTGTGGTAATGACTGCCTGATAATCTGATTGGGCTAATTTTGCGCGGACCAAATTAGCCATCTCCAATGAACCTTGAGTTCTTCTAAAAGGCTCTGCTCCTCCAGGTAGCACCAGTTGACCGGGGCCGGCCTGGGTAACCGCGATGGCGATGGCCAGAAAAATAACGGCGTGAATGGTATGGGAAAGCTTTGCCCATAATGGAGGAATTCGATTGACTAAAATATCGGCCACCAAAATGCTTGCCGCCACATAGGTGAGGGCGGCCCAGTTGGCATAGGCTTTGCTCATCAATGCCTGAAAAATGATGATGAACAAAATAGGCAGGGAAAATGCCACGAGAAATTGCTGGGCGTTTGTGCCTTTGAAGAGTTCGATCCGCCAAAGACTTGCCAGATAGACCCCCATCAAAATCGGGCCGAACACTCCAAACTGGGACAGCAAAAACTCTGCTGCTTTAAGAGGGTGTAGGTTGAGACCCTTCCAGCCAATATTGTCGCCGGTATGGCTGAGTGTTGCGAAAGAATGCTGGTAATTCCACCAAATGTTTGGGACCAAAATTAGAAAGCCTAACGCCATAGCAATCCAGAAGCCGGGTTTTTTCAATGCAGTTGGAAGATCTCTAGCCAGCAATGCGTAAAGGAACGAGCAAATTACAAAATAGACCATTGCGTATTTTGACATCAACCCAAAGCCAAAGCTTAGACCCAGCACCAAAATCCAGATTTTTGAATTGGTGCGCTCCAGCATGAGGAATGCATAAAGCGCAATGCTCCAAAACATCAATAGGGGGACATCGGTTGAAATGATGGTTGCAGAAAGCGAAACCGCCGGCAGTAATGCAAAAATGATGCCTGCCCAAAAACCGGTTTTAGTATCAAATAATTCCCTGGCGCTCAGGAATACAAAAATTGATGTGATTGTATGAATTATTGGAGCAGATATTCGAATGCAAAAGGCGCTGTCAGAGCCGCATATTTCTGTCGAAGCCCGAATGATCCAAGCCAGCATGGGGGGTTTTGAAAAATAACCAAAATCCAAATCCTGAGACCAGACCCAATATTGAGCTTCATCAAAGAATAATTCACTATTGTTGTAAAATAAAGATATTAGCCGGATGATTAGAAGCAGCAGGAGAAAGCACACCAATCCGGTCAACGAATAGAAGGTTGGTTTTGTCGCGTTTTCTTGATGAGTCAGGTTCAAATTACTGGAATTACCGGTGTTATTCATGGAAACAATATTATTCTCAAGGACACGGTTTTAACATAAGCATTGGTGGGTTACATGCCAATGGGCGTCCTATTGCGGATGCTGCTATCATATC